>JANYCD010000073.1 GCA_025360425.1 Sterolibacteriaceae bacterium
GTCGCAAATAACCAGATCAAAGCATTGCTTTGAGCAGCTTCCCCATCTCAGAAGGATTACGCGTCACTGTAAAACCGCACTCTTCCATGATGGCAAGCTTTGCGTCGGCAGTATCGGCGCCGCCCGAGATCAACGCACCGGCATGCCCCATGCGCTTGCCTGGAGGTGCGGTAACGCCGGCGATGAACCCGACGATCGGCTTCTTCATGTTTGCCTTGCACCAGCGCGCTGCGTCGGCTTCGTCAGGACCGCCGATCTCGCCAATCATGATGACGGCATCGGTTTCCGGATCGTCGTTGAACATTTTCATGACTTCGATGTGCTTGAGCCCGTTAATCGGGTCGCCACCGATACCAACCGCGGAGGACTGACCCAGCCCGATCTCGGTCAATTGACCTACAGCTTCATAGGTCAGGGTTCCGGAACGGGAAACCACGCCGATGCGACCTTTTCTGTGAATGTGGCCAGGCATGATGCCGATCTTGATTTCATCCGGAGTAATCAAACCGGGGCAATTGGGCCCCAACAGCAAAGTCTTCTTGCCACCAGCAGCTTCCTTGGCCCTCATTTTGTTGCGGACCATCAGCATGTCCCGCACGGGGATTCCCTCGGTGATGCAGATTGCCAGATCCAGATCGGCTTCCACTGCTTCCCAGATGGCATCAGCGGCACCCGCAGGTGGCACATAGATGACGGATACGGTGGCGCCGGTTGCCTTCACGGCTTCCTTGACGGAGCCATAGATCGGAATATTGAAAATGCTCTCGCCGGCCTTCTTCGGGTTTACGCCGGCAACGAAGCAATTCTTGCCGTTGGCGTACTCCTGACATTTCTCGGTGTGAAACTGGCCGGTCTTGCCGGTGATGCCCTGGGTAATGACCCGGGTGTTCTTGTTGATCAGAATCGACATTCAGTTGCTCCTTACTTGACCGCAGCGACAATCTTCTCGGCCGCTTCGGCCATGCTATTGGCGGAAATGATGGGCAGGCCGGAATCCTTGAGAATCTGTTTGCCGACATCCTCATTGGTGCCCTTCATGCGTACCACCAGCGGCACGCTCAGATGGACTTCCTTGGCTGCGGCAACCACACCGGCAGCGATGGTGTCGCAGCGCATGATGCCGCCGAAAATATTCACCAGGATGCCCTTGACCTTGGGGTTTCTGAGCATGATCTTGAAGGCTTCGGTCACCTTCTCGGCGGTAGCCCCGCCGCCCACGTCAAGGAAGTTGGCCGGCTCGGCGCCGAACAGCTTGATGGTATCCATCGTCGCCATCGCCAGGCCGGCACCATTCACCAGGCAACCGATATTGCCGTCCAGCGAGATATAGGCCAGGTCGAATTTCGAGGCCTCGATTTCATCGGCGTTTTCTTCATCCAGATCGCGGTAAGCCACGATTTCGGGATGCCGAAACAAGGCATTGGAATCAAAGTTGAACTTTGCGTCGAGTGCCTTGATATCGCCGTTGCCTTCAAGGATCAATGGATTTATTTCCGCCAACGAAGCATCGGTTTCCATGTAACAGGTATACAGTTTCTTGATCTGGTCGACTGCCCGGGCGATTGACTCCGCAGGCACCCCGATGCCACGCGCCAGATTTTCGGCCTGCTTGTCGGTCATGCCGACGAGAGGATCAATAAACTCCTTGAGTATTTTTTCCGGCGTACTGTGGGCGACTTCCTCGATGTCCATCCCGCCTTCACTCGACGCCATAATGGCCACCTTTTGCGTGGCGCGGTCAGTCAATGCGGCGAGGTAATACTCCTTCTTGATATCTGCGCCGTCTTCGACCAGCAGGCGGCGAACCTTCTGTCCTTCGGGACCAGTTTGATGGGTCACCAATTGCATGCCGAGTATCTGACCGGCGTATTGCTTCACTTCGTCAAGCGATTTGGCGACTTTCACTCCGCCACCCTTGCCACGACCGCCGGCATGAATCTGAGCCTTGACCACCCATACCTTACCGCCCAGTGTTTGTGCGGCCTTGACGGCATCATCGACCGAGAAACAGGGAATGCCGCGCGGGGTGGCAACACCGAACTTCCTCAGGATTTCCTTACCCTGATACTCATGGATTTTCATGCATCATCCTTGCGATTGTTTATTTGGGAGCCTTACCGCCAGCGCAGTGTTGCAGCGCAGGCCTCATTACGGGTAGAGACAGGAATGCGCCACACCTAAGGCGCGCTGCCGCGCATGGTATCGCACCGTCGGGGCGCCATTTTAAGCGCAATGATTTCAAGCGTTTATGGAGCGTCACCGGCAACTTGGCGGCGCGCACCGATAATCTGGAAGCGTCTGGTCACAAAAGCGCTGTCAATATGGGCGGCACTACCGCAAGGGTTCGCGCCGCTACCGTGCACGTCGGAAAAGCCGCCCTCCTGATTGATCAGCAATCCGCCTGTCAGGTTCAGTGACAGGGCAACACCGACGCGCAAGGATATTTCGGCGGAGAATTCATGCAAACGGGGGTTGGTGGAATATACCGCGAACGTCAAGGCACCTTTGTCACGCATCACACGTTCCGCAATGGCCAGGCTTTCCGCGCTGGTTCCGGTTTCAACGACCACGAGAACCGGACCAAAGTGCTCTCTCGCATAGGTAGCCTCATCGCTGACCGGAACTTTCAGCAACAAAGGGGTATGCACCCGGGCTTCCGGCCAGTGCGGATGTGCAAGAGGAAATGAATCCCGCAGTACCTCGCCCAAGTCGCGGGCAGCATTGATGTGATCAAGGGTTTCCGGGGAGCGAAGCGCGCCCAATACCTCTACGGCACGTGCCGGGTCTTCCACCAGTTTGCCAATGGCGAAGGCCATATCCCTGCCAAATTGCTCACTGGAAACCAGTCCGTCCCGAGTTTGCACGCCTTCCCGCGACACCAGCAGTACCCTTGGCGCAGTACATATCTGCCCCGAATACAGGCACAGGCTCAACGTTAAATTACGCAACATGCCTTTGTAGTCGTCGGTGGAGTCCACCACTACGCAATTCACGCTCGACTTTTGGGTAAACACTGCAGCATGGGTGGCATGCTCCTCAATCCATTCACCGAACCCGGAACTTCCTGTGGAATCGATGATGCGGATTTCTGGTTTGAGCGCCAGGAGTTTGCCCACTGGCGTCGCCGCATCGTCGATCTGCAGGGTCACAAGGTTCGCGTCAAAGCCTGCCTCCTTCAAGGTCTGGCGCGCCACCGCCACGGTAATCGCCAGCGGCAGGATGACCTCAGGATGGGCTTTGATGATCACTGCATTGCCCGTCACAAGATTGGCAAACAGTGCAGGATAACTATTCAATGTCGGCGCAACGGCAGACGCAATGACCAGAGCGACGCCACGTGGTGTGACAGTGAAAGATTTTTCAATTTTCAGCGGCGGATTCTTTCCCTGCGGCTTCTCCCAGATTACTGACGCCGGCACCTGCCTCATCTCCCGGTAGGCAACAGCGACCGCTTCGAGGCCGCGACCCTGGGCACTGACCGTCGAGTATTGAAACGCCACGGCAAAAGGCTGTCCGGTCGTGTGGATCAAGGCCTGAGCCATCTCCATGCTGTTCTCGTTGAGGCGAGAAAGTATTTCCAGACATACGCCGGCTCTGGTGTCGGCGCCCGCCTTGGTCCATGCATGCATCGCCATTCGTGCGGCAATGATCAACGCATCCGGATTGCATAACGGATAAGTGACATTGAGCGGCAAGCCATATGGAGAAATCTCTTCGCCGCCGCGCCCAACTACGCCGGGTTGATCCAGATAGAAGGAGGCATCACGATAAGCCTCGAAGGCGATACGACCTTTTTCAATCGCGTTATCACCATAACTCGCAGGGCTTTCCGAAAAGGGGCTCCAGAACTCGCGCATTTCGACCGCAACGACGGCCTTGTGCAACAAGGCTGAATGCTTCTCGAACATGGGATGAGACATGGTTTCCCCCGCGACGCTCCAGACTTGCAACAGCCAAGCCGGATTTGAAAACGATTATAGTTGTTGGCCTTCCATGCGGCATATTATCGACAACATACTTTGGAGGATAGACCATGCTCGAATCGGCAACTTTAGGCGGTGGATGTTTCTGGTGCGTGGAAGCAGCGCTGAAACAGCTTGAAGGCGTCGCGACCGCAGAGTCGGGATATTGCGGTGGCCACGTGACAAACCCCGACTACGGCGCAGTATGCGGCGGAACCACTGGTCATGTGGAGGTGGTGCGCTTCAGTTTCGATCCGACGAAGATCGATTATCGAACACTGCTGCTGGCATTTTTTGCGGCGCATGACCCAACCACCCACGACAGGCAGGGCAATGACGTCGGGCCGCAGTACCGCTCCGCGATATTCACCCACTCGGATGAACAGGCGCGTATCGCCCGGGATTTGATAACAGAACTCGGTGCGGACAAGGTTTGGCCCGACCCGATTGTGACGGAGGTACTCGTTGCCCCAACGTTCTGGCCGGCCGAGGATTACCATCAGGATTATTTTTTCAACAATCCGAATCAGTCCTATTGCGCTTATATCGTGGCACCCAAAGTGGCCAAGCTGCGAAAGTCTTTCAGTGACAGGATTAAAAAAAGCTGAACGCACGCATGCGTCGGACATTCAATGGTTGGGGTTTTTCCATGATGCGGATTAGCAGGTCTTCTTTTCCATTTGCCTTATTCATCGCACGACTAGCCGCATTCTCGGCAATCGGGTGCACCACGCAAAGTCATGCCGAAACCAGCCTGCAAGCTTCCTACAGCATAGGGCCGAAATCCGAAAAAACCGTCGTGGAATCTGCCCCGCATGACTCTTCCGCCATCGAGGTACCACTTCGGCTCGAATACGAGTTAACGACACGTGTCGTCCGCATGACTCAGACAACCAAGGAGTTGCGCGCAATCGTCGAGACTATGCCCGGTCCAACTCTTCCATCAGTCAAAACGCCGCCGCTACCCCCGGTGCGTTATGCCAACCTGCTTGAGGAAACCCTGGCCCGGTTAAACCATGTTGAGCAACTGATTGCCGAAATCACCCACATCATCCGGGGCATGCCTGATGTGCCTCGAAGCGAGGCGACTGCTGCCACTCCTTCTTTATCGAGCCCTGCGGCACCGCAGGCTGAGGGCATAGCAGCGCACACAACCGTTGCGCCAAGGCCATTGTCAAAACCACCTTCCACGCCGGACATCTCAACTCCGGTTCCGATAGTGCGCGCGATCTCCCTGGCGATTGGCGGACTCATCGCCGCAGTGGTGGCGATATATCTGCGGCGGCAATTCTTGCGCAGCCGGCCGTCAAGAAAAGAACTGGCCGATGCTATCGAAATCCCATCGCTTCGGGATGACGCGCTTGAGTTGGCAGATGTCATGACCTCAATGGGGCTCGCAGATGGCGCGGCACAGGGACTGGTCGAGCACATCCGCACCAACCCGCGCCAGGCGCTGACGCATTGGTTAAGGCTGCTCACGGTTTATCGCCAGACGGGCAAGCGGGTTGAGTTCGAAAAAGCTGCCGAAGAAGTCCACTCGACCTTCAATATCAAACCCGAGAACTGGAATGAAAACAATAATGGTGGCAATCGCGACGCATCATTGGAAAACTACCCACACATTACTGCGCAGTTGAAAAAACTCTGGCCGACGCCGGAATGCAGCGAATATCTGCTCAGCCTGCTGGCCGATAATCGCAACGGCACGCGTGAAGGTTTCCCGCCTCCGGTGGTAGAGGAAATTGTGCTCTTGCTGGCCATGCTGCGCACTGAAGAAAGCGCGGCGTCAACCTATGCCGGATTGTCGATGTCGACATAATCACAGGCAATGCCGAAGTGTTGCGCCAAATGTTCGCCAAGCGCCTTTACGCCATAACGTTCGGTGGCGTGATGCCCGGCCGCGATATAAGGCACACCCGATTCCCGTGCCAGATGAACCGTCTGTTCGGATATTTCGCCGCTCACGTAGAGATCAGCACTCGCTGCAATCGCCTGCTCAAGATAACCCTGAGCCCCGCCAGTGCACCAGGCCAGCCGAGATACCATGCGGTCGGAGTTGCCTGCCAATATGACAGCCCGGCCCAATGAATGCTCCAGCGAAGCAGCAACCTGAGACGCGGGAAGCGGCGTTTCGAGTGTGCCCAGAAACCCAATCTCCTGCTCCGCGAAACGTCCTTCCACGCGCCAACCGAGGCGCCGTGCAAGTTGCGCGTTGTTACCCAGTTCGGCATGCGCATCGAGCGGCAGATGGTAGGCCAGCAGATTGATGTCGTGACGCAGAAGCGTCGCCAGTCGTGCCTTGCGAATGCCTGAAATCCGTCCATCCTCGCCACGCCAGAAATAACCGTGATGAACCAGAATCGCATCGGCATCGCAGGCAACCGCGGCATCCAGCAGGGCCTGGCTCGCCGTCACACCACAGACCACCTTGCGAATCTGCGCCCGCCCTTCCACTTGCAGACCGTTTGGGCAATAATCGCGGAAACGTGCTGCCTCCAGCAGGTTGTCGAGATATACAGCCAGTTCATCACGCAGCATTGATATTCTCCAATAAGGCTAATCCTGCACGTTAATGGACGGGCTTCAGCCCATCCGCTTCAACAAGTCCAGACAAAATTATGCGCCGCCTCTGGTTGATCTTTGCACAGACCGTCACACTTTGCGTTGCAATCCTGTTCGTGGTGCAGACCCTCAAACCGGAATGGCTTGCGCGCAACGTTGTCCAGAACGGCATTGCCGAGATACGGGAAGCCTCACCCAATTTTGCAACGAGCAAAGCCCTCAGCTCTTACGCTGACGCAGCGCGCAAAGCGGTGCCAGCGGTAGTGCATATCTAC
The DNA here is from genome assembly GCA_025360425.1 of Sterolibacteriaceae bacterium. Lineage (GTDB taxonomy): Bacteria > Pseudomonadota > Gammaproteobacteria > Burkholderiales > Rhodocyclaceae > JANYCD01. The sequence goes on from JANYCD010000073.1 coordinate 6,800, forward strand.
ACCTCCCAGGAAGTCAAGGCGCCGCGCCAGCCGTTCCTCAATGATCCGTTGTTTCGCCATTTTTTTGGCGACGGGAATGACGAACAACCCCAGCGACGTTCGGGCCTGGGTAGCGGCGTCATCGTCTCCGCCGACGGTTATATCCTGACCAACAACCATGTCGTCGAAGGCGCCGACGAAATAGAGGTCGCCTTGAACGATGGCCGAAAATTCAGCGCTCAGGTGGTCGGCACCGATCCCGATTCCGATGTCGCCGTGCTGCGCATCAAGGCCGGCAGCAATCTGCCCGTCATTACCTTCGGCTCAGCCGAGTCGCTACAGGTTGGCGATGTCGTACTGGCCATCGGCAACCCCTTTGGCGTCGGTCAAACCGTTACCTCGGGGATTGTTTCCGCACTGGGGCGTTCACATCTCGGCATCAATACCTTCGAAAATTTCATCCAGACCGATGCCGCCATCAACCCCGGCAACTCCGGCGGCGCGCTGGTGGACAGTAACGGCAACCTGATCGGCATCAATACCGCGATCTATTCCCAGAGCGGCGGTTCCATGGGCATAGGCTTCGCCATCCCGGCTTCCCTTGCGCGCAGTGTCATGGAGCAGATCATCCGCAGCGGTACCGTAACGCGCGGCTGGGTTGGTGTGGAAGTTCAGGAAATCACACCGGACCTGGCCGAATCATTCCATCTCGCTGATACCAAAGGCGTGCTAGTCGCCGGAATACAACGCGACAGTCCGGCGGACAAAGCCGGCTTCAAACCCGGTGATGTGCTGCTTGAGGTGAATGGCAAGGCCGTCGGCGATGTGCAGGCCATGGTGGCATTGATCGCCGCGCTGGAACCTGGCCATACGGGTCGCTTCAAACTGCGTCGCAACGCCCGCGACATTGATCTCGATGTCACCATCGGCAAGCGGCCGAGCCGACAGCGCGACTAGTGCCAGCAGTTGAATCTGTAGTGCTAGCTTTTCTCGGCCTTGCCGAGCATGCCGGCGACGATGATGCCCAACTCGTAGAGCAGGCAGAGCGGAACCGCTAGCAGAAACTGGGACAACACGTCCGGCGGCGTAAATACTGCCCCGACCACGAACGCGCCAACGATCACATAAGGACGAATCTCGCGCAACTTGTCCACGCTGACAATGCCTGTCCGCACCAGCACGACAACGATGACCGGCACCTCAAAGGTAATGCCAAAGGCAATGAATGTGGACATGACAAAGGACAAGTACTTGTCGATGTCCGTCATCACCGCAACACCTTCGGGTGCGAATTTATTGACGAAGGTAAACACCGTCGGGAACACCACGAAAAACGCGAACGCCATGCCGGTGAAGAACAACGTGACGCTGGCAACCACCAGTGGCAGCACCAGCTTCTTCTCATGTGAATAAAGTCCTGGAGCGACAAAAGCCCAAGCCTGATAGAGCACATAGGGCAAAGCCACCAGAAAGGACGTCATCAAGGTCACTTTCATGGGCACGAAGAAGGCGCCGACCACATCGGTCGCGATCATGTGGCCACCATGCGGCATCGAGGCCAGCATCGGCCCCGCGAGCAATGAGTAGATGTCGCGCGCCCAATGGACCAGGCACAGAAACACAACAAGAATGGCAATCAGGGCGCGAATCAGGCGCTCACGCAACTCCACCAGATGGGAGATGAAGCTTTCCGGAATCTCGGACATCAGGGCTTATGTTCCAGATCTGGCAGTGGTTCTGGCTTGACCGGAGGAGCAAACGTTGGATCAAGGGTCGGATCGATTGCATGTTCAACCTGTTTCAGCTCATGCGTCATCTGGGTTTCAAGAGACTGGACGCTCTCTTTCACATCCTGATGCAACCGGTTCATTTCGTCGAGCTGTATTTCGCGATTGACCTCGGCCTTGACGTCGCTGGCATAACGCTGCAAGCGTCCCAGCAACGCACCGGCCATGCGCGCCACGCGCGGCAGGCGCTCCGGCCCGATGACGACCAGCGCCACCACGCCAATAACGATCAGTTCCGAAACATCGACATCAAACATGTTTCATTCCAGCAAAAAAAGAGCGGGGCTCGCCCGCTCGCTCCATGAACCCGATCGCGGACCGGCTCATCCCTTGGACTTCTCCTTGACTTCGCCTTCAACGGTGTGGCCAACGTGCTGCTCGGTCTCGGCAGACTTGTCAGCGGACGCTTCGCGCATGCCGTCCTTGAATCCCTTGACGGCGCTACCCAAGTCCCTGCCGACATTGCCCAACTTCTTGGTGCCGAACACCAGCGCCACAATCACCAGCACGATCAACCAGTGCCATATGCTCCAGCTTCCCATAATTTTCTCCTACAGTCGTTGCACCATCGGGCCAACTGGCTCCGGGCCACCGAGTACATGAAAGTGCAAATGATACACCTCCTGTCCACCCACCCGGCCGGTGTTGGCGATCAGCCGGAAGCCATCATCCAGCCCTTCGCCACGGGCCAGTTCACCGGCCTTTGTGAGGATTTTTCCGAGGGCCGCATGGTGTCGCACATCGGCATCGTAGAGCGTTGCAATGTGCGCCTTCGGGATGATCATGAAATGCACAGGGCGCTGCGGATTGATGTCGTGGAAGGCGAAGATGTCGTCGTCCTCATAGATTTTTCGGCTCGGGATTTCTCCCTTTGCAATCTTGCAAAAGATGCAATCGGTCATTTCAGACTCCCCGGCTTTTCTTCTCGTCAATGCCGGAAACACCTTCACGGCGATGCAGTTCAGCCAATACGTCATCCACCCCAACGCCGAACTGCGCCAGCAGAATCATGCTGTGGAACCAGAGGTCGGCCACCTCGCGCACCAAATGGAGACGATCGCCATCCTTGGCGGCCATGATGGTCTCCGCCGCTTCCTCGGCAACTTTTTTGCAGATCGCATCGGCACCTTTGGCGTAAAGACTGGCGACATACGACGAATCGGGTGCCGCGTCCTTGCGCTCCACCAGGGTCTTTTGCAGCCGGTGCAGGATTTCGACATCGATCATGTTGAGTACCTCACTTGTATATTTCCTTGGGGTCTTTCAACACCGGCTCTACATCTTTCCAGCCGCCATTGTCCAGCTTGTTGAAGAAACAACTGCGCCGTCCGGTGTGACAAGCAATGTCACCAGCCTGCTCGACCTTGAGCAGCACCACATCGCTGTCGCAGTCGGCGCGAATCTCGATGACCTTTTGAATGTGTCCGGATTGTTCACCCTTGTGCCACAGCTTGCGCCGCGAACGCGACCAATAGACAACCTCGCCGCGCTGCGCGGTTTGCTCCAGCGCATCGCGGTTCATCCAGGCGAACATCAGGACTTCTCCGGTGTGAGCGTCCTGCGCAATCACCGGCACCAGACCTTGATCGTCCCATTTCACTTCGTTGAGCCAACTCGTACTCATAAGCGCATCTCGATACCCTGGTCATGCATGAACCGCTTGGCCTGCCGCACCGTAAACTCACCATAGTGAAAAATACTGGCGGCCAGTACCGCGTCAGCTTTGCCTTCGACCACGCCATCGGCCAGATGTTGCAGCGTACCGACCCCGCCGCTGGCGATCACCGGTATTTCGACTGCTTCCGAAATACTGCGCGTCAACGCCAGATCGAATCCATTGCGGGTGCCATCGCGGTCCATGCTGGTGAGCAGGATCTCGCCAGCACCCAATGCTGCCACCTTGCGCACCCAGTCGATCACATCAAGACCTGTCGCCTTGCGCCCGCCATGGGTGAACACTTCCCACTTGCCCGGCGCCACCTGCTTGGCATCCACCGCCACAACGATGCATTGCGAACCGACCTTGCCCGAGGCATCGGCCACCAGTTGCGGATTATCTACCGCTGCAGTGTTCATGCTCACCTTGTCGGCACCGGCGTTGAGCAGGCGGCGCACGTCTTCCACCTTGCGCACGCCGCCGCCCACCGTCAAGGGAATGAACACCTGATCGGCGACGCGCTCGACGATATGCAGAATGATGTCACGCTGGTCTGAACTGGCGGTGATGTCGAGAAAGGTGATCTCGTCGGCACCCTGCTCGTCATAGCGGCGGGCAATCTCGACCGGGTCTCCGGCGTCCTTCAAGCCGACGAAATTGACGCCCTTGACCACGCGGCCAGCGTTGACATCAAGGCAGGGGATGATGCGTTTGGCGAGCATGACAGTGAGGAGTGAAGAGTGAGGAATGAAGAGCGGAAAATCGTCCGCCCGTTCTTACTCCTGACGTCTCACTCCTTACCCCTCACCGCCGTCAACTTGTCGGCCTCGGCCTGGGCCTTCTTGAAATCCAGCGTGCCTTCGTAAATGGCGCGTCCGGTAATAGCGCCGATAATGCCTTCGTCTGCAACGGCGCACAGCGCCTTCACGTCTTTCAGCGTGGCAATGCCGCCACTGGCGATCACCGGCATGCGCAACGCCTGCGCGAGTTTGACGGTGGCCTCGATATTCACGCCGGAAAGCATGCCGTCGCGGCCGATATCGGTATACACCACGCCTTCGACGCCATAGTCCTCAAATTTTTTGGCCAAATCGACTACATCATGGCCGGTCATCTTCGACCAGCCATCCACCGCCACCTTGCCATCCCTGGCGTCGAGTCCAACGATAATGTGGCCGAGGAAAGCGCTACAGGCATCATGCAGGAAGCCCGGATTCTTCACCGCCGCAGTGCCGATGATAACGTAGGTTATGCCGTCATCAAGACAACGGTCGATAGTATCCAGATCGCGGATACCGCCGCCCAGTTGCACCGGAATCTCGTCGCCGACTTCTTTCAGAATAGCCTTGATGGCAGCCTCATTTTTCGGCTTGCCGGCGAAGGCACCGTTGAGGTCAACCAAATGCAGGCGTCGCGCGCCCTGGTCGATCCAGTGCCGCGCCATCGCGGCGGGGTCTTCGGAGAACACCGTGGCATCGTTCATGTCGCCCTGTTTGAGGCGCACGCAATGCCCGTCCTTGAGGTCGATGGCGGGGATCAGCAGCATACGGGGAGGATAGACAACACAGGAAGAAGATAACGAGGAAGCTAAGGATTCCAGTTCATGAAATTGCCCAGCAACTGCAAACCAGCCTGTGCACTTTTCTCAGGATGGAATTGGACAGCGAAGATGTTATCGCGTGCCACGGCGCTGGTAAAGGGGATGCCGTAACGCGTTGTCCCGGCAATCACGGCGGACACGGCCGGTTCCACGTAATAGCTATGCACAAAATAGAAGCGTGCATCGTCATCGATATCGCCCCAAAGTGCATGTGGCTTGGCCTGCTGAACCTCGTTCCAGCCCATGTGCGGCACTTTGAGGCGGGTGCCATGGGCGCCGACCATGGCCTCGTGGGCGAAGCGACGCACATGGCCGGCGAGCAGGCCCAAGCCCGGCGTATCACCCTCTTCGCTTTGTTCGAACAACATTTGCAGGCCGATGCAGATACCCAGGAAGGGTTTTTCCGCCGCAGCGTGGATCACTGCCTCGCGCAAACCACGGCTGTTCAGTTCGCGCATGCAATCCGGCATGGCCCCCTGTCCGGGCACTACTACACGATCAGCGGCGGCCACCGTGGCAGCATCGGCCGCGATGCGAACCTGCGCCGTCGGCGCCACGCGTTCAATCGCCTTGGCGACCGAGCGCAAATTGCCCATGCCGTAATCAACAACCGCGACGGTAGTCATGAAGACTTCCGCCAAAGACTCATCTGGCGAATACCTAAATCGAAGCGAAGGTTCGGGAATTTACAAGGGGGCGTGTCCCCTTGTTCCCATACAGGGGGATATACAAGGGGAGTCTCCCCTTGTTCGTGCACAAGCCTTTTGTCGGCTATCGAAGACCCGATCATTTTAATTACGGCAATCCCGGCTTAAAGACTAGAGTGACCCTTTGGTCGATGGAATGCCGCTGCTGCGCGGATCGGATTCGGCGGCCATGCGCAGTGCCCGGCCGAAGGCCTTGAACATCGTCTCGCACTGGTGGTGCGCATTGTCGCCACGCAGATTGTCGATGTGCAGGGTGATCGCGGCATGATTGACCATGCCCTGGAAAAACTCGCGCATCAGATCCACGTCGAACTCGCCGATCATGGAACGGGTGAAGTTCATGTTATAGGTCAGACCCGGCCGGCCCGACAGATCCACCACCACGCGGCTCAGTGCCTCGTCGAGCGGGACATAGGCGGGGCCGGAGCGGCGCAGACCCTTCTTGTCGCCGATGGCTTGCGCCAGCGCCTGACCGATGCTGATGCCGATGTCTTCCACAGTGTGGTGGCCGTCAATGTGTAGATCGCCCTTGGCCTTCACTTCGAGATCAATCATGCCGTGGCGCGCGATCTGATCGAGCATGTGATCGAAAAAGCCGATGCCGGTGTCGAGTTTCGATTTACCCGAACCATCCAGATCGAGCCGGACGGTGATCTGGGTTTCCAGAGTATTGCGGGAGATTTCGGCTTGCCGCATGGCCTGTAGTCGCTGAAGAGTTACTGAAAGAGTCGCAGAAATGCGTAACGGCTGCATGATACCATTTCAATTCGATGGCGCACCGCCGCGCCGCTCTCCGCCTGCCATTCACCCCAACACCGCATGAGCCGCTACTGGAGCGATACCGTCCGCCGCCTGACCCCCTACGTGCCGGGAGAGCAACCCAAACTGCCCGATCTGGTCAAGCTCAACACCAACGAGAATCCCTACGGCCCTTCGCCGCGCGTGCTGTCGGCGATCCAGGCCGAACTTGGCGACAGCCTGCGGCTCTATCCCGACCCAACTGCCGAGCGACTCAAGCAGACGATCGCGCGCTACCATGACATCACGCCGCGCGAAGTGTTCGTCGGCAATGGTTCCGACGAAGTGCTGGCCCACGTGTTTCTGGCATTGCTCAAGCATGAAGCGCCGCTGTTGTTTCCCGACATCACCTACAGCTTCTATCCGGTCTATTGCGGACTGTTCGGTATCGAGTACATCACCGTGCCGTTGACCGACAGCTTTGAAATTTGTATCGACGACTATGGGCAACCCAACGGCGGGATCATTTTTCCCAATCCCAATGCCCCAACCGGACGCCTGCTGGACCTGGCCAAAATCGACCGACTGGCGGCGGCCAACCAGGATTCCGTGATGGTGGTTGACGAAGCCTATGTGGACTTCGGCGGCAGCACCATCCCCACCGCCATCCCGCTGACGCAGCGCCACCCGAACCTGCTGGTAGTGCAAACCCTGTCCAAGGCGCGTAGCCTGGCCGGCCTGCGGGTAGGCTTCGCGATTGGCCATCCGGATTTGATCGAAGCACTGGAGCGGGTCAAGGACAGTTTCAACTCCTATCCGCTAGATCGTCTCGCCATCGTCGGCGCAGTGGCCGCTTTCGAAGATGGGGACCATTTCGAGAAGACGCGCGCGGCTGTCATGTGCAGCCGGGAAAAACTGAACACCGATCTTCAAGAGTTGGGGTTCGACGTACTACCCTCGGCCGCCAATTTCATCTTCGCCCGTCATCCGAAGCGCGATGCGGCCGAATTATCCAAAGCACTGCGCGAACGCAGCGTCATCGTGCGTCACTTCAAGTTGCCGCGCATCGACCAGTTCCTGCGCATCACGGTCGGCACCGACGCACAGTGCGCATCGTTGGTCACGGCGCTACGGGAAACTCTCGCAGGATAGGTCGTTCATCCGAACTTTTTCACGCCTGCTCTTTTCGCGGCCTTCTGCAAATCTTCGTCAAGCGTGGCCAACGGGATACCTAATCTCAAGGCAAGCTCAAGGTATGAAGCGTCGTAAACAGATAACTTGTAGCGCCGCGCCAGTTGCAGGGTGCCAGACAGCGCGTGCGCGAATGTCGCGTCCACCTCGATATCCACGCCTTCCAGCATCTCAAGAAATGCTCCACTGCGTGCTTCCGTCACCAAACCCTTTGCTTCCGCCCTGGCAATAACGTTTGCCACCTCAAGACCCCAGGTCACGGGCACGCAGGCGCTTCCCACTTTCATCGCATCAAGCACCTTTCCGGCATAGGCAAGTTCCTGGGGTTTGCCGTCGCCAAAAAACCAGCGCATGGTCACCGAGTTGTCGAGGACAAAGCTCACGCGCGCCCGTCCTCGATGAGCTGCCTGATATTCACCCCCCGCACCGGATCGGCCCGCATGAAGGCCTTGAGCTTTTCCGCCGCCGCGACCTTGTCCTTCGCCCGCGCTCCCACGCTGGGCACCAAATCCGCGATGGCTTCCCCGCGATTGGTGATGGTAAAGCTCTTCCCGGTCTTGACCTGCCGCAGCAATTCGGGAAGCTTTGTTTTCGCTTCATACGAACCAATTTCAATTTTCATGGCGCTCTCCCACGATGTGATGATTCAGACCAGTATATAGACTAGTCGACTTGATATCAACGATTTAGACTGGGTTGTGATGGAATTTGGCGCGGCGAAACCCCAGGGCTTTTAGCTCCTCTGGCGCTACGGGAAATTGTTGGGAAATAATGCCGAGGCTTCTGCTTGCGTAAACATGTATATGTTAGTAATATACATAAATGATTGATCCGGACAGTGTCGAAGGCTTCGACTGGGACAACGGCAATGCCCGCAAGAACGACAAGCACGGGGTCAGCCAAACCGAGATCGAGGAAGTTTTTTTCAATCAGCCGTTATTGGTGCTAGCAGATGCTCAACACAGTGCGCATGAGTTGCGTTTTCATGCGCTGGGTAAAACCAATGCGGGACGTGGGTTGCACATCACATTCACGCTCCGCGCCGGGGGCACGCTGGTTCGTGTGATCTCCGCCCGGGATATGCATCGGAAGGAAAGGATTATTTATGACCAAACAAGCTAAAGCGACACTGCCGAAATTCAAGAACGAAGCAGCGGAGAGCGCCTTTTGGGAAGCCAAGGGCAGAGACTCGACGGAATATCTGGACTGGAGCAAAGCCCAGCGTACCGTGCTGCCAAACCTGAAACCCTCGACCAGGACGATTTCACTCAGGTTGCCGCAACATCTGCTTGACGCCCTCAAAGCCGCCGCCAATTCCCGCGACGTTCCCTATCAATCCTTGATCAAGGTTTGGCTGCAAGAGAAGTTGCACACCCGTTGAGGCATTCAGGATTTGCGGCAACGGATCGATTATGGGATCGCCTACAACAACGGTCGGGTTGAAATTTAATTCGAACCTGGAACCTTAAATCCGTGCTTGCTCATCCAAGTTTGCGGGGAATCGTGGTCTATCCCCAATTGTTCAAGGGAAAATATGAAAAAGCTTTGGATATGGTTGATAACTTTTGTGGCTTACCCTTCGTGGGCGGGAATGTCGATGTTCGGCGTTGATCTTGGCCACCCACTTCCAAATTTTCCGGCATGTAAATACAGTGGTTCAACGCTGACGAGTACTGGATTGTGCACATTCGAAAAGTCCAAATACGCCGATGGTTCGTTCAGGTACTCAGTTCGGATGAGCAATCCTCCATCCTACATAGTGGGCGAGAACGGGCAGTTCGCAGTTGAAACGACGAAAGACGGCTCGGTCGGAATGATAATTTTTCACACTTTGGGAAAGCTTAAGCACAAAGAGGTTCTGGCGACACTAAAAGAGAAATTTGGCCAACCCACTAGGTCACAGCAGCTTCCAAGCTATAGCGATCGAATGGACTCAAGTTTGAGAATGGCTTGGAATATGAAGGATGTCGTAGTTGATTATGGAATTGTTGATGTCGATGTTGGATCGGTTCGAGTTGATACTGCAAAGTACCGAAAAGAGGCATCTGAAAGTGAAGCCCAAAATCAAAAAGATAAGGCAAAAAAGGCGGCACAAGCTCGCGCTTCCGAGGTGAAAATGTAGAATCAAATCACCTCAGGCCGTCGGCTACCTACCTCAGGCTCACCCACTTACACGAACTCATCTGCCAGAAGATCACATGACGAAGAAAACCACCGAGACAGTATTTGCTTCCGCCCAATGCTAAAGGGGCCGCGCTCGAAATATTTTTTTATGAGTGCCGCAATCCATAAAATCCACGACATTTTCTAATTCGTCAAGGCTTGTAACGCAACTCCGCAGCCTTTGCATGGGCCGTTAACCCTTCGCCGTGGGCCAGGGTCGAAGCAACAGGCCCCAGCGCCCAAGCACCCGCTGCCGAGACTTCGATCAGGCTGCTGCGTTTCTGGAAATCATAAACCCCGAGCGGGCTGGAGAAGCGCGCGCTGCGCGAGGTGGGCAGCACGTGGTCGGGGCCGGCGCAGTAGTCGCCAACGGCCTCCGACGAATAGGGACCGATGAAAATGGCGCCGGCGTGGCGAATTTTTTCCACCAGCAGGCGCGCATCGTGCACTGACAGTTCCAGATGTTCGGGGGCAATGCGATTGGCCACAGTGCAGGCCTCTTCGAGATCAACGACGTGGATCAGCGCGCCGCGCCGGCTCAGCGAAGCGGCGATCACGTCCTTGCGCGACATCTGCGGCAGCAGTTTTTCGATGCTGGCGGCGACTCTTTCGATATAGGCCGCACCGGGACAAAGCAGGATGGACTGGGCCATTTCGTCGTGCTCGGCCTGGGCGAATAAATCCATCGCCACCCAATCCGGATCGGTGCTGCCGTCGGCGATGATCAGCACTTCCGACGGGCCGGCCACCATGTCAATGCCAACCGTGCCGAATACACGGCGCTTGGCGGCGGCGACATAGGCATTGCCGGGGCCGACGATCTTGTCCACTTGCGGAATGGTCGCGGTGCCGTAGGCCAGCGCAGCCACAGCCTGGGCGCCGCCGATGGTGAACACACGGTCGACGCCGGCGATGTGAGCGGCGGCCAGCACCAGCGCATTCTTTTCGCCGCGCGGAGTGGGCACCACCATGATGAGTTCGCCAACACCGGCCACCTTGGCGGGAATGGCGTTCATCAATACCGACGAGGGATAGGATGCCTTGCCACCGGGCACATAGAGGCCGACACGATCCAGCGGCGTGACCTTCTGGCCGAGGCGCGTGCCGTCGGCTTCGCTGTACTCCCAGGACTCGGCCTTCTGCCGCTCGTGATAGGCGCGGATGCGCTGCGCGGCGGTTTGTAGCGCGTCCTTCTGTATTTGGGGTAGTCCTTCAAAAGCCGCTGCCAATGCGGCTTTGGGCAGTTCGAGCGCGGCTACGCTGGTGGCATCAAGCTGGTCAAAACGACGCGTGCAATCCAGCACCGCAGCGTCACCAGTTTTGCGGACGCTGGCGAGTATCTCGACGACCGCACGTTCGATGGCTTCATCGGTGGAGTCATCGAAGGCCAGCAGCGCATCGAGTTGCGCATAAAAGTCTGCGGTCTTCGTCGACAGGCGGCGAATGGGCAGCGGCGCAGTCATTTCACCGCTTTGCCAAAGGCATCGATCAGTGGTTGCAGCAACTCGCGTTTTACTTTCAGCGCCGCCTGATTGACGATGAGGCGCGACGAGATCGCCATGATGTCTTCGACCTCGACCAGGTTGTTGGCCTTGAGCGTGCTGCCGCTGGAGACCAGGTCGACGATGGCATCGGCCAGGCCGACCAATGGTGCCAGCTCCATCGAACCATAGAGTTTGATCAGGTCGACATGCACACCTTTGGCGCCAAAATGTTCGCGCGCCGTCTGCAAGTATTTGGTCGCTACCCGCAGGCGCGCGCCGCGCTGCACTGCTGCCTGATAGTCAAAGCCCTTTGGCACAGCAACGCACATGCGGCATTTGGCAATCTTGAGATCAAGCGGCTGGTACAGCCCCTGACCGCCGTGCTCCAGCAATACGTCTTTGCCGGCGATGCCGAGATCGGCGGCGCCGTATTGCACATAGGTCGGCACATCGGAGGCGCGCACGATCACCACCTGCACATCGGGTCGGTTGGTGCCGATGATCAGCTTGCGTGATTGTTCGGGATTTTCCGACGGGGTGATGCCGGCTGCGGCCAGCAGTGGCAGGGTTTCGTCGAAGATGCGGCCCTTTGACAGGGCGATGGTGATGCCGTCCACTGGGAATCCGTCGCAAAAGGAAAGATTCTATCTTACGCGGCGTACCCGAGCCCCCAGCGCGGTGAGCTTCTGATCGAGATGTTCGTAGCCGCGATCAAGATGGTAGATGCGATCGATCAGTGTTTCGCCCTGCGCCACAAGCCCGGCCACCACCAGGCTGGCCGAGGCGCGCAGGTCGGTGGCCATCACCGTGGCGCCTTGCAACCTGTCGCTGCCGCGCACCACGGCGGTATTGCCGTCGATCTTGATGTCGGCGCCGAGGCGGATCAGTTCCACCGCATGCATGAAACGGTTTTCGAAAATGGTTTCGCGGATCACCGCGGTGCCGTTGGCAATCGTATTGATGGCCATGAACTGCGCCTGCATGTCGGTGGGGAAAGCCGGGTATGGCGCAGTACGCAGGCTGACGGCGGTGAGTCGCGGTGGAGCCTTGAGGCGAATCGCGTCGCGCGACGATTCGATTTCGCAACCGGCATCCATCAGCTTGTCGACCACCAAATCGAGATAGCTGGCTGACGTACCGGTAAGACGGATGTCGCCGCCGGTCGCTGCCGCAGCGCAGAGATAGGTGCCCGTCTCGATACGGTCGGGCATGATGCGATGCGTTGCACCGTGCAGCCGCGCGACGCCATGAATGCGGATGACATCGGTGCCGGCGCCGGAGATTTGTGCGCCCATCGCCACAAGGCAGTTAGCCAGATCCACCACCTCGGGTTCGCGCGCGGCGTTTTCGATGACGGTCTCGCCTGCGGCCAGACACGCGGCCATCATCAGGTTTTCAGTGCCGGTCACCGTCACGATGTCGGTGAACAACTTGGCACCCTTGAGCTTGGGCGACTTGGCGTGGACATAGCCATGCTCGACGCTGACCTCGGTGCCCATGGCCTGAAGACCCTTGATGTGCAGATCCACCGGCCGGGCGCCGATGGCGCAGCCGCCGGGCAGCGACACGCGGGCTTCGCCGACGCGGGCGACGAGCGGTCCCAGCACCAAGATGGAGGCGCGCATGGTCTTGACCATTTCGTAGGCGGCGACCGGGTTGTCGATGACCAACGCTTCCAGCCTGACGCTGCTGCCGTCGCGTGCAATCTTGACGCCCATCTGCGCCAGCAGTTTGAGCATGGTGCCAATGTCGTTGAGATCCGGCACATTGTTCAAAGTCAGCGGTTCGCTGGTCAACAGCGCGGCGCAAAGCAGCGGCAACGCGGCATTTTTCGCGCCCGAGATGGCGACTTCGCCGCGCAGTGCGGTGCCGCCTTCGATCAGCAGCTTGTCCATTACCTGGCCACTGCCCACTCAGCCGGCGTCAGCGTGCGCATCGACAGCGCGTGCAGTTCGCCGGAGTCGAGTTTGTCCTTGATGATCTGGTAGACGCGCTGCTGGCGTTTTACCCGATTCATGCCTTCAAATTCAGCGCTGACGATCACCGCTTCAAAATGGTGGCCGTCACCGGCGACCGCAATGTGTTCGCAGGGAAGGCCGGCGGCGATCCAGGTTTCAATCAGTTTTGGGTCAAGCATGGTTCAAGCTCTCAATCGGTAACCGCTGTGCAACAGGCGCAGCGTGATGGCGGACAGGACGATCTGGCAGCTACAGGCCACTGCCAGGCTTTGCCACGGCGAAACGTCGGACAGTCCGAAGAAGCCATGACGAAAACCGTCGATCAGGTAAAAGATCGGATTGTAGCGGGACACCTGTTGCCAGAACACCGGCAGCGAGTGAATCGAGTAGAACACACCGGACAGGAAGGTCAGCGGCATGATGAGGAAGTTCTGGAAAGCGGCGAGGTGGTCGAATTTTTCCGCCCACAGGCCGGCGAGGACACCCAGCGTGCCCATGATGGCGCCGCCCAGTATGGCGAAAGCCATAATCCATAGCGGTTCCACGAATTCCAGCGACGTGAAGCACAAGGTCACCAGCAGGACACCAAGGCCGACCGCCAGTCCGCGCATCAATGCGGCGATGACGTAGGCGGCGAAGAAGGCAGTATAGGAAATCGGCGGCAACAGCACGAAGACGATGCTGCCCATGACTTTCGACTGGATCAGCGACGAAGACGAGTTGGCGAAGGCATTCTGCAACATGGACATCATGATCAGGCCGGGAACGAGGAAGGCGGTGTAGGACACCGTCTCATAAACCTGCACCCTGTTTTCGAGCACGTGCGAAAAAATCAGCAGATAGAGCATCGCTGTCAGCACCGGCGCCGCCACGGTCTGGAAGCCAACTTTCCAGAAACGCAGCAACTCCTTGTAGAGCAGCGTAGTGAAGCCGGTCACGGTTGCCCACCCTGATTCATCACCTTGACGAATACGTCTTCAAGGTCGGGCTTGACGATTTCCAATTCCTCGATAAGGCAGCCCGCGGCCCGCACCCGGGCCAGTATCGGCTCAAGGTCGTCGTAGCGGTCCAACGGCAACGACCAGTAGCTGCCTTTGCGTTCCACCTGACCGGCCACACCGGCCGGCAATGCGGCGTCCCCTTGCAACCGCAAGCGCACGGTGTGGGCGGAAAAGCGCCGCAACAGATTGGGTGTGGAATCGAGCGCAACAACGCGACCGGCCTTGAGCATGGCGATGCGCGCACAAAAGTTTTCGGCTTCTTCCAGATAATGCGTGGTCAGCACGATGGTGTGTCCATCCTCGTTCAAGCGGCGCACGAAACGCCACAGCGTCTGACGCAGTTCAACGTCGACACCTGCGGTGGGTTCATCGAGAATGATGACCGGCGGCCGGTGCACCAGCGCCTGTGCCACCAGCACACGCCGCTTCATGCCGCCAGACAAGGCGCGCATGCTGGCGTCGGCGCGGTCGGCTAAATCCAGGTTGGACAAAATTTCGTCGATCCATGCATCGTTGTTGCGGATGCCGAAATAACCCGACTGGATGCGCAACGTCTCCCTGACGGTGAAGAAAGGATCGAACACCAACTCTTGAGGCACCACGCCGAGCTTGCGTCGCGCATTGCGGTAATCGGTGCGAACATCATGGCCCATGACTTCGAGCGTTCCGCCATCGGCGCGAATCAGACCGGCAAGCGCCGAAATCAATGTAGTTTTACCGGCGCCGTTGGGACCAAGCAGACCGAAGAATTCGCCTTGGCCGATTTCGAGATCAATGCCGGCCAGCGCTTGCAGACCACTGAAAGACTTGGTGACCTGGCGGACTCGGATCGCCGGAATCATTGGGGACGTCTAAATGGCGCAGAACCGCGCCGGGTCAAGCCAAAGGCAGCAGGTCGCTAACGCCGTACACGTCCGCGAGACTCAACAAATCTTTTGGCGGATTACTCACTTTGATTGATTTGCCCTGGCGCTTTGCCTCGCGCACCCAGCCAAACAATACCGCCAGACCGGAGGAATCCACCTCGGCCACGGCGGCAAGATCAAAGGTATCCGTGGTACGCGAAATCAACGCAACGCCTTCCGCCAGCAAAGCGGTGGCACCCGGCAAGGTCATCGCGCCATCGACCTCGGCACGGTTCCCGGTTTCCTTGATCATTTCTTGGCGGCGGATGCGTCGAGCGACGCGTTCTTGGCTTGTAGGGACTTGATCAAACCATCAACGCCATCAGCCGCAATCTGCTGCGAAAACTGGTCGCGGTAACTGGTGACCATGCTGATGCCGCCGATGGTGAAATCATAGACCTTCCAGTCCGGCCCATCCTTTTCCAACGCGTAATCAATGTCGATCGACTTGGCGCCTGGCTGCCTGATGCTGCTGTGGATGGTGACATCGGTGTCGGTCGGCGCCATTTTCAGCGGCTTGAAGTCCACTGTCTGATTCTTGTAAGCCGTCAGTGCATTGGCATAGGTGCGCACCAACAGAGTTCTGAACTCCTCGGCCAACGCCTTTTGCTGGGCCGCAGTGGCCAGACGCCAACTTTTACCCACGGCTTGCGCGGTCATGCGCTGAAAATTGAAGTGAGGTATCACCTTGGCCTCGACCAGACCAATAGCCTTGCGCGTGTTGCCGCTCTGGATGTCCTTGTCTTTTTTAACAATTTCAAGCACCTCGTTGGTCACATTCTTGACCATCACGTCCGGTGCACTATCCTCGGCGATTGCGCTCGCGCAGATCACCAAGCCTGCCAAAAAACCCATAACCCATTTCATGACGATTCCTTTTTGCATATGCTGATAAAACTACTCGTTCGACTCGTCACGACGTGGCGGATTACCGTCGTATACGAGACTGCGGCGACGTTGCAGATACCCGTCGCGAATATAGGAGTACTTGTCCAGCGCGGCTTCCTCGATCACCTTGTCAGCCGGCAGCAATGCCGCGCGGTCACTGACCAGGCGGGTGACCAGTAATATATTCCGGGCCGGGATATCGTTGATTGCACCAATCGGATCAGCCGCCAGATCAACCACCAGACCGGCCGAGTCGCGCACCGTGCGCGGACCGAACAATGGCCAGACGACATAGGTGCCGGGGCCGGCGCCCCAACGTCCGAAGGTTTGACCAAAGTCCTCGTTATGTTTTTCAACACCCATATCGGAGGCAACATCCATGAAACCAAAGACGCCGAGCGTGGTGTTAACTAGCACTCGACCGAAGTCGTTGATTCCATCCGGCACTTTGCCTTGCAATACGTTATTCACACCAATAAAGACGTCTTCAATGTTTCCAAAGAAATTCGCTACGCCGTTACGCGCCGGCTGCGGCACCGTCGCTTCATAGCCTTGGGCGACGGGCTTGATGACCGTCTTGTCCACGCCTTCGTTGAAAGCGAACATGGCGCGGTTGAATCCTTCGATCGGATCTTTGGGATTACCCGACGTAGCACACCCGGTTAGCGTACAGGCGAGCATGAAAAGCGCGCTCAGGGGGGCCAGACGTTTGATGAGGGCAAACTTCACGATTGCATCCTTTTCATGGGTTATTCCGAACATTACAGTACTTATTTCTTATCGACGCCTTCTGACGCTTTGTTGAACATGAACTGACTAATCAGCTTTTCCAGTACCACTGCAGACTGCGTCTTCTTGATCGTATCGCCGGCTTTCAGCATTTCAGTATCGCCACCGACCTCGAATCCGATGTATTGCTCGCCCAGCAGGCCCGAGGTATTGATGGTGGCAAATGTATCGCGCGGAAACTTGTAGCGCGCATCAACATCCATCGACACCAGGGCAACATACGCTTCCGGATCAAACCTGATGTCGCTGATGCGGCCGACAACGACACCAGCACTCTTTACCGGCGCACGCACCTTAAGGCCTCCGATGTTATCAAACTTGGCTTGCAGGTGATAGATATCGCCGGCGCTGGAAGTGCTCATGTTGCCGACCTTGAGTGAAAGAAACGCCAGGGACACGATACCGATCGCGACAAAAATTCCGACCCAGAGGTCGAGCATGGTTTTATTCATTTAAGTACCCCGGAACATTAAGGCGGTAAGAATAAAGTCGGCGGCAAGGATCGCCAGCGACGAAGTCACAACTGTGCGTGTTGTTGCCCCCGAAACGCCTTCCGCCGTGGGCTCGCAGTCATAGCCTTCAAATACGGCGATCCAGCTGACAATAACGCCGAAGACACAACTCTTGATGACACCATTGACAACATCTTCGCGAAAATCGACGGAAGCCTGCATCTGCGACCAGAACGTGCCTTCGTCGACCCCGATCAACTGCACCCCGATCAAATAGCCACCGAACACGCCCAGCGCCGAAAACAGTGCGGCCAGCAAAGGCATGGAAATCACCCCGGCCCAGAAACGCGGCGCAACAACGCGGGCGATGGGGTTGACCGCCATCATTTCCATTGCCGAGAGCTGTTCAGTAGCTTTCATCAAGCCAATCTCGGCGGTGATCGCCGACCCGGCGCGGCTGGCAAATAACAGCGCGGCCACCACCGGTCCGAGCTCACGCACCAGGGTCAGCGCCACGAGTGAGCCCAAGGCGGAGGCCGAACCGAAGCGTTGCAAGGTTTCGTAGCCCTGCAACCCCAGCACCATACCGACGAAAAGGCCGGAGACCGCAATGATGATGAGCGACAGCACACCGGTGAAATAGAGTTCACGGATGGTCAGATTGAAACGCCTCAGAGCGGTCCCGGATTGCAATAACACCGCGAGGAAAAAGCGGGCGGCGAAACCCAGACGCCAGACACGGTCGGTGACCTGCTTGCCCAGGAAGCGCAAATGTCCTTTCAGCTTCTCAAGCATGCGCTGCTTCTCCAAAAATTTCCGTACGATACGGCGACGCCGGATACTGGAATGCAACAGGGCCATCAGCCTCGCCCCAGACGAACTGATGTATATAAGGCGCTGTGGAGTTTCTGATGTCATCCGCGGTGCCTTCGGCGACGATCTTGCCTTCGGACACGAAATAAACGTAATCGACGATCTTGAGCGACTCTTGTACGTCATGGGTCACGATGATGGAACTCGCGCCCAGCGCATCGTTCAGGGTGCGGATCAACTGGCCGACGACCGCGAGCGATATCGGATCGAGCCCGGCGAAGGGTTCGTCATACATGATCAGCATCGGGTCCAGCGCGATGGCGCGCGCCAGTGCAACGCGGCGCGCCATGCCTCCGGAAAGTTCCGATGGCATCATGTGACTGGCGCCGCGCAAACCGACCGCGTTGAGCTTCATCATCACCAGATCCTGGATCATGTCTTCCGATAAATCCGTGTGCTCGCGCATCTGAAAGGCCACGTTATCGAACACCGTCATGTCGGTGAACAGGGCGCCGAACTGGAACAACATGCCCATGCGGCGACGCATCGAAAAGAGGTCCTGATCGTCAAGTGCACTCACCAGTTGGCCATCGACGTGGACTTCGCCCGAAGTGGGTTTCAACTGTCCGCCGATCAAGCGCAATGTGGTTGTCTTGCCGCTACCGCTGATGCCCATGATGGCGACAACCTTTCCGCGCGGGATCTCCATATTGATCCCGGTAAGGATTGGACGGCTATCGTAGGCGAAGTTGACGTTACTGAGTTTGACCAGAGGGTCGGCGGACACGGGCTGAAGCTCTCTCTTATATGTGTATTTTTGTGGACGGCGGATTCTAGCAGATGACATCTGCCTGTCCCACCGCTTGTGGCGGCAAGCAGACAGGTATCACGGAATCCTTGCCCGAATCAGGCCTGATGTTTGCGTTATGATGCCCCGCATGCGCCAAACCTCGCTCCCATCCAGCGCCAAACCGGGACTATTGATCGTCGATGACGATCCGCTGATCGCCGATACTCTGGGCTACGTTCTGGGCGTCGACTTTTCCGTAGTTACTGCGGCCACGCGCACCGAAGGCATCGAAAAGCTGCGCACGATGATTCCGGCGCCAACATTGGCGCTGATCGATTTGGGCCTGCCGCCGCGACCACACCGCCCCGACGAAGGCTTCGCCCTGATCGGCGAACTACTGGCGCATTCCCCGGCAATGAAAATCATTGTACTGTCCGGGCAAAACGATGAAAGCAATGCTCGCCACGCACGCACCCTGGGTGCCACCGATTTCGTCGCCAAACCGGCAGACCCTGCCAAACTAAGGCTTCTGCTACGCAATGCGCTGTCGTTCAGCTCTGCCGAAACCGTCAGCACGGCCAGCACCTCGCACACTTGCCAGTTGATCGGAGACAGTTTTCCCATTCAGAAGCTGCGCACCCAGATCCGGCAATACGCCGATTCTCCATTTCCGGTGTTGATTGAAGGCGAATCCGGCAGCGGCAAGGAAATCATCGCGAGTTGCTGCCTGCACCGGATGACCCGTCGGAAAGACAAACCTTATTACGCGCTCAACTGTGCCGCCATCTCTCCCAACCTGGTCGAACCGACGTTGTTTGGCTACGCGAAAGGTGCTTTCACCGGTGCAACAGGTCAAAAGTCAGGGTATTTCGAAGATGCGTCTGACGGAACCCTGTTTCTTGATGAAATCGGCGAACTGCCGCTGGAGCTTCAGTCAAAGCTGCTGCGCGTGCTGGAGAACGGCGAATTCCAGCGCGTCGGTGAAACCCAGACGCACACCAGTCATGCGCGGGTAATCGCGGCGACCAATCGCGATTTGCGCCGCGAAGTGAGGGAGGGCAGGTTCCGCGCCGACCTCTATCACCGCCTCTCGGTTTTCACCATCAGCGTGCCGCCTTTGCGTGAAATGGAGCATGACCGGCTGTTGCTGCTTGAACATTTCAGAGCACAATATTCCGCTCAGTTGGGCGCCGCTCCGTTCCTCCTCTCGGCGGAGGCAGAGCAACGCTGGCTCAACTACACATTTCCCGGCAATGTCCGGGAATTGAGGAATATCGTGATCCGCCTGACCGCAAAGCATCCGGGAGAAACCGTTGATGCCGGGATGCTGGAAGCCGAATTCGACGCTTCGGATTTTGGCGGGGCAGATGCAGATACCTCAACCGGCGGTAACGCCGATCTAGCCACAATTGCATTACGCGCGCTTCAGCGCGAACATGCCTTCAACCTTGACGAAACCCTGCGTCGCTGGGAACGGGCCTATATCGACGCGGCACAGCAACTCTCCAACGGCAACGTCAGCCAGACTGCGAAGCTGCTCGGCGTGAACCGCACCACGCTCTACAATCGCATGGACTCCCTCTCCCGCACCAATACCCAAGACTGAGCCATGTACCTAGAACATTTCGGACTCACCGAACCGCCCTTCCGCATCACGCCGCATACCGACTTCTTTTTCGCCGGTGCGAATCGTGGCGCAACGCTTGACGCCCTGATCTACGCAGTCACCCATGACGAAGGCATCGTCAAGATCAGTGGCGAAGTGGGCAGTGGCAAGACCATGTTGTGCCGGGTACTGATCGAACGGCTGCCGGCCCAGGTGGCGATCGTCTACCTGTCAAACCCTTCACTGTCTCGCGCCGACATCCTCTATGCCATCGCCGACGAACTCCGCATAGAACTACCGGAAAACGCACGCGCCAGTGCCGTGTTGCGCTCGCTACAGGACCACCTCATTCGACTTTACGGCGAAGGGCGGCGGGTCGTGGTGCTGATTGACGAAGCCCACGCCATGCCGACCGAAACGCTCGAAGAAATCAGGCTGTTGTCCAATCTGGAGTCCAATCACAGCAAATTGCTGCAGCTTGTGCTGTTCGGCCAGCCTGAACTGAACGACATCCTGGCCCGCCCCGACATGCGCCAACTGAAAGAGCGCATCACCCACAATTTCCCCCTTGAGCCACTGGTAAGAGACGACATTGCCGAATATATGGAGTTTCGCATGCGCGCTGCGGGCTACCGTGGCCCCAATGTCTTCAGCCCGTCTGCAACCAAAATAGTCGCCCAGGCATCGCAAGGTCTCACCCGGCGTATCAACATGCTGGCCGACAAGGCGCTGCTGGCGGCATTCTCCGAAAATACGCACCTGATCACGGCCAAACATGTCCGCGCCGCTGTCAAGGATTGCGACTTCAGCAAAGCCACACGCATTGCCAAGCCTTTGCCGTTGCGAATGGCAGCGCTGCTTGCGATTCTTTTCCTTGCGATTGCCTGGTTGGCGCTCAGTCGCACATGGCTCCCGGGTACGCTGGAAATATCGCCGAACGTCACGGTGGCAGCACCGGTGCCGATTACCACGTCACCCATGGCGCAATCTGTTCCACCACAGCCCGCATCACCCACCGCGCCGTCTGCTCCAGCCCTACCCACGCCCGTACCAGAAACCATATTGGCTCAGCCCATGCCGGCACCTGCGCCTTTGCCACCCACGATTGCGGTAGTTGCGCGAACGAAGTCCGGAGTGGAAACTTATCTCGGCGCTGGCAAAGCCTGGCTTGCCAGCGCAGACAACAATCATTGGTTCCTCCAGCTTGCGACTGAAGCCAACAATGCCGGAACGGTGGAGGCCTACCTACGGATCGTCGAAAAATCTGGGGTCGACATGTCCAATGTCCGCGTCTATTTGTCCGATTTGAGCGGAACCATGCGCTACGGCATCACTTATGGCGACTATGCGTCTCGCGCATCAGCTACGGCAGCGGCAAGCAGACTACCGGCGAAAGTGAAGGCGCGCCACCCTTACCCCAGGCAAGTGTCCAGGCTGCGCTAGCCTGTCGCTCACGCCCATCGCTTGAAATAGGGCCGAAATACACAGCTACTTCCAATAGAAATCATAGGGTTGTATTGCAAAATTGATGTGTTATCATCAAATTGCCCTTTTTTATGAACGAGGTAATTCACGTGCGCCTGCTCACTCTTGTTTTCGCAGCCTCGTTTATTGGCGCATGCAGCAATGCGCCCATCACTCCCCCATCGAATGGACATATCCGCGCCGAAAACATTCCGGACGCCGATACGGCTTCAATCCCCAAGCCGGTGCAGAGCGACATTTCCCTGCCGAGACCCAAACCCGCCGCCAAAGTCGAGACGTATAGCGTTGTTGTCAGCAACGTGAAGGCGCAAGACCTGCTGTTCGCCCTGGCGCGCGACGCCAAACTCAATATTGATGTCCACCCGGGTATCAACGGCACGGTCTCGCTGAACGCCATTGACCAAACCCTGCAACAACTGTTGGCCCGTATCGCCAAGCAAGTGGATATGCGCTGGGAACTGGATGGGCCGAATCTGATCGTGATGCCGGATACGCCTTTCCTGCGCAACTACAAGATCGATTACGTCAATCTAGCGCGCGATGTGACCAGTTCTGTCGCCATCAATACCCAGATCGCATCCACCAGTGCCGCAGCAACCACTGGTGGCAGTGGATCATCCGGCGCCGGCAACAATTCTTCCACTACGGTCACCAGTACAGCCAAGAATAATTTCTGGGGTTCCCTGGAAAAGAACCTCAAGGACATTCTGCGGGAAACCGACAAGATTCTGCCGGAGGGGTCCAGCGATACCGTGATCGAAAAAAATGACCAGCAATCCACCAGCGGTACAGGAGCAACGTCCAATCGTGGGGGGGGGCAAGGCAATCTCGCGGGAAGTCCAAACCCTGCCTCGATATCGACGGAAGGGACGACGGTAATCAAGCGGACGACTTTTCGTGAAGCCGCGTCTGTCATCGTCAATTCCGAAGCCGGTGTGGTGGTGGTACGCGCCACTTCACGGCAGCATGAAAAAGTTCAGGAATATCTTGATCTCGTCATGTCAACCGCCAAGCGGCAGGTCATGATCGAGGCGACCATTGCCGAAGTTACGCTGAGCGACGGCTATCAACAGGGCATTAATTGGCAAAGCCTGCGCAATCTGCGCAAAGGGCCTCCGACCGCCGGTTTTTCAGAAATTCAGAATCCGTCGGGGCCGACGCTGACCAGTGGTGGCACACCTTTTCTGCTGAACTATGTCGCACCGGGGCTGGGCATTTCGGCCACCATTTCCCTGCTGGAGTCTTTTGGCAACGTAAAAGTAATTTCCAGTCCGCGGATCAGCGTCCTCAATAACCAGACCGCATTGCTCAAGGTCGTCAATAACATTGTCTATTTCACCATCAAATCGGATACCACCAACAGTACGACCGGCCCTTCACAAACCACCGTAACGACGACCCCTCAATCGGTCGCGGTCGGATTGGTGATGAGTGTTACGCCACAAATCAGTGACACCGACGTGATCCTGCTCAATGTCCGACCCACGATTTCCAGCGTCATCGACTTTATTAATGATCCGAATCCCAGCATTCCCTCTGGAATTTCCAATAGGGTTCCGGAAATTCAAACGCGTGAAATGGAGTCGGTGCTGCGCCTGACCAACGGGGAAATTGCGGTGATGGGCGGACTGATGAAAGACGAGCTAAATCAGGCCACCGATGCGGTACCGGGTCTCTCCAAATTGCCTGTGCTGGGAAATATATTTACGCAACGTAACGACAAGCGCACAAAAACCGAATTGGTCATATTTCTGCGGCCGACGGTGATTAAAGATATCAGCATCAATGGTGACTTCCGCGCGCTGCGCGGACAATTGCCGAACAACGACTTTTTTGCCAACAACCCTGGCCCGCAACAGCAACAAATCGGCGGCGGAGGCAGCAAGTAGTGAGTTTGCTGATGGATGCGTTGAAGAAGGCGGAACTGGCCAAGCGCCAGTCTCCAAAGGATCCATCTGAACCATCAATCTCGCGCGCTTCCCAAGAACCCCTGGCATTGACACCGTTGGGGGTCAAACCCGAGCCATTTGGCGGTGAGCAATCAATTCCACCGTCTGTCGTGGAGCCAGTCGGCAATCTCCCTGAATTGCCATCGACGCTCGAATTACTCGATCAGGAATTCATGGACGCGGCGCTCGTCTTGGCGCAACGCAAACCCGAGAACACGCAAGAGCTCTCTGCAGGTCGGGTAGGCGCTTTTTCTTCGCCGCCGATTATCCCTGCCCCAGTTATTGACACGAGCGCGCAACAGCGGGCTGCCGCTGAAACCCGGCGCGAACGCGAGTCTGTGCAAAACCTGTTCGAGGCGAAGCAGGCACCGGCATCTTCACGCAAGACATTCGCCATCGTTGGCGTGCTTTCCATGTTTGTCGTGGCCGCCATCGGCATCTATTTCTGGTTGCAGTTACAACCCAAATCAAGCCTGATGCCGTCTGGTGGCGCCGTGTTGCCAATAACGGCGTCTCCCCACCCCATGATTCCCTCTCCGCCGGTGCCGGTGGCCGAACCCGTAACGAACATCCCGGCCGTGCCGGCCGCCGCATCCCCGAATGAAGCACAAAGTAGCCAACCACAGCCGGCGCCAGCCCGACTAACAGCGCCGCTACCCGAGATCCCGATCCGCGTGACCACATCGAAGTTGCAAGTCGACCCGACGGTTGACGCCGCTTTCAATGCCCTGCAAAACGGCGATCTGGGTGCCGCCAAAGCCGCCTACGAGAAATCGCTGAAGAACGACCCGAAAAATGCCGATACGCTGCATGGCCTCGCTGCGATCCAGCTTCGCCTGGGCAAACCGGAACTGGCGCAAGACTATTATCTGCGCGCGCTGGAGGCAGACCCCAAGGATGCTCTGGCGCAGGCCAGTCTGATCAGCATGAGCAGCCAAATTGATCCCGTGCAATCAGAAAGCCGGCTCAAGCTGCTGCTCACCACACAGGCTGACTCGCCGTTCCTGCATTTCTATCTCGGCAATCTCTACGCACGCCAGAATCGCTGGTCCGAAGCTCAACAGGACTATTTCAAAGCCATGGCGGGCGAACCGGACAATCCGGATTACCTGTTCAATCTTGCGGTCAGTCTGGATCAATTGCACCAGGCCAAACTTGCCGCGCAGTACTATGCCCAGGCACTGTCCGCAGCCGACAAACGATCTGCCGGTTTTGATAAACAACAGGTTTCCGACCGACTGAAAAAGTTGCAGCCGTAATCTTTCACTTTCCGGCACGTGCGCAATGCTGGATAATCTTCGGCACATGAACGCCCCAAATATCAAACGTCGGCCCATTGGACAAGTCCTGATCGCGCAAGGTGTGATCAGCGAAGACCAATTGCGTATCGCGTTGCTGGAACAGATGAAGGTGAACCAGCCGGTCGGCAAACTGCTGGTTAGCCTCGGTTTCGTTTCAGAAGCCACGCTGCGCGATGCCTTGGGCGAGTCCCTTGGCAGCAAGTCGGTCGACCTGACCCGTGCAGTAATTGATGCCGGCGCATTGAAAATGGTGCCGCGCGAACTCGCCAAGCGCCATCGTATCTTGCCGCTCGACTACGACACGACCAACCAAAAACTCACCATCGCCGTTTCCGACCCGAACGATATCATCGCGCTCGACAAGTTGCGCGCGCTGGTTCCCCATGAGCTCAGGATAGAAACACTGCTGGCCGGCGAAACTGAAATTGCGCGCGCCATCGATCAGTACTACGGTCACGAACTCTCGATCGACGGCATTCTGCACGAAATCGAGACCGGTGAAATCGACTATCGCTCACTGTCCACGAGCATGGATGAATACAGCCAGCCGGTGGTGAGGCTGGTGGACGCATTGCTGACCGATGCCGTCAAACGCGAATCATCCGACATTCACTTTGAACCCGAAGCCAGCTTCCTGCGCATCCGTTATCGCATCGACGGCATCCTGCGTCAGATCAGGTCATTGCACAAATCCTACTGGGCAGCCATGGCAGTGCGACTGAAGGTGGTTGCCGGGATGAACATTGCCGAGACGCGTGCCCCGCAGGATGGTCGCATCTCCCTGGTCATCAGCGGCCGGCCGGTGGATTTCCGGGTCTCGGCGCAACCGACAATACATGGCGAGAACATCGTCTTGCGCATCCTTGACCGACAAAAAAGCATCGCCACGCTGGACAAGTTGGGGCTCGATGACTTTCAGCTGGACCTGCTCAAGCTGATGATTGCCCGACCCGAAGGCATCATCATGGTGACCGGCCCAACCGGCAGCGGCAAAACAACAACGCTCTATTCGGTACTAAGTCATGTCAATGACGAGGGGATCAACATCATGACCCTCGAAGACCCGGTCGAATACCCGATGGCAATGATTCGGCAAACCTCGGTGTCTGAGACGGCAAAGCTGGATTTTGCCAGCGGCATCCGCTCCATGATGCGTCAGGATCCGGACGTGATCCTGGTTGGTGAAATCCGCGACGCGGATACCGCTGAAATGGCGTTCCGTGCCGCGATGACCGGGCATCAGGTTTTCTCGACCCTGCACACCAACTCGGCAATCGGCGCCATCCCGCGCCTACAGGACATTGGCGTTCTGCCGGACATCATGGCCGGC
Source organism: Sterolibacteriaceae bacterium (assembly GCA_025360425.1). Taxonomy (GTDB): domain Bacteria; phylum Pseudomonadota; class Gammaproteobacteria; order Burkholderiales; family Rhodocyclaceae; genus JANYCD01. Next base: position 33,373 of record JANYCD010000073.1, read on the forward strand.
AATATCATTGGCATCATCGCCCAGCGTCTGGTTCGCCGCCTGTGCACTCACTGCCGCAAGCCCCACCCGGCTGAGGCCCACGAACGCCACCTGCTCAAGCTGGAGGACCAGCAATCTCCACCCATCCTCTACCGCGCCACCGGGTGCGACCAATGCGATTTTCAAGGCTACCGTGGCCGGCTTACCATCATGGAACTGCTGCGGCTTGACGGCGACCTCGACGAACTGATTGCGCGTCGTGCCACCGCCCGCGAAATTCGCAATGCCGCAATCGCCAAGGGCTTTCGCCCGCTGGCGGAGGATGGTCTGAGGCGAGTGCTCGACGGATCGACATCGCTCGAAGAGATCGCCCGGGTCATCGACCTTACGGAGCGGATGTAAACGACTTTATCCATGGCGCTCTATGCATACAAGGCGATCAATCCATCGGGGCGCACAGTCCTGGGTCGGCTCGACGCCATCAATCTGGTGGACCTCGAAATGCGCCTCAAGCGCATGGAGCTCGACTTTGTCAATGGCAATACCGTCAAGGAAAGCAACCTGTTCGGTCAGAGCAAGATCCCGCGCCGGGAGATCATCAATTTCTGCTTTCATCTTGAGCAATTAACCCGGGCCGGTGTACCGATCATCGAGGGATTAGCCGACCTGCGCGACAGCCTTGAAACGCCGCGCTTTCGCGAAGTGCTGGCGGGCATGGTGGAGAGCATCGAGGGTGGTAAAACCCTGTCGCAAGCGATGGACGAGTACCCCAGAGTCTTCGATGAAGTCTTTACCAGCCTGATACGCGCAGGCGAAGAGACCGGAAACCTGTCCGGCGTTTTGAAGAATCTGAATGAATCGCTCAGGTGGCAGGATGAATTGGCGGCACAAACCAAGAAGCTGATCATGTATCCGGCATTCATGGGCGTGGTGGTGGTTGGCGTGGTGTTTTTCATGATGATTTACCTGGTTCCAAAGATGGTGAGCTTCATCAAAAACATGGGGCAACAGATCCCGCTACAGACCAAGATACTGATCGCCACTTCCAATTTTTTCGTCAACTACTGGTACATCGTTCTACTGCTGCCGATAGTGATCGCCATCGGGATCAACTTCGCGATTCGCACCAATCCCAAGGCGCATCATCGCTTTGACGGATTCAAGTTACAGATGCCCATGGTTGGCGAAATCCTGCGCAAGATCATTCTTTCCCGCTTCGCCAGCGTATTCGCCATGATGTACGCCTCGGGAATTTCGATACTTGACTCGATCAAAACCACCGAGAAGGTGGTCGGCAATTCGATCATCCGCGAAGGACTCGAGCAGGCCGGTCAGTTGATCGCCGATGGTCTCAACGTGACCGCTGCGTTCGAGCGCGTTGGATTGTTTCCGCCACTGGTTATCCGCATGCTGCGCGTCGGAGAGAACACCGGTGGGCTGGATACCGCTCTAATGAATGTCAGCTATTTCTACAATCGCGACGTAAAGGAATCCATCGAGCGCGTGCAGGCAATGATTGAACCGATGATGACCATCATCGTCGGCATGATTTTGGGCTGGGTGATGCTTGCTGTTCTTGGTCCAATTTACGACACCATTTCAAAAATGAAAATTTGACGCTCCGAAAATGTCAAAACACCGCGCCCTCTTCCTTGACGCCAACCACATCACTGCCTATTCGTGGCAGGGCGGAAACCTGCGCGAAGAAGGCACCTTCGACGGTGACGCGCCAGGGCTGGAGAACTTCGTCGCCTATCTGCGTCTCCAGCGCTCCTCGGTCTTCTACCTGCTCGCCGATGTCGCCGAGGAAGGCTTCCAGATCGAAGACATCCCCTATGTATCGGGTAACGACCGCAAGGCTTTGCTGGAGCGCCGTCTTGGTCAATATTTCTATGGCACACCGCTCACTGCGGCAATCTCGCTGGGACGCGGAAAAACCGGGCGGCGCGACGAAAAAATGCTGTTTACGGCGCTGACCCGACCGCAGTATTTCGAACCTTGGTTTGCCGCAATGCGGCAGGCAGAGACCCAACTGGCCGGTCTTTTTTCGGCGCCCATGGTGGTCAATTCATTGTTCAAGACACTGAACAAAAAAGACGGGCCAACCCTGGTACTGACATTGTGCAAAGCCGGTTTGCGGCAGTCTTTTTTCGAAGGCGATCAGTTGCGGTTCTCGCGTTTGACGCCGCTGGTCACCAGCTCCCTGGAAGAATATTCACTCACCTGCGCAGTCGAGGCCGCAAAAATCTATCAATACCTCGTCGGCCAACGCCAGATCGAGCGCGGCAAAAAACTGGAAACCTTGATCCTTGCCCATCCGGCGGAAACCGCCAGTTTTCGCCAGAAGTGTCGCGATACGGACGAACTCCACTTTGATTACATCGATCTGATCGAGCGCGGATCCAAACTCGGTCTCAAATCCCAGAGTTCAGATTCGCACGCCGACACGCTGTTGCTGCATTTGTTGCTGCAAAAAACACCCCCCTACCAGTTCGCTCCGACCCCGGAGCGAAAACTCTATCGTCTTTGGCAATGGCGCTTCGGGCTCAATGCCGCCGCCGCGCTCATTCTCGTTGTTTGCCTGCTGTTCGCCACCAAAAACTTTTTGCAAACCTACACCATGGGGCAGGAAGTGGAATCGGTCAAACTCGATGCCGCCCTGACCAAGCAACGCTATGAGGCCATGCTCAAAAAACTTCCGGCCATGCCGGTCAGCGCCGACCAGTTGCGTGCCATGGTGGATCGTTTTAACACTTTGCAAAAAAATTCTCCGCCCATCACGATGACGCTCAACCAATTGAGTCAGGCACTGAGTATTTCGCCACAGGTAGAGCTGGATCGAATCGACTGGCTCCCCTCCTCAAACCCGGCCGACTCGGTGAACCCCGATACGGGCGCGGGTGCGAAAACCGCTCCCAATGCCACGCTTGCGAGCGGTAGCGCAAGCTATTACGCCATCGTCGAGATCCAGGCACATTTGCCCGCAGCCGTGGCCAACGACAATCGCGCCATTCTTGAAATCGTTGACCGCTTTGTCGACACGCTGAAAAAAAATCAGGGCATGACCGTCACCATCCTGCACATGCCATTCGACCTGGCGTCGGGCAAAACCATCAAGAGTTCGGCGCAGACAGGGGTCACTCTGGTTGAACTGCCGAAGTTTTCGTTGCGCTTGGTGCAGGGACTCTGATCGTGGCGACATCGCAATCCACCGCCCTGAAACGCTTGCAGTGGAATATTGCCCTATTGCTTTTCCTTTCCCTGGTGGGCGCCGGTGCCGTGCTGGCTTCGCTCAAATTTCGTGACGTCGCCGACAAATCACTAAAACAAGCAACCGCGATTCAACGCGAAATCAAGGCCAAGCTGGCCCGCGCCAACGATGAAGAGATCGAGTTACGCGAAAAAATACTGCGTTATAACGCGATGGATAAAAAAGGCATTCTCGGCGAAGAACATCGCCTGGAGTGGATCGAGCAAATCAAAAAAGTGGAAGAGAAGCATAAGTTGCTCGAAATTCAATACGAGTTGGCGCCGCAAAAGCCACTCGATGCGAAAGTCTTGCCGTTAACAGGCGGTGACTTTGAGGTATTGTCGAGTCCCATGAGCCTGGACATGCCGCTACTCCATGAGTTGGACCTGTTGAATTTTCTGGCTGATCTTAGCAACGAGGTCACCGCCTTTCTGCGGCTGAGAAGCTGTTCCATCGAACGCACTTCGCCGCAAGCCGCAACCAAAGGCGCCATCGCCGTTGCCCAGCTCAGAGCCCGCTGCCAACTCGACTGGATCACCATTCGGGAGAGGAGATGAAGATCGCGGCATTCAGGTTTTTCATTCTCTTCCTGACCTGCGCCACCCCCCTGGCATATGCGGAAGAGCCACTTGGGCGGCTATTCTTCAGCCCGGAGAAACGCGCTGTACTCGAACGGCAACGGCAACTCAACGTTCAGGTTCAGGAAACACAAACACTGGAAGGCGCCACCATGCATCTTGATGGTGTCATTCAGCGCAGTGGTGGCAAAAAAACCGTATGGATCAACGGCCAACCGCAAAACGACAATGCAACGCCCCTCGGTGTTGCCGCGAAAATAGCGCCGGGCGACCCCGGGCGCGCCTCCCTGAGCGCCGAGGGCGAATCTCCCGTCAATCTGAAAGTTGGAGAAACCGTCAATCGCGCCACGCGTGAAAAAGACAATGGCATCGATGGCGGAAAAATTGTCGTCGGCAAGCCCGCCGCGCGCGCCCGGGATGCCCGCTAGCCGCAGTCATCAGCGCGGTTTCGCGCTGATGATCATGATCGTGTTGCTGGTCATGGGTGCGCTTTACGGCGTAGTCAGTCAGCTCAGCCTGATAGGCGCGCGTGCCGGGCGGACGCAGGGAACCCAAGCCTCATTGTTGCAAGCCAAGGAAGCCCTGATCGGTTTTGCTACCGCCTATCGCGACAGCCATCTCGATCAGGTGTTTGGGTACCTGCCCTGCCCCGACACCACAGGAGATGGCGTGAGCGATGCCTGCGATGTCACGGGAACCACGGTGGTTGGCCTGTTGCCTTACCGAACACTTGGCTTGCAGGATCTGCGTGACAGCGAGGGCGTCTGCTTGTGGTATGTCGTCTCGGGGAACTTCAAAGACAACCCCAAAGCTACGCCAATGAATTGGGATACCCAAGGCAACATCCTGCTTCAGGATGTCAACGGTACTACCGTGTTTGCGCCCGACGACGCCAATGGCGGAGCCGCAGCGGTCATTGTCGCGACGGGCCTGCCCATTGCCGGACAAAACCGCACGCCTGCCGCTGCCACTGTTTGCGGCACCGTTCCTACCGAAGTCGCTGCCTATCTTGATGGGGGTTATGCCTTTCCGAGCGCAGGCACGGTCACCTTGAGAGCAGGCAGTAGCGGCAGCACCACTAACAACGATCTCATGCTGGCCGTGACGCCGCAGGAAATTTTTAGCCGCATCATCCCGCGCGTCGATTTCAGAAACGCATCGAGCGCTACCCCGCCGGGACAAATCAACGCCCTGTCGGACAACATCAAATTCAGCATCGAGAAACAGATTCAAAGCAATCTGGTCGCAGGCACAGCACCATCGGGCATTGCCCTGCCGCGTCAAACCGGTTATTCGCAATTCGCCGGCAAATGGGTTGGTGATTTGGCGACCGCGTTGGCGCTCACGAGCACCAGTGACATCAATTATCTCGCCAACTGGCGCAACCAATATCGTTATGCGGTATGCAGCAACCTGAGCACGCCCTGCCTCAACATTGCCGGCACCAGTTGTCGCGCGGCGCTGCTATTGGGTGGCACGTCGACGACCGGTGGGCCACGCACCACGGTCCAAAATGTATCCACCACTGCGGCCCTGGATGATTTTTTCGAAGCTGGCAAGGGGCGCGAACTGCTCAATAGCAGCAGCATGACCTTCAGCGGCAATACCAGCTATCAATCGCCGACGGCCAGCACGACAGAGGATACGGCGCTCTGCCTCGTCCCCGGCGCTTTCAAGTCATTCGCCCAGGACATCGCCGAGTTTTCGTCCGGTTTGACCCAATCCGTCACTGGCGGTAACGCGCTTGCCAACGTCGACACCAGCGCCAAAACGGTGACTTTTGGCAGTAGCGGCGGCACCGCCGGCGTGGCTTGCGTCTGGAATGCGAATGCGCTGCCGATGAACACCCTGCTGCGGCTTTACTTTCGCCTCAACTTTGCCGCCAAGGGCAACGGCGTTGCCCTTGCCCTGGCGGATGGCGCGACCAACCTGGCACCCAACATCGGTGGGCGCACCCAGATCATGTGCGGCGCCTCGGGGAGTGACACCTTGGGTTATTCGGGAATACCTCCGGCCGATGCCAGCGGAACACCACCGGCAGGCACCACGGTCGGAATCAAGAGTCCAAAGCTTGGCATCGAATTCGACACCCGTTACGACAGCAGCCGCAACGACCCGTATACAGATCACACGGCTTTTCTCTACTGGGGTAACGCCGCCGATAACGTGGCTGGTGGAAGTGGCGCCGATGACAACACCCACTATCTGGGCACCGGCGGCGCAGCGATCACGGCCGCCACCTGGTCAAGCAGTGTGGCCACGGTGACCACAGCGTCCGTCCATGGCTTCGTTGGCAGCATAGCCATTACTGCCGCCACTTGGGCAGGGAATGTAGGCACGGTGACCACAGCGTCCGTCCATGGCTTCTCGGTCGACGATGTGGTGCATGTATCCGGCATCACACCAAGCGCCTACAACGGTACTTATACGATATTGACTTCCAGTAGCACGCAATTCACCTATACCTTGACTGCGCCGAGCAACCCCGGCAGTCTTACCATCCCCGGTTCGGTCGGCGAAGTGGTAATCGTATCTGGCATCACTCCGAACGCGTACAACGGCACCTATACGGTAGTGTCTTCAACCAGTACTCAATTCACTTATGCTTTGCCCAGCGATCCCGGCGGCTCCGCTGCCTCCGGAATGGTTAAACCTGGCTCTGCCGGGCCTGCACCACGTAACCCGAGGATCGCGACAGCACTTGGAAGCACCACAGTTGCCTCGCCTTGTGGTTTCCCCAGTCCCGCATGTCCCGTTTGGTCACCCATCAGCTTTGGTCTAGTGACCATCAATACGGCGAAGGCACATAATCTGTCATCGGGTCAGAAAGTGTATGTTTCCGGAATTTCTCCCGCCGGATACAACGGTGTCTTCACGGTTCTTGCCAGTGGTCTCACCGCAACGCGATTCCGCTATTTGCTCTCGACTAATCCCGGGGGTTATGTTTCCGGTGGCAGCATTCCCAACAAGGAAGCCGAAATATCCGCGCTTAGCTGGTCATCCAACACCGCGCATGCAGGAACAGCGCCGGACAATCACGGATTCAGCAGCGGTCAAGTGATCACCATTGCCGGCGTTACCCCCGGCGGTTACAACACCAGCGGATCCGCGACCTACCTCTCTTCGAAATTTTTTGACTATCCACTGGCGACCGATCCTGCCGGCGGTTTTTCGACCGAAACCCCGGGCGGAATGTCAATTCTCAAAAATTCCACTACGCCACCGCATAATTATCTGAAGTACACCAGCATCCCCCCGACAACTTCCATCTACGTCCGCCTCGATATTTCCCGCAGCTACGACAGCGTTCACCACATCGCGATACTCAATACCAAGGCCTATATCGGCGACACCTTCGGCACGTTGCCCGATACCTGCACCAGTGCTTCCAGCACTTCCGAGTTTCAGGATTTGAGTCAAGACCTGGCCGTTTTGTGTCCGTTCCGGACCGTCACGCTGCAACAGGACTCGATCCCCATCAGCGCCATCGCAACCCTCTCTGCCGCCACCTGGTCGTTGTCTACCGTCAGTGTCACCACCGCTGCCGCCCACCGTTTGGTCAACGGCGCAAGCATTACCATTTCTGGTGCCAGCCCTGCCGGCTACAACGGCACGTATACTGTCGCGGTGACTGGTGCCAATACCTTCACGTACAGTCTGCCCGGCAACCCGGGAAGTTATGTATCTGGCGGCGATATTCAACCGTTATCCACCATTTATCTCGGATTCACGAATGCCCGCAGCAGCACCAACATTATTGAGAATCAATCCGTGACCATTGATCAATTATTGTTGAGAAGCCAATGAGACAAAACGCTTTCGCGCGCGGCTTCACGCTAACCGAACTTGCGATAGTCCTGATCATCGTCGGGCTATTGCTCGGCAGCCTGTTTGTTCCCCTGGCGACGCAAACCGAGATTCGCTATCGCTCCGATACCGACAAGGCATTGGTGGATATCCGCGAGGCTTTGCTGGGCTTTGCCATTGCCAATGGGCGCTTGCCCTGCCCGGCGCGGGCAAACGCCGTCCCCGGTGATGCGGACGCGGGATTGGAACCCACGCCTATCGTTGCAGCAGGCTGCGCCAATCTGGCCGGGGTGCTGCCCTGGGCCACGCTGGGCGTCCCCGAAGGCGATCCGTGGGGCAATCGCTATACCTACCGGATCAGCCAGGAGTTCACCCGACAGCCGCCGCAAGTCGGATTCAATGGCGGAGCCACTTGTCCCGCTCAAACCGCAAACGCAGGTTTTGCGCTGTGTTCCCAGGGCGACATGACGGTGCTCAATACCGGGGGTGGTAGCACCGTTTCGAGTACCGTCCCTGCCGTTGTGCTATCTCACGGCAAAAATGGCAACGGCGCCTACAACACGCAGGGCAACCAAATGGCGGTTGGCGCCGATGCGGACGAACTCGACAACCAACTCACGGGCGGCGGAACCAACACGGCCAATCTAGTGTTCATCAGCAAAACGCCCACCCCCACATTCGACGACATCGTGATCTGGATTTCTCCCAATATTCTGTTCAACCGCATGGTTTCCGCCGGCAAGCTGCCTTGACCCACCCCGCCTGTTCCTGAGACACTCTCACCCGCAGCCGAAAGGCATGTCACCCTTATCAAACCGCACTACATGAAACGTTCCAACTCCGATACTTCGCGCCCCACGTTTGCCGAACGCCTGAGAACCGCCGGCATCGAGCCGACTGACGACGAACAGTTGCGACTCAACAAGTCGTTGCTGGTCTTCGCCACAGGCATCGTCAGCGTAACCTCGATGGTCTGGCTCAATATCTATTGGGTGCTCGGTCCGCAGTTGTCATCCACCTACCCGTTCGCTTTCAATCTGCTGCTGGTGGGCAATCTGTTAATTTATATCAGGAGCGGAAATTTCGAATTTTTCCGCGTCAGCCAGTTGGGGTTGCTGCTGTTCATACCATTCGCGATGCAATGGAGCATCGGCACCTTCATCGACGCCAGCGGTGTGGTTCTTTGGGGCTTGCTGGCGCCGGTCGGCGCAATTCTGATGCTCGGCCCGCGCGGATCGCTGGTATGGTTCCTGATCTGGGTCTTTTTCACCGCGCTGTCGGGGCTGGTCGACTACTATTTGATCGGCCTCGCCAAACCAACGGTGCCGCTGCGCACCAGCGTTGTTTTTTTCGCGCTCAACTTCATGGCGGTATCGAGCATGATTTACATGCTGTTACGCCACTCGATCCTTGAGCAGCAAAAAATACGGGGCAAACTGGAAGACGCCTACACGATGCTGACGGTGGAACAGGCAAGGTCGGAGCGTCTGTTGCTCAACATCCTGCCAGGTCCGGTCGCCGAGCGGCTGAAAAACTCGGACCAGACGATTGCCGATGGATTTGCCGATGTGACCGTGATGTTTGCTGACATCGTGAATTTCACCCAGGTGGCCGAAGGCATGTCGCCGTCCCAAGTATTCGCCATGCTCAACCGGATTTTCTCGGCCTTCGACGAACTGGCCGAGCAGTTCGGTCTCGACAAAATCAAGACCATCGGTGATGCTTACATGGTGGCTGGCGGTATTGGCGGCAGTGCTGAGAACTATAGCGCGGCCATTGCCGACATGGCGGTCGCCATGCGCGACCTTCTACGCAATGATTTCGCGGTGAATTCGTCGCACCTCGAAGTACGGATCGGCATGGGCACGGGGCCGGTAGTGGCCGGCGTGGTCGGCAAGAAAAAGTTTATCTATGACTTATGGGGTGACACGGTCAACATTGCCAGCCGCATCACTTCGGAAGGTATACCCAGCATGATCCAGACCGACGTGACGACATTCAAGCGTTTGAACGGGGATTTCGAATTTGACGAACCCCAGGTCATTTATCTCAAGGGCAAAGGTGAGATGACGGTATATCGGTTGGTTGGCCGCAAGGCGCTGGGGTAGACATATCGCGTTTTCACGATTCCGGAGCCAGCCCGAAACAGACGTTTCCCGGACGATTCATCACCAGTTCCAATCGATAACCATACAGTTGCGCGTTTCTGGCCAACTGATATAGCCCGATTCCCAAGCCGGTTTCCGACGCAACCGGCCGCTTGCCGATATCTGCCGCAAGATCACCCGGAAGCTCTGCCCCGGTGTCACAAACGCATATCTTGACCGGAGACAGCGCCACGTCCAGCGTGATACGAATCTCGATATCCGCACAGGCGGCGCGTTTGTTCATGGCGTTCTGCAGCAGATTCTCCACGGCAGTTGTAAAAAGTTCGGCGGGCAACTTGGCAGATCCTGCTTCTCCGTGTAACTCAAACAGCACACCTTCGACTGCATAGCGCTCTTCCATCTGGCGCCACCAATCGGGGGCAATTACCATTTCGCCCCGCTCAAGTTCCGGCTGCCCAAGCTTGTCCATGGTCTGCTGCAGGCGTTGCGAGATTTGTGGCAGTTGCCGATCCAGCAATCGCCGATACTGGGCGCCCCCTTCCCGCTTGTCGATATCGGCGGCAAAAATGAGCATGTTGAGAGATTGCAGCAGGTTCTTCACGTCATGGGTCAGCCGCGCACCGGTTTCGTGGATGGCCTGCACATAGGCCATGTCCTTGAGTTGCTGCTGCTGGTTTTTGGCGCGGTGGAGTTCAGCGAGTAGTTGCGCCACCAGATTGAAATGCCAGACCAATGCTGGCGGCATGGCTTGTTGCGTATAAAGGGTCAGCACAAGTTTGTCCTGGGAAAACGTCGTCTCGACTCCGTGGCTATCGCCGAATGTTCCTGTCCTGCCTTCGGTACGCCATACGCCGCCAATGATCCACGACAAACGCGCCACCATTTCGCGGCACGATTGATCCAGAAAATGGATCGGATCCGGTTCACGTTGCGCCAGTGCGGTGATGACGTGCAACCACTGTTCCAGCGGAAGGCCGACGGAAAGCAGGTAACGCGATGCCATTGCGCCAAGACCGGAGAATCCCGCACTTGGGTTCCACGCCAAACTTAACAGAATCAGCATCGCGGCCCCCGCGAACACCATGATTAACAAAGCCTCGATGTAGCCCACGCCCTCCAGCAACATCAGTGCAACGCTGCCCAATACCAGAACCGCCAGCAGCAGAATGACGAACAAGCTGTAGGCAAGGTCGATCGCTTCGGTTGGGGAATCATTTGTACCATCAGACGGAATCAGCGCCATCGTTACAATCAACAATGGAAAACCGTAGCGCGCCAGGGTGATGAACGGGCCGACACTTTCCTGCGAGCGGGGAATCATTTGTGGCACGGCGAACACCAACAGCACCGCCATCAAATAAATCAAGGCAAGCAGATAAAACACCTTTGCCATCCGGCTGTGAAAGAAAAATATCCGCCCACCGATGATCCCGGCCAGTAGCATCAGCCAGAGCGTCATCAGCCACCAGGAGAGGAAAGCGACGGTCAACGCCAGCACTGCGATCATGCCGCCAAGTTGGCGGGCGGGAACACGCGCTTCGGCCTGAACAAAAGGTTGCCAGAGCAGAAAGACCCCAAAGTGAGCAACCAGAAAAGTGCGGCCCGTGAAACCCGTAATTTTCTGCATCAACGTAATGTGGAGCAAGGCCAGCATCACCACCAATAGCACGCGGCGATGATGCTCCATCCAATCCAGCACAACCGACTGCTTGGCATTGTCAGACTTGGCTTCAGTATTCATGTCAGGATTCTACGGCCTGCTCTTGTCAAAAGGCCTCGAAACGTGGACCGGTGTCGACTTTCATGGCACCTCTGACGAAAACTCGACAGATTGATGCGTAAAATGTCGCAAACCCGCCCGCCATGGCCCCAAATAGTCTTGGCATGGAATCTGCTCTATAGTTCTCAGGCTAATCCAAAGGAGAGACAAAATGCCTCGTAAACAAGCTGGTTTTACCCTTGTCGAAATCGCCATCGTGCTGGTCATCATCGGCCTGCTGCTCGGTGGTGTGCTCAAGGGTCAGGAGTTGATCAATAGCGCGAAAATCAAAAACATGATCAATGACATTCGTTCAACATCAACCTTCGTTGCAGGTTACCAGGATCGCTTTCGTGCTTTTCCCGGTGATCAAAACGCCGCGCAACTCGTCACCAACTTTGGTGCAACGCCGGTGACGCCATTTGGCGGCGGCGCAGCTGTCGCAGCATCTGCCGGTGCAGGCGCCAATGGCAACGGCCACCTCGATGGCAACTGGAATGATCTACTGGCAACACCGTCGGAGTCTTTTGTATTTTGGCAGCATGTCCGGCTGGCAAATCTGGCAGCCGGCGCCACCGACATCAATGATCCTAACTATCTGCCCAGAAATGCCGATGGCGGCCAAATTGGCATTGAAAGCGGCATCAACGGCGCCGGAGCTGCCGCCCCTTTCATCCTAGGCATGCGTGGTTCTTACTATGTCTGCATGGACGGCGTACTGGGTCGTTACGCCAAGCAGATCGACACCACCATGGATGACGGCAACACCGCAGGGGGTTCCGTTCAGGTTGTCCCAACGGGTTCGGTCAGGGGAGCTGCAGCCTCGGGGACAGCGGCCGTAGTTGATGGCTCACAGTACATCGTCTGTGCGGGCTTCTGAGCAAGAAAAATCTTTTTTGCAAAAATAAAAAACCCGCTTCGGCGGGTTTTTTATTTTCCGCGCAATAAACGCTGCTCTCCTGCGATAAGTGATTGCGGCGTTCCCAACAGCACTACCACATCACCTTCCGCCAAAACGTCCTCCAGGCTACCGCTTATGCGCGCGGCACCTTTGCGGCGCACAGTGGAAACTTCTGCTCCACAGGCATCGAGCTGGAGGTCGGCCAGGCGTTTGCCGATGGCATAAGCACCCTCACCCAGCGTCACAGCAAGCAGCCTGCGCTGGTCAGCGTCTGCCAGATGGTCGTTCGCATCCGTCGCGCCGTGAAAAAAACCACGCAGCAACACGTAATGTTGCTCACGCATTTCGCGCAGGCGGCGTATCACCCTCGACATCGGAATGCCAAGCAGTGCCAGCGCATGGGTCGCCAACATCACACTCGACTCCAGCGCTTCGGGCACCACCTCGGTCGCGCCGGCTGCGAGCAGACGATCTACATCAGCATCTTCGGCAGCCCGTACCACCACGGGTAAATCAGGCCGCAACTGACGGGTATGGTGGAGCACGCGCAAGGCTGCCTGACTATCGGAGAAGGTGATGATCAACACATCGGCGCGCGCAATACCCGCAGCGACAAGCGTCTCGCGTCGCGCGCAGTCGCCATACGTGACTGGTTCGCCGGCGGCGGCAGCGTCGTGCACCCTGTCCGGGTCGGGATCGAGCGCCAGAAAAGAGATGCCTTCCTGTTCCAGAAAACGCGCCAAATGTTGGCCGGTACGACCATAGCCGCAGAGAATTGCATGTTTCTCGGTTCCCATCGAACGTACTGCGATCTCGGTCAGCTGCATGGAGCGGGTTAGCCATTCGGACGCGACGAAACGCATTACGATGCGATCTGAAAATTGCACGATTAACGGTGCCAGCAACAGCGACAGGACGAGTGCCGCCAGCACGACTTGCAGCACCTGATCACCCGCCAGGCTTTCCTGTCGAATCTGTGCGAGTAACACGAAGCCGAACTCGCCTCCCGCACACAGCCACAAACCGGTACGCAGGGCAGTACTTGGGGTCGCGCCAAACATGCGCGACAAACCGGCGGCCACCATCAGCTTGATTCCCATCAGCAATATCAGTACCAGCACCACCCATGGCAGATTTGTGGCCACTGCTGACAGATTGAGCATCATGCCGATGGTGATGAAAAACAGCCCCAGCAGCACGTCGCGGAAGGGCTTGATGTCCTCTTCGACCTGATAGCGATACTCGGTTTCGGAGATCAACATGCCAGCGACAAATGCGCCGAGGGCAAGAGACAGGCCAGCCAGTTCAGTCACCCAAGCCAAGCCCAGTGTGATCAACAGCACGTTGAGCACGAACAGTTCCGCCGATTTGCGTCGCGCCACAATGAAGAACCAGGCGCGCATCAGGCGCTGGCCGAAAAAAATCACCCCCGTCAGCACCAGCACGGCTTTCAATCCCGCCAGCGCCAGGGTCTGCGCCATTTCCGCCGGTTGCGCCAGAGCCGGCACCAGAATCAGCAGCGGGACGACCGCCAGATCCTGAAACAGGAGTACACCGAGTACTTCGCGACCGTGTTTGGAATCGAGCTCCAGCCGCTCGCTCAGCAGGCGTGAAAGCACCGCTGTTGACGACATCGCAGTCACACCACCCAGGGCAAAACCTGCCGGCCAGCCAAGGCCAAACCCTTTTGCCAGCAACATCGCAATCAACAAGGTCACGAATACCTGCGCCGCGCCGAGGCCAAAAACGATGCGCTTCATGCTGTACAGACGCGGCAGGGAAAACTCCAAACCAATGGAGAACATCAGAAACACGACACCAAACTCGGCCAGGTGGCCGGCGCTGGCGGTATCGGGCAGCAGGTTGAGCGCGTGGGGACCGATCGCTACACCAACCATCAGGTAACCCATGATCGGCGGCAGACTGAAGGAACGAAACACCACCACCACCAGCACAGCCATGGCGAGCAATAGCACAACCAGTTCCAGAGGCGTAATCATTGGTCGATGGAGTCGCGATTGACACTTGTATAATCGTTGTCATGATAACCGTCCGCCGTCCATGACCCAAACATTTACCCATGATCGCGCACTGGCGATGGCGCGGCGTGTGCTGCACATCGAAGCCGAAGCGGTGGCGGCACTGGCGGAGAAGCTTGACGGTCAGTTCACCCGCGCGATTGAATTGATCTTGTCTTGCCATGGCCGTGTCATTGTCAGTGGCGTCGGCAAGTCGGGGCACATCGCGCGCAAGATCGCTGCCACTCTGGCAAGCACCGGCACGCCAGCCTATTTCGTTCATGCTGCCGAGGCGGTGCACGGTGATCTGGGAATGATCACGCGCGAGGACGTGGTGATAGCGATTTCCAATTCAGGCGAGAGCGACGAACTGCTGACCATCGTGCCTTTGATCAAACGGCAGGGCGGACGACTGATTGCGATTACCGGTAACAACGACTCTTCATTGGCCAGAGAGGCCGATGTGCATCTGGACGCAGGCGTAAAAGAAGAGGCCTGTCCGCTCAACCTGGCGCCGACAGCCAGTACTACTGCGGCGCTGGCGCTGGGTGACGCGCTGGCTGTGACGCTACTCGATGCACGTGGTTTTGGTGCCGAGGATTTTGCCCGCTCCCATCCAGGCGGCACCTTGGGCAGACGGTTGTTGACGCATGTGCGCGATGTCATGCGCGGCGCTGCTGAAATTCCCGCAGTTGCAGAATCAACGCTGCTGCCTGACACCTTGCGCGCCATGTCGCAAGGTGGGTTGGGCATGGCGGTGGTCAGCAGCGCCGAGGGGCGGTTGTTGGGGATATTTACCGATGGCGATTTGCGCCGCGCCATGGAAAAACAGGGTGACCTGCGCATCATGACCGTCGGCCAGGTGATGACGCGCAACCCGCGTACCATCGGCGCCAAACGGCTTGCCGTGGAAGCCGTGGAAATGATGGAGCAGCACAAGATCAGCCAGTTGCTGGTGATTGACGAAGACGGGAAGCTCATCGGTGCGCTCAACATGCACGACCTGTTTCGCGCCAAGGTGATCTGATGGATGCCGCAAAGAGCAAAGCGGCCGGTCTCATGCTGATGGGCTTCGATGTCGACGGTGTGCTCACCGACGGCAGTCTCTACTACAGCAGCCAGGGTGATGAATTGAAGGCTTTCTCCAGCCTTGATGGCCACGGTCTGAAAATGCTGGCGAACGCGGGAGTAAAGTTGGCGATCATCACTGGGCGCACGTCACGGGCGGTGGAATTGAGAACGCAAAACCTTGGGATTACATTGTTGCTGCAAGGCGTCGAAGACAAACGATCTGCCATGGCGAAACTGCTGGAGAGCCTTGGTCTTGGCTTCAAGCAGGCCGGTTACATGGGCGACGATGTTGTGGACCTGCCGCTGATGCGCGCCTGCGGATTTTCTGCGACGGTAGCCGATGGTCATTCGCTGCTGCATCAGCATGCCGATTATGCAGCCCGAAAAAATGGGGGTCATGGCGCAGTGCGAGAGGTCTGTGAATTCATCCTTGGTGCCCAAGGCAAGCTGGACGCGGCCATGGAAACTTACCTGACATGAAAAACCTGGGAACAACCTTGTTTCCCCTGTTCCTGTTGGGGCTGCTGGCCGCGCTCACCTTCTGGCTGCAACGTGCCGCGAATTTCGACGATCCCATGAACCGGGCAAAGGCGAGGCATGATCCTGACTCCATCATTGAACATTTCACCATTCAGCGCTTCGACGTCGCCGGGGACTTGAAGAACTTTCTCACTGCCGAGAAACTCGTCCACTTCCCCGACGATGACAGTACCGAGGTGGCCAATCCGGCACTGACGGTTTTCCAGGGACAGTCACCAACGCGTATCACTGCTAAGCGCGCCTGGTTGAACCACGACGGGAAGGAAGTTCATCTGATGGATCAGGTACGTCTCGTGCACAAGAGCGCGACCAGTGCCCCCGATACCATACTCGAAACTGCCAGGATGACCGCGTACCCCGATGAGCAAACGGCGCACAGCGACGACCCCGTCACGATCAGCCAGGGTCAAAGCGTTGTCGTCGGCAGCGGAATGGATTACAACGGCAAGACAAGCGTGTCGGTGCTCAGGGGCCGAACGCATGGAATTTTCTATAGGACCCATTGATCATGTTCAACAAGCAAACCCGGTTGCTGGCAATGTTGGCCAGTATGTTGTGCGTCTCTTTGCCATCCATGGCGGAAAAAGCGGATCGCGACAAGCCGGTCAATCTCGAAGCAGACCGCATCACCGTGGATGATGTGAAGAAGATCCATGTATTCGAAGGCAACGTGCAACTCACTCAGGGGACTCTGGTAATACGTGCCGACAAAATGGTCGTTACGCAAGATGCCAGCGGTTATCAAACAGGGGTTGCGAGTGGCGGCGCCGACGGACTTGCGCGTTTCCGTCAAAAGCGCGAAGGCAAGGACGAATACATCGAAGGAGAGGCCGAACGGATTGAGCACGACGGCGCGGTGGACACAACGCAGTTATTCACACGCGCCTGGGTTAAAAGCGGGCTTGATGAGGTTCGTGGGCAGTACATCTCGTTTGATGCGAAGTCCGAAACTTATCTGGTCTCCAACGGCCCGAACGGCACGACCGTTTCTTCAGCGAAACACGAACGTGTGAGAGCCATCATCCAGCCGCGCAACAAAGGCCCTGCGGCCCCGTCAACACCCAGCCGCGTGGTCAATCCAACGCTCAAGGCAGCACCTGAATTATCTGCTCCGGAAAACAAGGCGCCCGATCCCCAGTAAGCAGCCTCGCCCCGCAAAAAGCGGCCTCAGTCAGGCCGTTTTTTTATTGCGCCACCACATCAGGTATATTCCTCTTGTGCCAAAAATAACTTTAACTTATTGAAATATTGTTATTTATTATAAATTCAATTTATATGGTGCATTGCATCAAAAAATACTTGACATCGGGTTTTTCCTCTTTATAATTTGGCTCATGATGCAGTGCAACATCGCGACTCCCTGAAATCACCGGGTGTGGCGAGATTCAAGATGTGAAGCAAACCACTACTCAAAGTTTTTTAAACCGATATCAAGGAGAAACCCATGTCCTACGCAATCCCCGAGCAATTCGCCGCCAGCAACAAAGCCTACGTTGAATCACTGCTGACCATCGCCAATACCGCGTTTGCCAGTGCCGAACGTTTTGCCGCACTCAACCTGAATACCGCCCGTTCGGTTCTTGAAGACTCCGTCACCAGCGCCAAGAGCCTGCTGGCGATCAAGGATGTACAAGAACTGCTGAGCACCCAAACTACCCTGGCGAAGCCGACCGTGGAAAAATTCGTTGCCTACTCGCGCAGCGTTTATGAAATCGGTTCGCAAACCCAGGAAGAACTGACCAAAGTATTTGAAGCCCAGTACGGCGAGCTGAACAAGACCATCGGCACCGCCCTGGACAAGGCTGCCAAGAGCGCCCCAGCCGGTTCCGATGTCGCTGTGGCCGCCGTCAAATCAGCCATTGCCGCCGCGAACTCTGCTTACGACAGCATCAACAAGGCTGCCAAGCAAGTTGCCGAAATCGCCGAAGCCAACGTAACGGCCGCTACCAACGCTACGGTCAAGGCAGTCGGTTCGACCGCCACGCCGAAGGTCAAGAAGGTTGCCTAAGTAAAGCTCCAGCAAACTATTTGTCTCCTCCTCCGGCCCGCAAAGGGCTGGTTTTGTAGCCCCGGTACTTGGTACCGGGGCTCTTTTTTTGTGCTCGCCCAACTTCAACGTTCCTCAAATTCCAGCGCCAGCGCCGCCACTGCGGCACGAATCTCCGTCATGGCCGGCCCCACCTGCGCGGGGTCGCCGCGCACACCGAGCTCCAGATGACGGCGTATCTTGTCGTCGCCAAATGAAGGCAGGCTGAAAACCTTGATGCCTGAATAATCAATTTCGATGCGCTGCATCAGATCAATCAATACACCCTCGTTGCCTTCCCACACCACAATGGATGTTTCGGCCTCGATCGAGCGATTGAAGCGATCACGATAGTAATGGTCAAGCACCCACTCGACCATGGGCCATGCCATTTGCGGAAAACCCGGAACAAAGTGATGGTCGGCAAATGAAAAACCGGGCACCCGGTTAACCGGATTGGGAATGATGCGACTTCCCGTTGGAAACTCGGCAAGCTTCAGCCGATTGAGATTTATCTGCTCGCCATATTTGGCGCGTATCTCGGCCGCAGCTTCCGGATGCAATCCCAATTCGACGCCGGCCGCCATACCCGCCGCTTGACGCGTGTGGTCGTCCGGCGTGGCGCCGATGCCGCCGAAGCTGAATACGATATCGCTTGACGCCAAAGTCCGGCGCAAAGTTTCCGCCAAAAACTCGCGCTTGTCGCCGACGTAGGTTACCCAGTCAAGCGTCAAACCCCGCGCGGCGAGCAGTTCAATCAACTTGGCAAAGTGTTTGTCCTGCCGCTTGCCGCGGATGATTTCATCGCCGATGATCAGTGCGCCAAAGCCCATTGTGTTGTTCCTTGTTTGCCGCTTGTGTGCTGTTGTTCGAATTTCCGCCTTATCGCGGACGCGCATCCCACATTTTCTGCAATCGTTTCACCGATACAGGACTCGGAGTTCTGAGTTCCTGTGCGAACAACGCCACGCGCAACTCCTCGGTCAACCAGCGGAACTCTTCCAGAAACGGATCGACAACGCCGCTTCGAGACTGATTCAAATATTCCCGCTCAAACGGTCGGGTCAAACCCTGCCATTCGGCCAATAGCCGCTCGTCGCGCGCCGGATCCGCTCTCACCTTTTCCAGTCGCAGCCCTGCCGCTTTCAGATAGCGCGGAAAGTGAGCCAGACGCTCGAACGGTGTATTCAGAATAAATCCTTTCGGCATCAACGCAGCCACTTGAGCCGAAATATCGGCACACGCTTTGCTGAACGCCTTGTGGTTGGCCACAAGCTTCTTTTGCACCTGCGCATGCTCGGTCAGAATAGCCCCCAGCAGCCGCGCGATTTCCTGCGCAACAAGCACGAACTTGGTCTTGGCAGTTTCGACACGCGCAAGGAATTCTGCCTCGCTCACGGGCCAGGGACTGGGCATGCAGGTTCGCTCCAACGTTGCGGCCACCAGTTGTTCTCTCAATTCCTGCTCAGTGCCCAGGGGCATGAACAGCAAGGCCAGGTCGCGCAGTCCGGGCAGGCTTTTTTCGATATATTTCACTTGCTCTCGCAATGCCAGCGCGAACAGACGCCGCAAGCCGATGCGATGGACCAATCTGGACATTTCCTCGGTATCGAAGGCGCACAAGGAAACACTCTCGCCTTCATCCACCAGCGCCGGAAAACCGGCTACGGTGCGCCCTCCCACCGTCACCTCGATCAGTTCGGGTAGATCGCCGAAGGACCAGCTCTTCAGTCTGCTCAATTCACCCTCGTCCAGTTCAGTTTTGAATTCCGCCTGTACAAAACTCTGCGTCACGCGATCGCCGTATTGCGCACGCAACTCCGCCAACACGCGCGACATCGCGAGCGTGCCGCCATGCTCGTCAAGCAGACGAAAGTTCATCGATAGATGTGGCTTCAATTCGCCGGGACGAAAAGCGTCCAGCGGAAGTTTCATGGCAATCGCCTCTTCCACGCTGCGTATCAACACACGTACCAGAGGCTCTTCGGAATCGTGGATCTCTTCGCAAAATTCGGTGCCGAACGCATCCAGCGGCTGAACGCGATGGCGATATTTTTGCGGCAGCGTCTTCAACAATGCGACGACTTTTTCCTTCAACAAGCCCGCGACCAGCCAGTCACAGCGGTTGGCGGAAATGCGGTTCAACGCCGCCAGCGGCAATGCGAGCGTGACCCCGTCATCGGCTGCGCCGGGATCGTGCTTGTAGGAAAGCTTCAACTGTTCCCCGCGCAAATCCAGATGATGCGGGAATGCGTCGGTGGTAATGCCCGCCGCTTCGTGGCGCATCAACTGCTCGCGTTCAAGGAACAGCAGTTTCGGCTCCTGCTGCTCCGCCTCGCGCCGCCAGTGATCGAACGCCGCGAGTGTCACGATGCCCTCGGGAATCTTCGCGTCATAGAACGCATGAATGAGTTCCTCATCCACCAGCACGTCGGGGCGGCGCGATTTGTGTTCAAGCGCTTCGATGTCGTCCATCAGCTTCTGGTTGTGCTGGAAGAAGCGCCATTTTTTCACCCAGTCTTCGCCGACGTCGCCATTCACCAGTGCAGAGCGGATCAGGATTTCGCGCGACAACTTAGGATCCATCGGGCCATAATGAACACGGCGCCGAGCTTGAAGCACCAAGCCATGCAGGGTCAGGCGTTCCCAGGCCGCGACCTGCCCTGGCCCCTTCTCCCAATGCGGGTCGAAGACATGGCGCTTGACGAGGTGGGCACCGATGCTTTCCAGCCACTCGGGTTCTATCTTCGCCACGCAGCGTGCAAACAGGCGTGAAGTTTCCACCAACTCGGCCGCAGCGATCCAGCGCCCGGCCTTCTTGACCAGGGCCGAACCGGGATGGATAAGAAACTTGATGCCGCGGGCGCCGAGGTAGTAATTTTCTTCTTCGCTCTTCAGGCCGATGTGGCCGAGCAACCCGGTCAGCAAGGCGCGGTGGATGGCGTCGTAGTTTGCCGGCTTGTCGTTTTCCTTCCAACCGTGCTCGGCACACAAGGCGTGGAGCTGGCCATGGACGTCGCGCCACTCGCGCAAACGCATCCATGAGACGAAATTCTGCCTGCACCAATTCCGCTGCTTGCTGCTGGTCTCATGCCTCCAGACTTCATCTGCGGCAGCCCATAGTTTCAGCCACGACAGGAACTCCGATTTTTCATCCTTCCATTTTGCGTGCGCCTGATCCGCGCTGCCGGCATGCTCCTGTGGGCGTTCGCGCGGGTCCTGCACCGATAGTGCCGACGCAATCACCAGCACTTCCCGGAGACAACTCTCGTTACGCGCGGCGATGATCATGCGTCCGACCTTGGGGTCGAGCGGAAGCTTTGCCAGCTCGCTGCCCACTGCGGTGAGTTGCTTGTCCTCATCCATCGCGCCGAGCTCGATGAGCAACTGATAGCCATCGGCAATCATCCGCGGCAGCGGCGCTTCGAGAAAGGGAAACTCCTCCACGTCACCGAGGCTGAGCGATTTCATGCGCAGGATCACGCCGGCCAGCGAGGAGCGCAGAATTTCCGGTTCGGTATACAGCGGACGCTTGTTGAAGTCTGCTTCATCGTAGAGGCGGAAACAGATACCGGCCGACACACGCCCGCAACGGCCGGCTCGCTGCCGCGCCGCAGATTGAGCAATCGGCTCCACCTGCAATTGCTCCACCTTGTTGCGATGGGAATAGCGTTTGACCCGCGCCAGCCCGGTATCGATGACGTAGCGAATACCGGGCACGGTCAACGAGGTTTCCGCCACATTGGTAGCGAGGATCACCCGTCTGCTCTGATGCGGCTGAAACACGCGCATCTGTTCCTGGGCGGTCTGGCGCGCAAACAGCGGGAGAACTTCGAGACCGGGCGGATGATGTTTACGCAGCGCTTCCGCTGCTTCGCGTATTTCACGCTCGCCGGAAAGAAATACCAGAACATCACCCGGGCCTTCGCGATGGGCCTCGCTCAACGCATCGACGATGGCATCGTTGATATCGCGTTCCCGATCCTTGTCGTCGCGTTGCACCGGGCGATAACGCGTTTCGATGGGATGCAGCCGCCCTGAAACCTCGATCACTGGAGCAACTTTTCCATTGATGGTGAAGTGTTTTGAAAAGCGCTCTGCATCCAGCGTTGCAGAGGTAACAATTATTTTGAGGTCAGGACGCTGCGGCAGCAGTTGCTTCAGATAACCGAGCAGGAAATCGATGTTGAGGCTGCGCTCATGCGCTTCGTCGATGATCAGCGTGTCGTACTGTTTCAGCAGCGCGCTCTTGCCATCCCGCCCTTGGGTTTCGGCGAGCAGGATGCCATCGGTCATCAGCTTGATATAGGTGTCGTTCGACACATTGTCGGTAAACCGGATCTTGTAGCCCACATAACGACCCAGTTCGCTTTTCAATTCCTGGGCGATGCGCGTTGCGGTGGCGCGGGCGGCGATGCGCCGTGGTTGCGTGTGGCCGATCAGGCCGGCGCAGCCGCGACCCATTTCAAGGCATATCTTGGGGATTTGCGTGGTCTTGCCGGAGCCGGTCTCGCCGCAAATCACCACCACCTGATGATCGTTTATGGCCTTGGCGATCTCGACGCGTTTGGCGTTGACCGGCAGGGCTTCGTCATAGCTGATGACGGGTCGCGCGGAAAGACGCGCCGCGATGCGCGCCTCAAAACGTGCGGCGGCGGCAATACTTTCCTCGCGTGAACTCATCCGCTAATGCGGTTGATGGTCCAGATGCCCAGCCCGGTCATCAGCAGCGAACCGAGAAGATGGGCACTCACCGCAAGCCCGGCCCAACCGTACTGCTCGGTGCGGATCAGCCCAACCACCTCGGCGGAGAAAGTGGAAAAGGTGGTGAGTGCACCGAGAAATCCGGTGATGAAAAACAGCCGTGCTTCCAATGGCAACTCGACGTTGATATGGAACACGGTCACTGCGGCACCAACCAGATAGCCACCAAGCAGATTGGCGGCCAGGGTACCCAGCGGCAGCGTCGGCAGAAAATGATTGAGCCCAACCCCGAGCCCCCAGCGTAGCCATGCACCGAGGACGGAGCCGATGGCGATGGCAAGTGCGGCGATCCAGTTCATGGACAAGATTCTACCTATGAACGCCGGTAGAATTGATGCCTCGCACAAATCCAAACCACGCAACCCCACGCAACCATAGGGCGCCGTCATGGCCGAACCGGAAGTCAAAGCCGCCAATTTCATTCGCCATATCGTTGAAGCCGACCTCGCCGCCGACAAATATGCATCCCGCCGCTGGTCTGGACAACCCGGCTCAGGCCCGCAGCAGCTTGCCGGCCCGCCAGACCCGGCGAAAATCCGCACTCGCTTCCCGCCTGAGCCCAACGGCTACCTGCATTTCGGACATGCCAAGAGCATCCTGCTGAACTTCGGCCTGGCGCAGGATTTCGGTGGCAATTGCCACCTGCGCTTCGACGATACCAATCCGGAAAGGGAAGATCAGGAATACGTTGACGCCATCATCAGTGCAGTGAAATGGCTGGGCTGCGACTGGAATGAAAACCTTTATCACGCGTCGGACTATTTCGACTTCATGTATGAAGCGGCGGAATCCCTGATCCAGTCCGGCAATGCCTATGTCGACAGCCAGAGCGCAGAAGAAATGCGCGCCAACCGCGGTACGTTGACCGAGCGAGGCAAGAACAGCCCATTCCGCAAACGCAGTGTCACGGAGAACCTCGATCTGTTCCGCCGCATGCGGGCCGCCGAATTTTCCGATGGCACGCACATCCTGCGCGCGAAAATCGACATGGCCGCGCCCAACATCAACCTGCGCGACCCGGCAATCTATCGCATCCGGCACGCCGAGCATCACCGCACCGGCAACAAGTGGTGCATCTACCCGATGTACACCTACGCCCATCCGATCGAAGATGCGCTGGAAAACATCACCCACTCCATCTGCACGCTGGAGTTCGAAGACCAGCGACCGTTCTATGACTGGCTGATAGAGCGCCTCGCCGAGGGTGGTCTGCTGGCGCAACCTGTACCGCGACAATATGAGTTCTCGCGACTCAATCTTTCCTACGTCGTGCTCAGCAAGCGCAAGCTGATCCAGCTCGTCGAAGAAAAACACGTCACCGGTTGGGACGACCCGCGCATGCCTACCCTGGTGGGGGCGCGGCGGCGCGGCTTCACGGCCGAAGGCTTTCGACTGTTCGCCGAACGCATCGGCGTCTCCAAATCCGACTCATGGATCGACATGAGCGTACTCGAAGAATGCATGCGCGAACATCTCAACGAGACGGCGCTGCGTCGCATCGCGGTACTCGATCCGCTGAAACTGATCATCGACAACTGCCCTGAAAATCACGAAGAACTTTGCGAAGCGCCCAACCACCCACAGTATCCTCAACTGGGCAAACGTCCGATTCCGTTTTCACGCGAGTTGTGGATCGAGCGCGAAGATTTCATGGAGACACCAGCCAAAGGTTATTTCCGCCTCTTCCCGGGCAACACGGTGCGGTTGCGCTACGGATTCGTCGTGACATGCATCGGTGCCGACAAGGACGCAAACGGCAACATCGTCGCGGTGCACTGTGAGTACATGCCGGACTCAAAATCCGGCACCCCCGGCGCAGATACCTACAAGGTCAAGGGTAACCTTCACTGGGTCAGCGCCCGACACGCCTATCCATGCGAAGTGAGGCTCTATGACCGGTTGTTCTCGGTTGCCAATCCCGGTGCCGGCGAACGCGACTTTCTGCTGGACCTGAACCCGGATTCAATGCGGGTCATTGCCGCGCAATTGGAGCCATCACTGAAGGATGCAAAACCTGAAGATCGGTTTCAGTTTGAACGCCACGGTTACTTTGTGGCCGACCTGCGCGACAGCGCACCCGGCAAACCGGTATTCAATCGTGCCGTGACGATGAAGGATTCGTGGACCAAGCCTCGATAGACCTGGGGATGCACAGGCGGTCTATCTTCGCTTCAGGCACCGCCACTCATTGCCCACAAGGCCACTATCAACGCGGGGAGCAGCCAGACCCATAGCTCGAAGGCCACGCGCCAGCCACGCGGTGCGCCCTTCAATTCCATGAAGTAAAGGATCACCGCGCGGCCTTTCAGCGCCGCGACGAACATGACCGCGACCGCAGTCCAGCGGCCGGCGAATCCGTGATGTTCACCCAGCCACCCGCTGCACAGTGTGGCAGCCACGAGAAACAACCAGACGCGAATCGCTTGGGCAGGTGAAGTGTGGTTCATCGCGACCCCAGCAGATAGAGCATGGGGAAAATGACAATCCAGAGGAGATCCACCATGTGCCAATACAAGGCGCCGGATTCGATCCAACCGAACAACGGACCATCGACTGCTTCGCCGCGCGTTCTGAACCACAGCAACGCCAGCACGACCATGCCAGCCAGAAAATGCACAAAGTGCACGCCTGTCAGTACGAAATAAAACATGAAGAAATCGTTCGTGAGCAAGTTGATGCCATGCGCAAACTTGTCGCCATATTCGATCAGTTTGTTGATGCCAAAGCCCGCGCCCACCACGAACGAGGCCAGCAACCACTGCCGGGTTACGCTCGCCCTGCCCTGACCCGCGGCAAGGACGGCCAGCACCACGAATAGACCGCTGGTCATGAGGACCAGCGTGTTGAGCAGACCCAGCCGGACATCGAGGGAAGAAGAAGACTGGTTGAAAAGCGGCACCTGATGCGATCGCTCGACCATAAAGGCCACAAACAGCACCCCGAAGATGGTGACGTCGGCAATGATGAACGTCAGGATGCCGGGCGCAGAAACGCTTGGGGCACCCTGTGCGGGTGCCCCTTGAGAACCATCAGTCATGCGTGGGTGGCGCTTTTGCCTTGTCAGGCGTTGGCCAGACGACCTTCAGGGTTTCCCTGAAGCGGCTTTGCGCCGAGCTTGCCGGTCTGTTCAACCAGGCTCAGCTCAGCGGCACGTTCCTGTTCCAGACGGGGGATGGCCTTGAAGACGTAGTAGGTCGTCAGCAGGATGTAGGCGAACCACACAATGAACTCGACCCAGAAGTTCAGCCAGCCCTGGCGCGCGAACATGCCGCTCTTGAAGAATGGCATCAGCAACTCGAACAGGAAGCTCAGGCCGGCCCAGATGGTGTACCAGCACATCCAGCGCGGGAACAGCGCCTTTTCGCGTTTGTCGGCAAGACCACACACGCCCAAGGCCACCATCGCTACCGTGGTGATCGCGTAGAACATGTCGATGAGCAGCCAGCCCATGTCATAGAGTAATTGCAGAATGACGGGATCGAGTGCCTCGGGCCGATATGAACCAGCAAGCCAGAAGACGGACGACGTCACCAAAGGCACAACAGTCACGCCGCCACCCCACATCTGGAGGATGGACATGATGTGGTTGCCGTCGGTTTCGATCTTTTCCATGACCTTGGTGATGGACAGTGTCCAGGGCAGATAAAGTATGCCGAAGAGCATGGCGCCGGCCATGCCTGCGCGTACTTCGTTGGCATGGGTACGGAAATGCTGTGCCATCTGCTCGGCGGTGAAATCGGCCGGGATGGGTGGAATGTTGTAGCCCAGTACACCCCAACAAAGGATGAAGGCGGCGAGGAATATCGGCCCCATGGCCGCACAGGCGCGCCAGTACTTGAAGTAACTGGTGTTGCTAACCGCTGCATTCATGCTTGTCTCCTTCTTTCGTTATTAGATTGTCGATCACAAGAACGGAATTTGGACCCTTGCAATCCACCACTGCGACTCGTTACCGCTTTCGTCACGACCTGGTCGACCCCAAAGACGCCGCCGTACAAGAAGCACCCGGGTGAAATCGGATATCGTACGATCTCAGGATCGTACGATATCCGAACAGTTTACCCCAAAAAAGTAAATATCGTTTAACCGCTGATCCGTCACTACACGGGCAACTACGGACAGCCCTTTCCGCCCTCAGGACCGGTCAGCGAGCCGTCCCGTCGGTGCCTTGAGTGGCGGACTCGTGCGCTTACCCTGGTCGTCAGTTTCGGGAGGACGAAACGCCAAACCGAGAAACTTGATGCCCCAGCGCATTTCCTCGTCGCTCACATGCTCGAACTGGGTGGAAAAATACTCAAGTCCGGCATTGATCATGGTTTGAAAAAACGCCTTGCCTTCTGTGGTCAAGGCAACCACCTTCTCGCGTCCGGACGCCGGGTTTTCCATTTGTATGACAAGAGAAAGTGGTGGCCGCGCCAGCTCTCTCAGCAATTGGGAAACATGCGAGTTACTGGTTTCGAACCAATCGCCCAGCATTTGTTCCACCACTCTGCGCCGAACCCAGCCGTCGCCACCCACCTCGGACTCAATCAACCAGATGATCGCGGCCTGCTGGCGTGAAACACGCCCCTGGCACATGCGTGTTTCCAACTCCATGCCCACCCGGTAGTGGATCGGGTAGAAAAATCCCAGCAAATCGGCATGCAGCGGATTGAACCGCTTGGGAGTAGGAGCTACCTTCGAGTTTTTCGGCATGTGTGCGATTGATACGTGACGTCAGGCAACTGCCGACTCTTATCCGTTATCAGGATTCAGGTAGTAAGTAACAAGCAGATTATTTTAATCCGAACCTGCCAATATATTCTATGTAGATCGGCTGGTTAGCGGCTGAACACTGCGCGACAAACCATCCGCCAATCGCAACGTCAGCAGCACCGTGAACATCATCGGTATCCAATGAAGGCGGCCGACGCGCTCAAATAATGGCGCACCAACGTACAAATAAAGCAGCCATCCCGCCAGCAGCACGGCACTGATAAGCGCAGCACGCACGACTTTGACAGACCATTCCAGACTGCACAGCGCCTGCGCTATGAGCGCAAGCGGGAAAGCGACTACCAGATCAACCAGATAATGTTCACCGCGGCCGAGCGTCGCAACCACCGTTGCCAAAACGACCAGACCAAAACCCGCTCGAAGTGGCAGGGGAAAATTTCTTGCGTTGAACCATAGCACCAGAGCCCACGCCATATGTAATGAAGGCATGGCATTGCGATACCCAACTGGCAACAAAGTTGGTTTCAGAGGAACAGTTTCCAGAATTGGCAGATGATCTGGAAACAAATTGCCCAACAAGAACCGGGGGCCTGCCGCCGGATACAGAAAATAGAGCGCATAACCCATCACTGCCACAATCAGAAAAACCTTCAGCACGTTCGCTGAAGAATCGTCGCGGCGGACTTGCAATCCATAAAGAAGCGCGGCAAAAAGCGGTAGTGCAACGTATGCAAAATGTCCTGCAAGCATCATGAACGCGGATCTGTCCAAAATCTGGCTTGCAACAGCGCTGGCCTGAAATCCCAGCGCCGCTTCGAAATGGTAAAGCGTCGTGTCGAATGTGACAGGTCGAAGAACGGAAGAGGCCACAAGGTAAAACCAGGAAATATTCACAAACAGCGGCAGCAGCACGGCAGTCTGGAGTATGTTGGCAAAGGACTGTCCTTGCGTTGTTCCTCGATGGCGCCAGCATAGCCATCCCAGCATCAGGCAACTTCCTATGCCCAGGTAATAGCAGGTTGTGCTCACCGCCAGCAGCCAGTGCCGGTAAATCCCGAAAAACAATGCCGCATGCAAGGTCGCCAAAATCATCCCGATGACAAACGCTGTGAACACATGCGCCTGCCGCCCATAGATGATGACGTGGATCACGAATACGCCCGCCACTGCATAGGCGAAAAACGGACTGTAGCTATTGGGATCCAGCGTGAGAAATCGGTGGGGCGCCGGAGCGATGCCCGTCAAAGCCAGAAGTTCGGTGAATAACAGAAACGCCACGCCGGCTCGGAAGACTAGTCGCACCTGCGCATCCGTCTTGCGTTCTCCCATGCAGACGACTCAGTCCGGCTTCTTTTTAAACGGTTTCTTGTCGAACGAAGGCGGCTTGCCGCTCTTGAATGTTGGCGGAGTGCGGGCAACGCGCGGCGGCTTGTCGCCGGCATCCCATCGCTTTTTTGCGTAACTCTTTGGCGCCGAATCATCGGTAAATAGCGTGATTTCCATTGGCCTGCCGCGCAGTCGCGTCCGCTTGAGCAATTGCAAAATCGCATCGGGAATATCGTCAGGCAGCTCAACGGTACTGTAGTCGTCGAACAGATCGATCTGTCCGATGAAACGGCTTTCGATGCCCGCTTCGTTGGCGATGGCGCCGACGATATCCTTGGGCGTGACGCCGTGGTCACGCCCCGCATCCAGCCGGTAACGTTGCTTGCCGAAACGCGATCCGGTACGGACGGGGGCCGCCTTGTCGTCGCGCTGTTCCCGCTGCTTGATCTCGCGTTTTTCTTCGCGCATTTCCTGCCACTTGTCGTCGGCTGCTTTTGTGGCGCGCGGCGGTTTGCCGGATCCTGTGTCATCCGGCGCTCGTGCAACCGGGGCGTCCGCGACACGCGTTGTGCTTTTTGCGCCCGGTTTTTCCACCACTTGCAAAGGCCGCTCACGTTGCGCCATCCAGGCCAGCGCTGCTGCTATCTGACGCGCCTCGATATTTTTTTCGTTCTCGATCTGGCCGACCACATCTTCAAAAAAGGCCAGTTCCTGCGCCTCGATGACATCCACAATTTCCTGCTTGAACTGGGTCACGCGACGATTGGCGACGGCTTCCATGCTCGGCAATTGCATGGCCTCGATGGGCTGCCGGGTCGCACCTTCGATCATGCGCAGCATGCGTTTTTCGCGCGGCGCGACGAACAGGATCGCATTGCCGGTGCGGCCGGCACGACCGGTGCGGCCGATGCGATGCACGTAGGCCTCGGTATCGTAGGGGATGTCGTAGTTGATGACGTGGCTGATGCGCGGTACATCCAGTCCGCGTGCCGCCACGTCAGTGGCGATAACGATGTCGAGGTTCTTGTTTTTCAACTGTTCGATGGTGCGTTCACGCAGCGCCTGCACCATGTCGCCGTTCAGCGCCGCTGCGTTGTAGCCGCGCGCCTGAAGCTTTTCCGCCAGTTCCACGGTGGACGTCTTGGTGCGGACAAAAACAAGGGCGGCGTCCAGATCGTCTTCGGTTTCGAGTATCCGTGTCAACGCATCCAGTTTGTGCAACCCAGTGACCTGCCAGTAGCGTTGGCGCGTAGTGACCAGCGTGGACGTGGCCGACTTGACCTTGATCTCCTGCGGATCGCGCAGATGCTTGTGCGCGACGCGGCGAATCACCGCCGGCATGGTGGCCGAGAACAGCGCGGTCTGCCGCTCCGGCGGCGTGTGTTCGAGGATCCATTCGACATCGTCAATGAAGCCCATGCGCAGCATTTCGTCGGCCTCGTCCAGCACCAGAGACTGCAGGCTGGCCAGCGACAGGCTCTTGCGTTCAAGGTGATCCATCACCCGACCCGGCGTTCCGACCACAACATGAGCACCGCGCTGCAACTGGCGCAGCTGTACCACCATGCTCTGCCCGCCGTAGATCGGCATTACCTGGAAACCGGGCAGATTGCGGGCATAGCTTTGAAACGCCTCTGCGACTTGAATCGCGAGTTCGCGCGTCGGAGTCAGCACCAGCACTTGCGGGCGCTTGTCGGCCAGATCGAGCCGCTGCAACAAAGGTAGGGCAAAGGCCGCAGTCTTGCCGGTGCCGGTCTGGGCTTCACCCAGCAGATCGCGCCCTTCCAGCAGATGCGGAATGCAGGCGGCCTGGATCGGCGACGGCCTCTCATAGCCAACGGCTTCCAGCGCCTGCAATAGCGGCGCGGAAAGACCCAGTTGATCAAAACGTTCGATGTCGGTTGGTACGGTTGGCATGAGGTGCGGTTTGAAAAAGTGGGAGAATTCCCTTGGCCGGGGGTCCGCGGCGCGAATCGGTCAAAAGCACGCCCCGCAAAGGGCGCCACATTTTACCAGCGGCGCACTCTGGTTCCCGATAAATCGACAGGCACAACAACTCAAGGAGATTCAGCCATGACGAAACAAGCGACTGCACTGCTCGCCACTCTATTCCTGCTGCCCCTGGCAGCACCGACCGCGCAGGCGGAAACCATGAAACCAGGGCAGTGGGAAATCACCTCCGAGAACCAGATGGAAGGCGCTGCAATGCCTGCCATGCCGGCGATTTCGCCGGAACAGCTCGCCAAGATGCAGGCCATGGGCATCAAGATGCCCGGCATGGGTGGCAAGGCCATGAGCTTCACGGTACGCCACTGCGTCACCAAGGAGCAAGCGGAAAAAGGCATCCCGCCGCAGCCGAAGAATGACCAGCGCTGCGAGCAGAAGAGCGTCAAGCGCGAAGGCAACAAAATCAGCTGGGCCATTGAA
The DNA here is from genome assembly GCA_025360425.1 of Sterolibacteriaceae bacterium. Classification (GTDB taxonomy): domain Bacteria; phylum Pseudomonadota; class Gammaproteobacteria; order Burkholderiales; family Rhodocyclaceae; genus JANYCD01. The sequence continues at coordinate 64,643 of JANYCD010000073.1, forward strand.
TGCATTGGCGAACACCCTGTTTCGGGGATCGGCTCCATCGTATTCGACAGCCCCGAGCATTATCAGGGCAATTCCACCATCAACATGAAGGATCCTAAGCACCCCATGACGATGAAACAGAGTTACAGCGGCAAGTGGCTGTCCGCCACGTGCGAAAAGCAATGACGTCAATGACGTTCTAGTTCGACAGTCGTGCGGGAACCATTCCCCGCACGCTGTTTAAAAACCACAGGCCGGTGGCATAGGCAAGGTCGGCACGATGGATGACACGTTCTGCAATCTCCTCATCGGCCAGCATTTCGGCGCGCAATACACCGGCCAGCAGGCCGCATGAAACCGGGGGCGTGACACGCCGCCCCTCAAGTTCCACGACCACATTGCCCTTGGTGAATTCGGTGATCTCGTCGCGTTCATTGAACAGCAAAGTGTCGAAGATGCCTGGAACGGACGGCTCATGCGGGGCATAGACATCGCGTGCAGTGGTCTTGTAGTAAAGCGATTCGCAAGTGCTGTCGATGGACGCCATAGCCAGGGCAACGCTGACTTCAGACAGTTCCTGTCCCAAGTCCTTGCATTCGAGCCGCACCGCGCCATGCCGGTCAACCAGCAGACGCACGCGCCACGCAGAAGTCGGATGCTGTGCCACGAGCTGTTCCAGCGCGGCGTGTACCCGTTGCCGGTCCAGTGTGAAACCAAAATGTTCGGCACCATCCTGCAGGCGCGCCATATGCCCCGCCAGCAGCCGGTATTCACCATCGCGCAACAGTAGCGTTTCGAGTAGATCAAACGATGCAGTGGCACGCAGCAGGAAACGTCGCTTGATCAGCCACTCCGCATACTCGCCATCCGCCGTGGAATCAGCGGTGATGCCGCTGCCAATGCCACATTCCGCTTCACCACGCCCATTGATGCTGACCGTGCGAATGCCGACGCTGAACAGCGCTTGACCACCTGGACGGATCAGGCCGATCGCGCCGCAGTAAGCGCCACGCGGCGACGCCTCCATCTTGGCAATCGCCTGCATGGCCGCCACCTTCGGCGCACCGGTAACCGAACCGCAGGGAAACAACGCTCGAAAAACATCCACCAGCCCAACATCGCTGCGCGTCTTGCAGCTCACCGTTGATGTCATCTGCCAGGCGGTAGGCAGAGCTTCGACTTCGAACAGCTTCGGCACCTGCACCGATCCCGTTTCGGCGATGCGCGAAAGATCATTGCGCAGCAGATCGACAATCATCAAATTCTCGGCACGCTCCTTGGCTGACGTCGACAATTCCTGCGCGGCTTGCGCATCTGCGTCAGCATCAGTGTGGCGAGCTGCGGTGCCTTTCATGGGCCGGGTCATCAATTGCAGATCAGGTGTCCATTCGAAAAACAGTTCGGGAGAAACCGACAGCACCTGCCAGTCGCCGCCATCAAGGTGGGCACAGTAGGCATCCGGCTGCGCATCGCACAGTGCATGAAAGAACGCGCGAGAATCGCCTGCGAATGTTGCCCGCAGCCGCGTGGTGAAATTGAGTTGGTAGTAGTCGCCATCCGCGATCGAATTGCCGATCGCGGCGATGCCGGCGTCGAAGTCCGCGCGTGATGTCGTCATGCGCCATGGACCGCAGGCATCGTCACCTGCCGGGTTTGCAGTGGCGACGATTGCGTCCGGTGCGGTGTACGCCGCAAAAACCGCCAAGGGCACGGCTCCGTCAACTTGCAGCACCCGAAATGCAGCGTCGAAGGCTGGTGCCGCTTCGTAACTCACCAGACCGGTAACCCACAATCCGCGACCTGCAAGGTGTTCCGCCCGGGCAATAACCGTCGCGACCTCGTTCAGGGAGCGTGCCACCAGAATCTCCACAGGATTGGAAAAACCGTATCGAAGCCGCCCTGTAGCGGAAGGAAAATCGAATTCGCTGATCACGCCCGGAGTTTACCTGCCCTGTCACCACCGCCGGGATTGAAATATGTTACGGCTATAATTTTGGCTCCAGCCCTCTCAAGAACTTCATATGCGTAACTTTACGCTTTCCCGTTTCCTGATCGAAGAACAACGCAGCTAGGGCGTCATTTCCTACCACGCCCGGCGCTCTGCGAACTAGACGCGGCGCAACCTGTCACCGGCCGCCGCCAACGTTTCCTCGCTCTTGGCGAAGCAGAAGCGGATGACTTTGTGGTCCCGCCCATCCGGATTGAATACTGATACCGGGATGGCCGCAACGCCATATTCCCGCGTCAGGTGTTGCACAAACTCCGTATCAGCGTCGTTGCTGATCGCCGCGTAGCGGGCAAGCTGGAAGTAGGTGCCCGAGCATGGCAATAGTTCGAACCGCGAGCCGGCAAGCTGCTGCCGGAAGAAATCCCGTTTGGCCTCATAGAACCCGGCCAACGCGATCGCAAAATCGGGATCCCCTTCCATGAAATCGGCAATTGCCAATTGCATTGGATGATTGACGGCGAACACATTGAACTGGTGCACTTTTCGGAACTCCGCCGTGAGGCGCTGCGGCGCCAGACAATAGGCGATCTTCCAACCCGTGACGTGATAGGTCTTGCCAAAACTTGAAATCACGAACGCACGTTCACGCAATTCCGGGTAACGAGCCACGCTCTCATGGCGAACGCCACCGAACACCATGTGTTCATAAACCTCGTCGCTGACGATCAGAATATCCGTGTCGCGCACCAGATCGTTGAGCGATGCCAGATCGGTGGCACTCCACACCGCACCGCTGGGATTGTGCGGTGTGTTGATGATAATCATGCGGGTCCGCGCCGAAACCAGTGCCCTCACCGCCTCCCAATCCGGCAGGTAATTGGTGGCACCAAGCATGGCATGGACGACCTTGCCACCATTCAACTCGATGGCCGGACCATAGGAATCATAGACCGGCGCAAAAACGATCACCTCATCGCCGGGCCTTACGCAAGCAGAAATGGCGGTGAAGATTGCCTGTGTGGCGCCGGCGGTGACAGTGACCTCCTGCTCGACATCGTAGTGCGCGCCATAAAGCGCCGCCACCTTGGCAGCAATGGCCGCGCGCAACGGCGCCACACCGGCCATCGGGGCGTACTGGTTACGGCCTGCGGCCATATGGTGGTTTACCCGATCCAGCAGACGACGTGGCGGATCGAAGTCGGGAAAGCCCTGCGACAAGTTGATCGCGCCGTGCTTTGCAGCCAGGCTCGACATGACAGTGAAGATGGTGGTACCGACCCGGGGCAACCGGGACGGCAGCTCAACAGCGCAGGGAATCACTTCAATCGATGGCGAGCAACTCCACCTCGAACACCAGCGTGGCATTGGGTGGAATCACCCCACCGGCGCCACGAGCGCCATAGCCCAACTCGGAAGGGATGGTCAGCTTGCGTTTGCCTCCGACGCGCATGCCTTGCACACCCTGGTCCCAGCCGGCGATGACGTGCCCCTGCCCCAGCGGAAAGCCGAACGGATCACCGCGATCCTTGCTCGAATCGAACTTGGTGCCGTCCATCAGCCAGCCCGTGTAGTGGACCGACACATGCTGTCCGGCCTGTGCTTCAGCGCCGTCGCCGACCATCATTTCTTCGATAACCAGACCACTTGCGGTGTTCGTCATACTGTTCTCCAAATCAAAATAATGAATCCTGAGCCCCCAGATGGAGTGGATGAAACAACAACGCCGATTTGTCCGGCGTCATCGGGTGGGCGAAATAATAGCCTTGAAACTTGCGGCAACCGAAATTGAGCAGCATGGATAACTGCTGTTCGTTCTCCACACCTTCGGCAAGGATGTCGATATCCAGATTGCGGGCCAGCCCGATGATGGCGGCGGCAATGGCGGCATCTTCCCGGTCGTCGCACAAGTCGCGCACGAAACTGCGGTCAACTTTCAATTTGTGCACAGGAAAGCGCTTGAGATAGCTGAGGCTGGAATAGCCGGTGCCAAAATCGTCAATCGCCAGCTTGACCCCCATTGCCGCGAGCTCCTTGAGTTTATCGAGGGTTTCGTTGACATCATGCATCAAGGTGCTTTCGGTGATTTCGAGTTCCAACAGATGTGCCGGCTGAGCGGTATCGGCAAGGATGTTGCGAATGGTGCCGACCAGCGATTTTTGCTGGAACTGGCGCGGCGAGAGATTGACCGAGATGGGAATCAGGGGATGTCCCTGTTCCTGCCACAAGCGGTTTTGTCGCATGGCCTGATGCAATACCCACTCACCCACCGTCAAAATCAATCCGCTTTCCTCAGCGATCGGAATGAACTCGTCCGGCGAAATCAATCCGCGCTCCGGGTCAAACCAGCGCACCAGGGCCTCCATGCCGCACACAGCGCGACGATCCAGATCCACCAGCGACTGGTAATGCAGCACCAGCTCACCACGCTCCAGCGCGGCGATCAAGCGATGTTCCAGCTTGAAGAAGCGGCTCGCCTCGTCGTTCATGGCCGGAGCAAAAAACCGGAAGGTATTGCGCCCCGCCGACTTCGAGTGATACATCGCCGTGTCGGCGTTTTTCATCAATTGCACTGAATCGGCACCGTCATCAGGATAAATGCTGATGCCGATCGAAGGCGTGACATGCAGTTCGTGGTTTTCGATGTGAGCCGACTGACCCAGCGTGGCGATGATTTTTTCTGCCACCAATACGATATCGTCCGCGCCACTGATTTCGTTTAGCACCACCACAAACTCATCGCCGCCAAGGCGCGCGACTGTATCGACTGCCCGCACCGCCACTTTCAATCGCGCGGCGACCTCCTTGAGCAATTCGTCGCCGCCGGCATGGCCGAGTGTGTCGTTGATCTCCTTGAAACGGTCAAGATCGATGAACATCACGGCGACCTGATGACTGTAGCGTGATGCCTGCACCAAAGCCTGATCCAGACGATCCTGCAACAGCGCCCGATTGGGCAAGCCGGTCAGCGCGTCATGGTGGGCCATTTGCCAGACCCGCTGCTCGGTCTGCATGCGCTCGAACACTTCGTCTTGCAACTTGACATTGGCGGCGAGCAGGTCGGCGGTACGCTCGGCGACGCGCTGTTCGAGTTTTTCATGGGATTGCCTGAGCGCCTGCTGGATCAGACGATCTTCCGTCACATCTTCCATGATCCAGATCGTGCCTTCCAGCGGTCGTGACGGATCAATATCTTTCGCCGAGATCCGACACCAGAAATGGCTGCCATCCTGGCGTTTCATTTGCAGCTCGCCGCGATAGCCTTTGCGTTGTTTCAGCAAAGGCACCAGCACATGCCCCAAAGCTTCGTAGGCTTCGAGTGAGGGAAACAATTCAGTCCCCGCCAAACCAATCAGCGCATCGCGCTGATAGCCGAACATCTCCGCGACGCGCGCATTGGCCTGCACCACCTGGCGATTGCGGGTGAACATGATGCCAATCGTTGCGTTGTCGAGAATTGCACGCAACTCCAGCAGTGACTGCGTCACCGTCACGCCGCCCAGCGAAGGAGAGGAGAGTCGGGAGGACATGGCTAGTCTTTTCTATGCAGAACCGTCTTGGACACTTGGGGCAACATGACTGTCATTTTAGCCGGGGTTAGCCTTCAACAAGCATCCATCGTGCTCATGGGTTGCTCATCTTTTCTAGCAGTTTCAGCACGGCAATCGAGTCTTCCTCACCCATGCCGTTTTCCACCATGGAATTGAACAACCGCGCCGTGGCCGCAGCCGCAGGAACTGCCATTCCGAGGCGATGCGCCTGCTCCAGCACGATGCGCAAATCCTTGTCGTGCATCCAGGCCTTGAAGCCCGGCTTGAAATTGCGCTCCAGCATGCGCTGGCCGTGATTTTCCAGGATCCGGCTGTAAGCGAAGCCGCCCAGCAATGACTCGCGCACCTTGGCGGGATCGACACCACTCTTGCGCGCGAAGTTCATCGCCTCGGCCACCGCCGCCACGCCCACGGCAGTGAGAATCTGATTGCAGGCCTTGGCCACCTGCCCTGCTCCGCTGGCGCCGATCAGGTTAACCGACTTGCCCATGCTCTCCAGCAATGGCCGGATCTTTTCAAATATTTCCGCTTTGCCGCCCGCCATGATCGTCAGGTTGGCATTGTTGGCACCCACTTCACCACCCGACACCGGTGCATCGACAAATTCGATGCCACGCTCGGCGAGTCTGACGGCAATGCTTTGCGCCACCGCTGGCGCAATCGTGGACATGTCCACCACGATCAAACCCGGTGCCGCGCCCTCGGCAATGCCATGCTTGCCCAGGATCACGGCTTCCACGTCGGGGCCATCCGCCACCATCGTGAACACCACTTCGGCGTGACGTGCCACTTCGGCCGGAGAGGCATGGATGTGAGCACTCGTTGCGACAAACGGTTCCAGAGAAGCGGACCGCCGTGCCCACAGATGCAACGCATGGCCGGCATCGGCCAGATGTTGCGCCATCGGCCGGCCCATGAGACCCAGCCCGATAAATCCAACTTTCATCACGCAAAAACCTCAATCAAGAAATGGTCACCGTCGCCGTTAAAGCAATGGCATACACGATCATGGCATGCGCTGCACGACAGATCTTGCATTTTCGCCTGCCAACCCCAAATAGGTTACAGACAAATCTTCCTGGAGAAAATCGTGGCCATCGTCTTCAATAGTCCGCAGGTGTACATCATTGATTACCCGGCCAATGATGCCTTGGAAATCTTTGACAAACGCTCCGGACTTACGGGTCTGATTCAGGGCGCAGTGGCCGAGCGGTTTCGTCGCGAATTCAGTGATTTCATGGACGACACACCCGATGACGACAAATTTGAGGAACTGATCGGCCCCTACAGCACGCTGATCAACCAGCAGGCGACGGTGCATTAGTCCCCGCAACATGGGCGGCCACTGCTTTGCCAATCAGCGAGGCAAGATGTTCCGGCAAACGAACTTGCCCGGATAACGCGAACTGATGGGCACGCTCTGACATCTTGCGCCAAGTCTTGCGAATGATATCCACCCACTTGGCTTCGTCGTATTCCGGATGCAGTGCGGCGAATGCGGCGATGTAGTCTTCGATGAATACCAGGCCGACCACATCTTCCACCAGTTGCGAATCAGGATTGGTGTTCAGTCCGTGCTTGCCCACTGCGGCTTTGACGCGGGTGATCGTTTCCTCGTCGTAGCTGGCTTCCTGTAGCAGCTTTGCCGCCAGATCGGCATGGAACCCGTAGAGTGTAGTGCGCCACTTTTTGTAACCGGGCAGCGTCATCGGGAAATCACGGCGCGGAATCTTCCAGCGCTGGATATGCTGGGCACGCACGGCAAGCTGCACCGCTTCTGGCGCCTCGGACGCATAACGCGCCAGCATTGCACTCATGCGCTGCGCGTAAAGCAGCTCCTTGGGCATCGCGATGCCGTTGTCGTTTTCCTGGTTCGGATCTTCGGCATTGGCCGCATCGAACAGTGCAATGGCACGCTGAAAACGACCATTCATCCGAGCTTTTCCTGCACCCAGGCTGCAACAGAAGCCAGCGCTGCGGGCAGCTTCGCCGGCTCGGTGCCGCCGGCCTGCGCCATATCGGGCCGGCCACCGCCCTTGCCGCCAACTTGCAGCGCAACCGCATTCACCAACTCACCGGCCTTCACTTTGGCAACCAGATCAGGAGTCACGCCGGCAATCAACGTTACCTTGCCATCCGCCGCACTGCCGAGCACGATGGCGGCGCTTTTGAGTTTGTCCTTGAGCTTGTCCAGCGTTTCGCGCAAAGCCTTGGCGTCGGCGCCTTCCAGTTGTGCGGACAGGACCCGAATCACCGTCCCATCTGTGCCCTTGACGTCGACCGCCTGATCCGCAAGATCATCGCCCTGACTTGCGGCGAGTTTCGATTTCAGCTTCGCCAGTTCCTTCTCCAGCGCCTTCACGTTATCGAGTATCTGCACCACGCGTTGCAACGCTTCACTGGGCTGAGCTTTGACATGGGTGGTGATCTCGTGGAGCTGCGTCAGTTGCTGCTGAACGTAATTCAATGCGCCTTCGCCGGTCACCGCCTCGACGCGACGCACACCGGCGGCAACGCCGCCCTCAGCAACAATCTTGAACAGACCGATATCACCGGTGCGCGCCACATGGGTGCCGCCACACAACTCGCGCGACGAGCCAATGTCCAGCACCCGCACTGCATCGCCGTACTTCTCGCCGAACAGCATCATGGCGCCGGTCTTTTGCGCATCCTCGATGTTCATGACGCGCGACTGCGTCGCCGCATTGGCCAGCACCTCGGCATTGACGATATCTTCCACGCGGCGGATCTGTTCGTCGCTCATCGGCTGCGCATGGGCAAAGTCGAAGCGCGTCTTGTCTGCATCCACCAGCGAACCCTTTTGCTGCACATGATCACCCAGCACTTCGCGCAGTGCCTTGTGCATCAGGTGGGTGGCGGAGTGGTTGCGCATGGTGCGCGTGCGCGCCGCTTGGTCCACCTGTGCAGCCACCATATCGCCGACCGCCAATTCGCCATTGAGCACTTCGCCATGATGACCGAACACGTCGGCCTGAACCTTTTGCGTATCGTCGACACGGAACAGTGTCAGGCAGACACCCGACTTGCTCAGTTCGCCACGATCACCGACCTGGCCGCCTGACTCCGCATAGAAGGGAGTTTGATCGAGCACTACCACACCGCTATCGCCCGCCGTCATACGCTCGACCTTGACACCATCCTTGTACAGTGCTGTCACACGGCTTTCTTCGGACAGCATGTCGTAACCGTGGAACTGCGTCTTGACGCCATCGTATTCGATACCCGCCGCCATCTTGAACTTGCCGGCGGCGCGGGCTTGATCCTGCTGGCGAGCCATGGCCGCATCGAAGGCAGCGATGTCCACCGTGACGCCGCGCTCACGGCACATGTCGGCGGTCAGATCCAGCGGGAAACCGTAGGTGTCGTGCAACTTGAAGGCGATTGCTCCGCTGAATGTCAACCTCCCTGTCCCTGGCGTTATTGTTGTATCAATACTTTTTAACTCGTTTTCGAGAATCGCCATGCCGTGTTCGATCGTAGCGAAGAAGCGATCCTCTTCCTGCTTCAGCACATCCATGATGCGTGCCTTGCCCGCTTTCAATTCCGGATAGGCGTTGCCCATCTCGGCCACGAGATCAGGCATCAGCTTGTAGAAGAACGCCGTCCGCGCACCCAGCTTGTAGCCGTGGCGAATGGCACGGCGGATGATGCGGCGCAGGACATAGCCGCGTCCCTCATTGCCGGGCATCACGCCGTCGGCGATCAGGAAGGAACAGGCGCGGATGTGGTCAGCAAGCACCTTGAACGAGGGATGTACTTCGGGGTGAGATAGTGCATCCGTACTTGCAGCAACTAGGCCGCCAGCATCGGTGACTACTCTCCGAGCTGCTTGGATCAGATTCTTGAACAGGTCAATCTCGTAATTGGAATGCACGTGTTGCAGCACCGCCGAAATACGCTCCAGTCCCATGCCGGTATCGACGCTGGGCTTGGGCAGCGGATGCATCACGCCGGCTTCGTCGCGATTGAACTGCATGAATACGTTGTTCCAGATTTCGATGTAGCGGTCGCCGTCCTGCTCCGCGCTGCCGGGCAAGCCGCCCCAGATGTGCTCGCCATGATCGTAAAAAATTTCCGAGCACGGGCCGCAGGGGCCGGTGTCGCCCATCATCCAGAAGTTGTCGCTGGCGTAACGCGCGCCTTTGTTGTCGCCAATGCGGATCACCCGTTCCGGCGCAAGACCGATCTCTTTGGTCCAGATGTCGAAGGCTTCGTCATCGTCGGCATACACCGTGACCCAGAGTTTGTCCTTAGGCAGTTTGAAGACATCGGTTAACAGTTCCCACGCGTATGCAATTGCGTCGCGCTTGAAATAATCGCCGAAGCTGAAGTTGCCCAGCATTTCGAAGAAGGTGTGATGGCGCGCGGTGTAGCCGACGTTCTCCAGATCGTTGTGCTTGCCGCCGGCACGGACGCATTTTTGCGAACTGACAGCGCGCGTGTAGGAACGCTTGTCGAAGCCGAGGAATACATCCTTGAACTGGTTCATCCCCGCGTTGGTGAACAACAGAGTCGGATCTTCATGCGGCACCAGCGAACTGGATGCGACGATTTGATGGCCTTTGGCGGCGAAGTAATCGAGGAATTTCTGGCGGATTTCGGCGCTGGTCATGACAACGTAGGCATTTAGGAAAAACGCGATTTTACGCGATACGGGATGTCAAAAAAGCAAAAAGGCCCGCAGCGGCGGGCCTTGGTTCAGGCAATCATTTATCAAGGTACGCGATGGTGACCCCGGTCAACCCGGCCATTGTGGTTCAGGTCATGCTGACGGTCGTGCTTTTGATGATGGATCGCGCGTGAATCATGATTGAGGTCCTGATGCAAATCCTTGCGCTCATCCTTGGTCACTTTGCCATCCGACTTGGCGGCAGCAAGATCGGCTTCGGTCTTGGCTTCCCGGGTTTCGAGCCGGCCAGCTTCATGTGGTGTGAGCGTACCGGACTTCTCGCCCTGCTCGATGCGCTTTTCCTGATTGTCGAGACGCTTGTCAATGCCTGGTGTCGCGTTTGGATCTCTGGCGGGCGGCGGTGTCTGGGCCAGAACCGGCAGAGCGAAGGCGGAAACGAGCAATACGGCCAAAGTGGATTTGAGTTTCATATGAATTCTCCTGTAGGTGACATGGGGTAGCCCCATGAACACAATAACGCCGACACTGCCAATCTGCTGACGAGGAAATGTAAGCATTGGTAACCGGGACAGATTGTCAATGTTTGCCCGCCGCGCCATTGGCGCGACGCATGGCGGTATCCAGCGCTTCCTTGGCGGGTTTTTCATTACGCCAGACCAACTCGATTTCCTGATTCAGCGCATCGCGCATCAAATTGAGCGCACTGCCGATTTTTGGCCGGGCCGTTATCCCCGTCATGGAAAGTCGATTCTCAACTGCCTCCAGCAAGGATGACGGGGCGCCCGACTCTCGTAATGCCGAAACAGCGTCGACCGTCATGGGCAGATAGCCGCTGACCTTGACCCAGTCACGCTGATTCTGCGGCTGCATCAGGAAGTTGACGAAGCGCGCAGCCACACGGTATTCATCCTTCTTCTTTCCCGCCAGCAACCACAGTCCGGCACCGTCCGGCAACACATTGCGCGGAGCAGCACCATAGACATCGTCGTAATACGGCAGCGATGCAATACCGACCAGAAATTTGCCGCGGACCGTTTCGGCATAGAGACTCGATTCGCCGGTGAGCATGGCGCATTCGCCGGAAAGAAAATGTGCATCTCCCTCCAACCGCGGGCCGTAGTAGCGGAAATAACTGCTCTTGTACCAGCTCGACAACAGCGCCAGATGCTTGACGTCCATCAGCGCATTCAGCGCGATGCGGTTGGGTCGGACAATGATCGGGTCGTTGTGCTGGGCCGAGACGTTCTCGAGATGGATCCAGACGAAACGTGACGACGTCAATGGGCAACCGACGCCGGAATCGAAAAGCGCGCCGGCCGCATTTTGTACTTGCAGCCAAGTCAGCGGCGCCGTATCCGGATCAAGGCCTGCCTTGCGGAATGCCGCCTTGTTCCACAACAACACCGGCACGGAAAGGCCAAGGGGGAGCGCTTGAATGCGCCCGGAAGAATCATCCACGGCGTCGGCAATCTGTGGATAAAAACGGCGTTGGTCAAGCTTCTCGCCCGACTCGGCCATCGCCTGATACAGCGGTTTGAATCGCGGGCGCGTATCAAAGAAGCGCATGCTGTCATCGGTATTGAGCAAGGCCATCGCCGGCAGCCGCCGACGGTCGTCGAGGCCTTGCACGCTTTGCAGCACAACTCGTGCCTTGCTGTTTTGCGTGTCGTTGAACTTGATCACCAATGTTGCAAGCGCATCCAGCGCCTTGCCTTCCAGCGCGTGCCGCAATTTAATTTCTTGTGCACTTGCCGCAAATCCCGTCAATGCCAACAGCATTCCAATTGTCCAGCGCATTGTCTCCGTCTTTCGAATTTATCGTTAGCAATATGTTATCCCAAACGATTAACCAGTCCGCTATCAGCCACATCCCCAGCAGGAGCGGCGGATGAGAGAAGGGCCATCCCGTACAACAGTAAGCGGGGCAAACCCCCGCTTACTGTTTGTTGCAGGCTCGCATGTTCTGGACTAATCTTCCCTCCGCAACCAACGACCCACCTCTTTGCACTGACCTATGACTCGACAACAGCGGATTGCCCTGGGCGTAATTTTGATCAACCTGACGTTGGTTCTTCTTTTTCCGCCCTACGATTACATCTCCTTGCAACGGGGCAACATTCCCACTTTCAGTGGCTTCTTTTTCGCCTTCGGCGTGCACCATAGTCAAGTACTCAATGAACCCTATTTGACGCTGGAGATTTTTGTTGTCCTGATCAATGCAGCGATTGCTGCCTTTCTGCTGCGGGGAAAACCGGTAGTCAGCAGCACGGGCAAAAAACTCCGCTATCAACAAGGCGTGCTTTTGGTGGTGGCCTTCAATCTGGTGTTGATGTTGCTGTTTCCGCCGTTTGAAAACTACGCCGCCATTACCAAGGCGGCGCTGCCGACATTTGAAGGGTTTTACTTCGTATTTGGCGACAACTCGCAGCGACAGATCGTCACCACGATTCTCTATATTGATATCGCGCTGGTGCTGATCAATGGCGCCCTGCTGTGGCTCATGTTCCGTGATCGCGGCCAACCGGAAGAGCTGACGCCAGCACAAATGCGCGCCCTGGCACAGGGCCTGCGTACCAAACCAAAAAAGGGCTGACAAACACTGCCGCCTTAAGCAATGACGTCCAAAGAAAAACGCCCGCTACTGCGGGCGTTTTTCTTTTTCTCCTGAGACCCAAAATCAGGTCTTCAACGCTACCAGCACTTCGTCCAGCATCTTCTTGGCATCGCCAAACAGCATGCGATTGTTTTCCTTGTAGAAGAGCGGATTGTCGACACCCGCGTAGCCGGAAGCCATGCTGCGCTTCATGACGATCGACGTCTTGGCCTTCCAGACTTCCAGTACCGGCATGCCGGCGATCGGGCTGCCCGGATCGTCCTGCGCCGCCGGATTGACGATGTCATTGGCGCCGATCACCATCGCCACGTCGGTCTGCGGAAAATCGTCGTTGAGTTCGTCCATTTCCATCACGATGTCGTAAGGCACCCTGGCCTCGGCCAGTAGCACATTCATGTGGCCGGGCATGCGCCCGGCCACTGGATGAATGCCGAAGCGAATGTTGACGCCCTTCTCGCGCAGGAACTTGGTGATTTCATAAACCGTATGCTGGGCCTGCGCCACCGCCATGCCGTAGCCGGGTACGATGATCACGCTTTTGGCGTCGCGCAGCAGTTCCGCCGTTTCGACACTGCTGATGGGAACGACTTCGCCGGCTGGTTCTGCCGCAGTGCTCTTGGCCGCCGGCTTTCCGCCACCCGTACCAAAGCCGCCGGCGATCACGCTGATGAAGTTGCGGTTCATCGCGCGGCACATGATGTACGACAAAATCGCCCCCGACGAACCCACCAGGGCGCCGACGACGATGAGCAAGTCGTTCGAAAGCATGAAACCTGTGGCTGCAGCGGCCCACCCTGAATAGCTGTTGAGCATCGACACCACCACCGGCATGTCTGCACCGCCGATAGCCATCACCATGTGGATGCCGAATAGCAGCGCGATGATAGTCATCACGATCAGCGGTATCATGCCGGCACTCACCGACTCGGCGTGGAGGAAGGCATTGCCGAACCAGATCACGGTCAGCAGGCCGGCCAGATTGAGCCAGTGACGCGCCGGAAGCAGCAGTGGCTTGCCGCCGATAAGGCCTTTGAGCTTGCCAAAGGCGATGAGCGATCCCGAGAAGGTCACAGCCCCGATGAGGATGCCGACGTAGATCTCGATCTCGTGGATGCTCTTTTCAGCGCCAACGAGTTCGATGGAATTGTCGATGTAGCTGGCAAAGCCCACCAGCGCCGCCGCCAGACCAACCAGACTGTGCATCAGCGCAACCAGTTCCGGCATCTGCGTCATCTGCACGGTACGCGCCGCGTAGAGGCCGACGCTGCCACCGATGACCATGGCGCCGACAATCCAGGAAATCCCGGCCGGTGTGACATGTGGCCCGAAGACCGTCGCCAGCACGGCGATGGCCATGCCGATCATGCCGTAGAGGTTGCCGCGGCGGGAGCTTTCCGGATTGGAAAGCCCGCCCAGACTGAGGATGAAAAGTATCGTTGCTCCGATGTAGGAGACGGTTGCTATGTTTCCGGACATGTCGTGTCTCCTGGGTTACTTGCGGAACATGGCCAGCATGCGCTGGGTCACGGCGAAGCCGCCAAACATGTTCACCGCAGTGAGCGCGATACCGCCGAAGGCCAGCCAGCGTATCCATTCGTTCGGTGGCGGCATGCCCTCTGCCATGGGCGGCGCAATCTGGATCAGGGCACCGATGGCGATGATCGAGCTGATCGCATTGGTCACGCTCATCAGCGGCGTATGTAATGCCGGTGTGACATTCCACACCACCATGTAGCCGACGAAGCAGGCCAGCACGAACACCGTGAAGTGGGCGAGGAATGCGGTCGGGGCGTTGGCGCCGACGAACCAGAACAATGCCGCGGCGACACCAAACATGATCGCCAGCTTGTTGCCCGCCATCGGTTCACCGCTGCCGCCATGGCCGTGGCCCTTCTTTGCTGCCGGCACTGCCACTGCCGGCTTCGCCACAGCAGGTGGCGCCGCCGGCAGTTTGGGCGCCGGGGGCGGCCACGTGACGTTGCCTTCCTTGATGACGGTCAGGCCGCGGATGGCGTCGTCTTCCATGTTGGCGTCGATGATGCCGTCGCTTTTTACACTCTGTGTCTTGCACAGCTCCTCGGCGAGGCGAAACAGGTTGTTGGCGTACAGCGTCGACGATTGTTTGGCCAGGCGCGAAACCAGATCGGTATAGCCGACGATGGTCACGCCGTGCTTCACTACCGCCTGGCCGGGCTCGGTCAACTCGCAGTTGCCGCCCTGCTCCGCCGCCATGTCCACGATCACGCTGCCCGGCTTCATCGACGCCACCATCGCGGCGGTGATCAGCTTGGGCGCAGGCTTGCCGGGGATCAGCGCGGTGGTGATGATGATGTCCACTTCCCTGGCCTGTTTGGCGTACATATCGCGCTGAGCCTGCTGGAAGCCCTCGCTCATCACTTTGGCGTAGCCGCCGCCGCCGGAACCTTCTTCCTCATAATCGACCTTGACGAATTCGCCGCCCAGCGACACGACCTGGTCGGCCACTTCGGCACGGGTGTCGTTGGCACGCACGATGGCGCCCAAGCTAGCGGCGGTACCGATCGCCGCCAGGCCGGCGACGCCGGCACCGGCGATGAAGACCTTGGCCGGCGGCACCTTGCCCGCGGCCGTGATCTGCCCGTTGAAGAAGCGGCCGAAGGCATTGGCGGCCTCGATGACGGCACGGTAGCCGGCGACGCCGGCCTGGGAGGTCAAAGCGTCCATCTTCTGGGCACGACTCAGCGTGCGCGGCAGCGCGTCGATGGCCAGAACGGTGGCCTTCCTGGCGGCGAGCTGTTGCATCAGGTCGGGGTTCTGTGCCGGCCAGATGAAGCCGATCAGCGTACCGCCTTCGCGCAGCAAGCCGACTTCGTCCTGGCTCGGCCCGCGTACCTTGAACACGATGTCGGATTTGGCCCAAAGCTGGGCGGCTCCCGTGACGATCTCGGCGCCCGCGACGCGGTAGGTCTCGTCACTGAAATTTGCCGCATCACCGGCACCTGATTCCACGGCGACAGAAAAGCCCAGCTTGATCAGCTTTTCAACGACTTCGGGAACGGTAGCGACGCGCTTCTCGTTTGGAAAAACCTCTCGTGGTACCCCGATCATCAGAGACATGCGTTCCCCTTAATGCTCATTGTTTGTTGATTCGCCACCAGACCGCCGGCGGCTGAATCTTGGCAGTCAACGATCATACTTAAACGAGCAGAATTTTCCTAGGGCCGGGACGAACCCTGGCCCGTTATTCGCCGGGCTTGCGCATCCGGCCCATCATGGGCTTCTTTTGCTGCTCGACTTCCTTGATCTTGACAATGGCCAGCGAGCAGTTGTCGCCACGTCCCTTGGACCGCTCGCGGGCACGCTCCAACAGCGCCTCTGCCGCCTGGCGTGGTGACATCTCGGCCAGGATCTGGCCCAGTTCCTCGTTCTTGAAATAGGCCCAGATACCGTCGGAACAAAGCAGAAAGCAATCCCCGGCCTGAAGCGGCACCGCCTCGCCGAAATCGATCTCGGGGCGCGCTTCCTCACCCAGACAGGAGACCAGAAGATTCTTGTTGGGATGCGACTCGGCCTGCTCTTCGGTCAGATAGCCCGGGATCACCATTTTGCGCATGACCAGCGAATGGTCGACGCTGCGGACAATCATCTCGCCGTTACGAAATTGATAGATACGGGAATCGCCGCAGTGTGCCCACTCGGCACGACCGGGTGTCAGTACAAAGACGCAGGCAGTACTGTGCGGATCCTTCTCTGCCGACAGCGCCGTCAGCCGGATGCTGTCGTGACTGTCATTGATGGCAGCGGAGAGCATTTCCTGCGCATTCGCGCCGGGACCGAAACGATCGAAATTCTGCCGTGCGGCCTGGATTACCTGCTCGGCCGCCATGGCACCGCCACTGAGGCCACCCATGCCATCGGCCAACACCGCCAGCAGCGCGCCCTTGTAGAGCGGATGAGGAAACATCGCAACGCGATCCTGCTGCTCTTCGCGATCGCCGATATGTTGTGCCTTGCAGACTTCTATCGTCAGTGCCATGGATGTATTTTTCTGTTGCAGAGGCGCGCGATCACCGTCTGCAACCGCGCCTGTAAGATTTCGCGGCGATGGTAACACGCAGCGGGCCGCTGCCGAACCCACCGCTGGCGGCATATAATCCGGTCCATGGGACATCGACTTTCAAAAATCTATACGCGTACCGGCGATGCTGGCACCACCGGCCTTGGTGATGGCTCGCGCACCGCCAAGGATTCGGCGCGCATCGCCGCCATCGGCGACATCGACGAAACCAATTCGATCATCGGCGTGATGCTGTGCGAAGAGCTGCCGGACGACGTGCGTGATCTGCTGTTGGGCATCCAGCACGACCTGTTCGATCTCGGCGGCGAGCTCTCGATTCCCGGCGCACAACTGCTGGGTATTGGCCAGCCGGCGCGCCTGGAGCAGGCCATTGATCATTACAACGGCACGCTAGCCCCGCTGAAGGAGTTCATCCTGCCCGGCGGCACTCGCGCGGCCGCATTGACCCACCTTGCCCGCACTGTTTGCCGTCGGGCAGAACGCAAGCTGGTCGGCCTCGCCGAAAATGAAAACGTCTCGGAGACAGCACGCCAATATGTCAATCGGTTATCGGACCTGCTGTTCGTGCTGGCGCGCAGTATCAATCGCAGCGGCGGACGCGGCGACGTGATGTGGCAAAAGGGAAAAAACGCCGGTTGAACCGGCGGACACCGATCAGCGCCCGATGCGGCGTTCGCGCTGCTCCATGCATTGCATCAGTTGGCCGCTCACTTGACGCAAGCGCTGATTCAACGACATCAAAAATTCCATCAGCAGCTTGATGCCGATCTTGGGCTCTTCGGCGATCAGGCGGGTCAGTTCCTCACGATCAAGCACCGCAAACTGAACGTCAGTCAGCGTGACGCAACTGCCAAAGCGTGGCTCGCCATCGATCACCGACATTTCACCGAGCGTCTTGCCGGGCCCGGCAGTGCCGATCCGTGATGGCAAGCCCTGCGAATCCTTCTTGACGACTTCCAGCGTGCCATCCAAAACCAGCAGCATGAAGTCGCCGACTTCGCCTTCACGGATGACCTCGATTCCCATGGGCGCGTTGTAGCAGGTCATGTAACTGGCCAGTGTGGTGATTTCCGCCGGCTCGAAATCCTCGAACAACTGGATGCGTTCGATGATTTCATTGATGCGATTGACGAACGGCGTCGCTGCACCGCACGGCTGGATGCTGGAAGATGTGGGGAAGTGCCCGGTTTTCATGGAACTGATTATAGCTGCCCGGTCAACACTGCGACCACCATCGCCAACCACCCGGCGACGGCGATAGCCATATGCGGGTCGCCCACCAGTTCCTGGGAAGGGTCACCACCGCCGCCGCGACGATGCAGCAAAAACAGGTAGCGCAGCATGCCGTAAAGCACGAAAGGTACGGTCAGCATCAGATGGTTGCTGCCGTGCATCGCTACCGTTTCCGGACTCACGGTATACAGACTGTAGGACACCACCGTGCAGGCGGTGACAACCGTGATGTACTGGTCGAGCAGGCCTTTCGAATATTGCTCCAGCACCCGCCGATGATTGGCCGATCCCTCGGCCAATGCCGACAGTTCAGCGCGTCGCTTGGCGAAGCCGAGGAACAGAGTAAGCATCAGCCCGCACAGCAGCAACCATTGCGAGGGCGCGATGCCCAGCCCCAACGTACCAGCCAGCAACCGCAGCATGAAGCCGGCCGCGATCATGAACACATCGAGCACCACGATGTGTTTCAACCCCAGCGTGTAGGCAATGTTGAGCACGACGTAGGCGAAAAACACCCAGGGTGCTTCCCCGGCCCGGGTCAACGCGATCGTCACACCGCCGACGAAACAGGTCCCCATCAGTGCCAAAGCAGCAGGCACGGTCACGCTGCCGGCTGCCAGCGGGCGGTGACGCTTTTTCGGGTGGCAGCGATCCTGCTCGCGGTCAATCAGATCGTTAAATACATAGATCGCCGATGCCAGCAGGCAAAATGCGGCGAAGGCCCACAAAGCCTGCCCCAGCTTGGCCGGGTCGCGCCAGGCATGGCCGAACAGCAAGCCCACCAGCACGAAGCCGTTTTTCAGCCACTGCTGGGGACGCAGCAATCGGATTAGCGCTGGCATGATTGGCCCGGAAAATATCGGTCGCAGAAATAGCAGCCCTGCACGGGCAGCCAGGAAGGTAGCGCATAGTACTTGCGTTTGATAGTCGCCAACACCGTGTCACGATAGTGGACGTAGTCGAAACCACGGCCCAGCACTTTGTAAAAAGTGACACCGCGCAATTCAAAAGTTTCCACTTTCAGTTCGCGGAAATAAGGCGCGTATTCGCCGGATGCTGGCGCAGTTTTGCGCAGGATGAGGATGTTGCGACCGTCAAGCTGACGGAAGTCGGTGAGGATGTCATCGTGCCGGGCATGGCTCGACGCTTCACCGAACACACCGAAATAGCGGCCGGCGTTATAACCCATCGTCACGGCATCGGAGTAGCCGTTGCTCATGAAAGTGTAGTCCGCCTCATACCGCTTTAGCCGCGCCGCAATCTCTCCTGCTTCAAAGGTCAATACGATGCCGTCGTACCACTTGGTACGCTGCCAGGTCTCGAGCGAGGTCATGCTGATCGCAGCGGCAGCGGCCCCATGCAGCGCCGCGAAAAGCGCCACGAACTTGCCCATCCGCGCCAGTGTCGGCAGCGGCAAAGCGAGCGCCAGCAACATGAAAGCGAAGGGCAGAAACGACAGTACCCAATGCAGGCCGATGGTCTTGGCCAGCGACAACAGACCGAACATGACCAGCGGCACAAAAGTCAGCATGGCGAGCGAACGCACCTCCGCAGGCGCAGCACGCGCCGAGCCATGCCATTCGCCCGCCGCCTGCCTGAACGGCCGCAACAATCCGAGCGCCAACGCCGGCGTCAGAAGATAGACCATCATCACCGCATACAGCAATGGCGTCTTCCACGACAAGCCCGCATCCTCGTTGCGATTGACGAAATTGAACATGTAGTTGGGCCAGCAATGACCGGCATTCCACCACGCCATCAGCGTCAGCGCCGGCACGCAGCAGGCATAGACGATGGCAAGACCAGCCCAGCCGCGCCGACGCGCAGATACAAGTATGTCGAGCAGGTAGGCGAAGCCGAGGAACACCACAAAGTACTTCGACAGCACTGCACCAGCCAGCAAAATCCCGCCGATCAGATACCAGCGCAGGTCGTCATCGCGGCGTGCGCGCAGCCAGGCCAGGCCGGACAACACGGAAAAATATACCAGCGGCGTGTCGGTGGTAATGAACACGTTCCATACCGAGGCCGGTGCAATCATGGTGAACAGGGCCGCCCACCAGCGCCTTTCCTCATCGGCCCGCGGCCAGATGTACGGTACGCTCCACGCCACGACGGTGCCCAGCAGCAAGGGTTGCAATACCGATGACATCCGCAGCCACCACGCTGCAGAGCCCAGTTGCAACTGGGCCGCCAACCACCAGCCGATCATCGGCGGATGATCGTAAAACCCCCAGTCCGGAATGTGCCCCCACCAGATGAAATAGGCTTCATCGCCGGTGATCGGCAACGCCACCGCCAGCCACATGCGAAACGCCAACAATGGCAGCAACAGCGCAAGAAACAGGCGGCGCGGATTCACAATGCCGCCGCCGGCGTTATTTATCTTCCAGCACCGTGCGCCGCTTGCGCACCGCCTCGGCCAACTGGTCGAGCAGCGCAATGCTGTCATCCCAACCAATGCACGGATCGGTGATGCTCTGGCCGTATTCAAGCGGCTTGCCCGGCACCAGGTCCTGGCGGCCTTCCTTGATGTGCGACTCGACCATCACGCCGAAGATGCGGTCATCGCCGGCCGCCATCTGCGCCGCCACGTCGCGCGCCACGTCCATTTGCAGCTTGTATTGCTTGCTGCTGTTGGCGTGCGAAAAGTCGATCATCAAACGCGATGCGAGTCCGGCTTTGGCCAGTTCCACGCAGACCGCCTCGACCGAGGCGGCATCGTAGTTGGGGCCTTTGCCGCCGCGCAAAATCACGTGGCAGTCTTCGTTCCCCTCTGTGGACACGATCGCCGAATGGCCGGCCTTGGTCACCGACAAAAAATGATGCGGGCTGGCTGCGGCGCGAATCGCATCCACGGCAATGCGCACATTGCCGTCGGTACCGTTCTTGAAACCGACCGGACACGACAGCCCCGATGCCAGTTCGCGATGGATCTGGGATTCGGTGGTGCGCGCACCAATCGCCCCCCAGGCGATCAGATCCGCCGTGTATTGGGGCGTGATGGTATCGAGAAACTCGGTCGCACACGGCAGGCCGAGTTCATTGAGCTGCCAAAGTAACTGGCGCGCCAGACGCAAACCTTCATTGATGCTGAAGCTGCCATCGAGGCGCGGGTCGTTGATCAGGCCTTTCCAACCCACCGTGGTGCGCGGCTTTTCAAAATAGACCCGCATTACGATTTCCAGATCAGCCGACAGACGGTCGCGTTCGGCTTTCAAGCGGCGCGCGTAGTCCAGCGCCGCTTCGGTATCATGGATCGAACAGGGTCCTACCACCACCACCAGGCGATCATCGGCACCATGCAATATCTTGTGAATGGCCTGACGGCCCTCGTAAGTCGCTTCCGCCGCCCGATCACTGACGGGGAACTCACGCAGTACGTGGGCCGGTGGAGATAATTCCTTGATTTCCTTGATACGGACGTCGTCGATTTCGTGCTTCATGGGCATAAATATTGCTGCAAAATGTTCGAGTCTACCCGAAAGGTCTGCGAATTCGCTGTTTCGTATTCTCCCCTAAAAGGTCTGGGACTCGGTATGCTAGTCATACAGTCCAAGGAGTAACCCATGCTGTCTGCAACTGATCGCACCTGCATTGAAACCAGCACGCTGTTCCAGGATGTCGACCTTGAGGAAATACTCGACCTGATCGAACCCTGCGAACGAATCTCCATGCCGCGCGGAGAGCGGCTGCTGGAAGCCGGCACTGACAACTACTGCCTTTATCTGATCCTGGTCGGGGAATTAAATGTCTATCCGGGCGGCCCGCGCCTGCCCAAACATGTCGTCCTGAAAGCCGGCGATTGTGTCGGTGAAATGTCATTGATCGACGGCAATCCGGTATCGGCGCTGGTGGTGACGGCGCGCGACTGCAACCTGTTGGCGATTTCCCACGACGCCCTGTGGGCACTGGTGGATCGGGTACCGGACATTGCCCGCAATCTGCTGGCAATCATGGCCGGCCGCGTCCGTCACGACAACCTCGCCGTGGTCGCGGGTCAAACCCGCAGCCTGGAGTTTGAACTGGCCACGAAAGTCGACTCCGTATCGGGCTTGCACAACCGGCACTGGATGGCAAAAGCCTTCCCGCGCGCCATCGCCCGCTGCGAACGCGACGGCGATTCGCTGTGTCTGGTATTGATCGAAATCGAAGGCTTCCGCCAATTCGGCACTGAGCACGGATCCGCCATCAGCGATGCAGCCGTGAGAACTGTTGCCACGCAATGCGCTGACAGCCTGCGCACCCACGATCTGCTGGCTCGCTACAACGAAGGAATCTTCGCTATCCTGCTGCCGTATGCCGCCTCGAACGAAGGTCAGCGCATCGCCGAGCGGCTGAGCAAGAGCATTTCCTCGCTCGCCCTGCCCCTTGATGGCGGCAAGATCACCACCATCTCCACCACGTTCGGCGTAGCACCTTTCGGTCTGGGTGATTCGCTCGAATCGCTCATGGCAACGGCGACCGCTGCGCTGCATCGCGCCGGGGTAACAAACTAACGCGGCAGCCTCACCGGGTGAGCCTGGCAGGTGGATACACTTGCTGCATGGACCACCCTTCGTATCCACCACCCAAGGGGCGTGGCGCCGCCGTCAATCCCGACAATCGCTTTTCCGATTGGACACGCGAAGCCATTGATGACGGCTGGGGCAACACCGAAGAGGAACCGGCCCCACTCGCAACCGAACTGATCGTCGACACCGCAAAGACCGTCATCAGCCGCAACGATTCGCCGGATATTCCGTTCTCGCAGTCAATCAATCCCTATCGCGGCTGCGAGCACGGCTGCATCTACTGCTTCGCCCGTCCCAGCCACGCCTACCTCGGTCTCTCGCCCGGTATCGACTTCGAAACCAAAATCGCCTGGAAGGCCGATGCAGCGGATCGCCTGCGCGTGGAGTTGGCCAAACCCGGTTATGTTTGCTCACCCATTGCAATGGGCATCAACACCGATGCCTATCAACCGGTCGAGCGCAAGCTCGGCATCACCCGCGACCTGCTCGAAGTGCTGGGCGAGACACGCCATCCGGTTTCGCTGATCACCAAGTCGGCACTGATCCTGCGCGACCTTGATCTGATCTCGGCGATGGCGCGCGACCGGCTGGTCCATGTTGCCGTGTCGATCACCACACTCAACAAGGACTTGGCGCGCAAGCTCGAACCGCGCGCAGCGACGCCACAGCGCCGGCTTGAGGTCATCCGCATCCTAGCCGACGCCGGCATCGCGGTTACCGTGCTGATGGCGCCGGTGATTCCAGCGCTCACCGATCACGAAGTTGAAAGTTTGCTCGAATCCGCCGCCGCAGCGGGCGCAAGTTCCGCCGGCTACGTGCTGCTGCGCCTGCCGCGCGAAGTGAACCCGCTGTTCCAGAACTGGCTGTCAAATCACGAACCCGGCCGCGCCACCCACGTCATGCGCCTGGTGCGCCAGATGCGTGGTGGTCGCGACTACGACAGCACCTTCGGCAGCCGCATGCGCGGCGAAGGCCCGCTGGCCGACTTGCTGTCAAAACGTTTCGCGCTGGCGCGCAAGCGCTTCGGGCTGGACAATAAATTGCCGGTGCTCGATTGTTCGCTGTTTACGCCGCCGGTAA
>JANYCD010000017.1 GCA_025360425.1 Sterolibacteriaceae bacterium
TATTTTCTCGAAGCCGGTACGCAGCCGGTCACGCACGACGTGAATCATCCAGGCAATGAACGGCAGCGGCAGCAGCGTTACCAATGCAAGCCACGGGTTGATCGAGAACAGGACGATGGATGTCATCAGGATCATCAACACATCGGTGACAAAATCCAGTGCGTGCAGCGAAAGGAAGACACTGATCCGATCCGATTCAGATCCGATGCGCGACATCAGGTCGCCGGTACGTTTGCCGCCGAAGTATTCGAGCGAGAGATGCAACAAATGTTCGTAGGTGGTAGTGCGCAGATCAGCGCTGATACGTTCGGACACCAGCGCCAGGATGTAAGTGCGGGCCCAACCCAGCCCCCAGGCCAGCAAGCTCGATCCGAACAGGCCGCCGAGCAGCAGACCCACCAGCATGACATCGATGGGCTTGCCGTTCTGAAACGGAATCAACACTTTGTCCATCAGCGGCATGGACAGATACGGCGGTACCAGATTTGCGATGGTTGCCGCAATAGTCAGCAGAGAGCCGGTAATCAGTTGTCCCTTGTAAGGTTTGGCGAAACGCGACAGGCGGAACAATGTCCACGTCGACGGCGGGCGTTTAATCTCTCGCGTGCAGATCGGGCACTCCTCCTCGCTCAGCGGCAACGGCGCGAGACATTGCGGACAAAGCTCTTCGGACGGTGGTATTGGGGCACCACCCTCGACGCCGGCATCGCGCAGGCGTGTGAACTGATCCATCAGGCGCAGCGCCTGCGGATTTTGGCCGAGAGTGTAGCGCCAGGTAACCAAACGACTTGCACCGTCGTGCAGTTCGAGCGCACCCACGCCGGCATGGTCGTGATGTTGCAGTAGCAACTGGTCGCGATAAGACCATTGCTGCCATTCGCTTGCACCGGGTGCCTTGGCGATGAGCTGGCGATCTGTGGCGATCAACATGCCGGGCGCGAAGCGGAGGCTGTGGTCGAGATCGGTTTCGAGCCAGGCGAGGATGTGTTCATCTTGCGCCAGCAACACTTCGGCACCGAGACGCCATGGCTCGGGAACGGGGTTGCCGGCAGAAACAGGATTGTCGGATTGGATTGTCATGGGCTTGGCCTGCGCATCCGCGACTGCGGACTGGGCAGGCGGCACGAGTATACCGCCTCGCTTGATGCGCTGTCCGGCCTGTTCCGGGCGATAATTGTGCACTCCCAATGTAAACCTGAGAGCACCTCGGGCGTTACTCGTGTGAATTTCCCACTGCGCACAGATGACCAATAAAACGATTGAAATCACCAAGGTGATTTCTCTGCGCGGGCCCAACATCTGGACTTACCGACCGGCACTGGAGGCCTGGGTCGATATCCACGATCTGGAAGACTCGCCTTCCAACACGCTGCCCGGATTCTACGAACGCCTCGCCGCGTGGCTGCCTTCGTTGATCGAGCACCGTTGCGGCGTTGGCGAACCCGGCGGTTTCATGCAACGTGTGCGGGAAGGTACCTGGCCGGGCCACATTCTCGAACACGTGACACTGGAATTGCAAAATCTGGCGGGCATGCAAAGCGGTTTCGGCAAGGCGCGGGAAACTTCGCAGCGCGGGGTGTATAAGGTCGTGGTGCGGGCCCGTGACGAAAACGTGAGCCGCGCCTGCCTTTTTGCTGCGCGCGATCTGGTGATGGCGGCCATCCACGACCAACCGTTTGATGTCGCCGGCACGGTGGATCGATTGCACGACATGGCCGACACGCATTGCCTGGGTCCCAGCACGGCTTGCATCGTGAATGCGGCGAGCGAGCGCGGCATTCCCTCGCTGCGCCTTTCCGAAGGCAACCTGGTGCAACTCGGCCACGGCGTGCGCAGCCGCCGTATCTGGACCGCCGAGACCGACACCACCAGCGCCGTTGCCGAGAGCATTTCCAGCGACAAGGACTTGACCAAGCGCTTGCTCGAATCCTGCGGCGTTCCGGTGCCCTCGGGTCGAATTGTGGGCAACGCCGAAGACGCGTGGGATGCCGCCGAAGACATCGGCACGCCGGTAGTCGTGAAGCCGCTTGATGGCAATCATGGCCGCGGTGTTTCGCTCGAACTGGACACGCGCGAACAGGTGGAAGCCGCGTTCGCATTGGCTGAGCGACATGGCAGCGAGGTCATCGTCGAACGCTACATTCGCGGGACCGAACATCGTTTGCTGATCGTGGGTGGGAAACTCGCCGCAGCAGCGCGCGGCGAAGTGGCGATGGTCACCGGCGATGGCCACTCGACCGTCGCCCAACTCACCGATCTGCAAATCAACAGCGACCCACGACGCGGGACGACCGAGGACTTTCCGCTCAACCGCATCAACCCGCATGACGATACGGCGGTGGTGCTTGAACTGCAACGCCAGGGTCTGACGCCTGATGCAGTGCCCGTCGCAGGGCGCAAGGTGCTGGTGCAGCGCAACGGCAATGTCGCGATCGACGTGACCGATCAGGTTCATCCCGATGTCGCGGCGGCTGCAGGACTCGCCGCTCGCATCGTCGGCCTTGATATTGCGGGGGTCGATCTGGTGGCGGAAGATATTTCGCGGCCGCTCGAAGAACAGGGTGGTGCGATTGTCGAAATCAACGCAGGTCCAGGCCTGTTGATGCATCTCAAGCCGGCCGAGGGCACGCCACGCCCGGTCGGCCGCGCGATTGTGGATCATCTGTTTGCAGAAAAAGATAACGGTCGCATTCCGATTGTGGGCATCACCGGCTCGAAGGGCAAAACCACAGTCGCACGGCTGGTGGCACGCATGCTCAAACTCAGCGGCAAGCATGTCGGGCTGGCCTGTGGCGACGGACTGTTTTTTAATCGGCGGACGGCACAGAAAGGCAATTGCGCAACATGGGCTGCCGGCCAGCGCGTGCTGATGACCCGCGCGGTCGAGGCGGCGGTATTCGAGAACAACGCCCGCTCGATCCTGAGCGAAGGTCTGGCTTACGACAAATGTTCGGTCGGCGTGGTGACCAATGTCGATGCTGCCGCGCTTGATGCGGAATTTTTTATCGGCACGCCCGAGCAACTCGTCAATGTCTTCCGTACCCAGGTTGACGTGGTGCTGCCGGATGGCGTGGCAGTACTCAACGCGGGCGATCCGCTGGTTGCAGGATTGGCCTCACTGTGCGACGGCGAGGTGATATTTTTCGGTATCGATCCTGATCTGCCCGCACTGATCGAGCAACGCATAACGGATTCGCGGGCCACATTCATCCGCGATGGATGGGTGGTGATGGCCAGCGGGACGCAAGAAATGCCGCTCGCCAAACTCGGGACGATGCCGCTGGCTTCGACCGGTGCATCCGCATTTCAAGCCGAGAACGTGCTGGCGACAGTGGCGGCGGCATGGGCGCTCGGAATATCACACGAACTGATTCGCGCGGTGATGCAAAGCTTCGTTCCAGGCCAGGATGAAGATGAGCCAAAGGGCACGACGCCCACCTTGCGGACAAATCGACGAGGCAACGATGGATAGCGCGAAACACGAGGCGGTACAGAGCAAAGTGGGTACTGCGTTCATGGAGGTATCGCGGGTTCGCGCGCTGCGTGGGCCCAACCTGTGGAGCCGGCATACCGCAATCGAGGCGATCGTTTCATGCAATGAAGCACAAAACTCCGGCGGCGGCATCGGCGGCTTTCACGCCCGGCTGCGCGCCCGTTTTCCGGCAATTGGTTTTATGCTGCCGGCGGGGCAGGAGCAATCCTTTTCGCTCGTCCATGCACTGGAATTCGCAGCGCTGGGGTTGCAGGCGCAGGCCGGCTGCCCGGTGACCTTCAGCCGCACCGTGCAGACGGTGGATCACGGCGTGTATCAGGTGGTGGTCGAATACAGCGAAGAAGCGGTCGGCCGGCTGGCGTTCGAGTTTGCCGAACAACTCTGCGTCGCCGCGTTTCACGACCAGCCGTTTGACCTTGCACAGTCATTGTCGCGACTGCGCGATCTGGATGAAGATGTGCGTCTTGGACCAAGCACCGGAGCCATCGTAAAGGCAGCCGATGCGCGCGGCATTCCCTCTCGGCGGTTGACCGACGGCAGCCTGGTGCAGTTTGGCTGGGGCAGCCGTCAGCGGCGCATCCAGGCGGCAGAAACCGACCGCACCAGCGCGATTGCGGAAGCCATCGCACAGGATAAGGAGCTGACCAAAAAATTACTCAATGCCGCCGGAGTGCCCGTCCCGCATGGCCGCGTGGTGAACAGCGCGGCAGACGCCTGGGCTGCAGCGCAGGAGATTGGTGGCGCCGTGGTGGTCAAGCCGCGCGATGGCAATCAGGGCAAAGGTGTCGCCGTCAACATTGCGGCGCAGGAAGAGGTGTTGCGGGCTTACGCGGTTGCTGCGGAATTCAGTACCGACATCATCGTCGAGCGTTTCATCGCCGGCAATGATTTTCGCATGCTGGTCGTGGGCAGCGCCCTGGTCGCGGCTGCGCGTCGCGACCCGCCACAGGTGGTGGGAGACGGCGTGCAGTCGGTTCGACAACTGGTGGAACAGGTGAACAGCGATCCGCAGCGCGGCGAAGGTCACGCCACGTCACTGACCAAGATTCGCTTCGACGACATTGCCATTGCCACGCTGGAAAGGCAATCCTGCACCGCAGACACGATTCCGGCCAGGGGGGCTCGCGTGATCCTGCGCAACAACGCCAACCTCAGCACCGGCGGCACCGCCACTGACGTGACGGAAGACGTACATCCGGAGTTGGCGGCACGCGTGATTGACGCCGCGCAAATGGTAGGTCTGGATATTTGCGGAGTCGATGTGGTGTGCGAGAACGTGCTGAAATCGCTGGAAGAATCCGGTGGCGCCATTGTCGAAGCGAATGCGGCGCCCGGCTTGCGCATGCATCTTCACCCTTCCTACGGCAAGGGTCGTGCGGTCGGCGAAGCGATCATGGCGTCAATGTTCGGCAACCACGAAGATGGGCGCATTCCCCTGGTCGCCGTTGCCGGCACCAACGGCAAGACGACGACCGTGCGACTCATCGCCCATCTGCTCACGGCAAGCGGACATCGCGTTGGCATGACTACCACCGACGGTGTCTATATCGCCGGCAAACGTATTGATACTGGGGATTGCAGCGGACCGCGCAGCGCGCGAAATGTGCTGCTCCACCCTGATGTCGATGCGGCCGTATTTGAAACTGCGCGCGGTGGCGTGCTGCGCGAAGGCCTCGGCTTTGATCGCTGCAAGGTGGCCGTGGTCACCAACATCGGCACCGGCGACCATCTCGGTTTGAGTTATATCAGCACGGTAGAAGATCTTGCCGTGGTGAAACGGGTTATCGTCCAGAACGTTGCGCCCGATGGCTCGGCAGTGCTCAACGCCGCCGATCCCATCGTGGCGAAGATGGCTGATTTCTGTCCCGGCTCGGTGACCTTCTTTGCCACCGACAGTCGTCACCCGGTGATCAGCACGCGGCGCGCCCAAGGCCATCGCGTGGTTACACTTGAGGACGGGCACATCGTCGCCACTCGCGGCGGCTTCGAGCAGCGCATCGCGCTGGCGCGGATTCCAATCACAGGTAACGGCGCCATCGGTTTCCAGACCGAAAACGTCATGGCGGCAACGGCCGCCGCGTGGGCGCTAGGGATTCCCTGGAAAAATATTCGTGCAGGATTGGGCAGCTTCGTCAGCGATGCCCACACGACGCCGGGAAGATTCAATGTCTTTGCCCATCGTGGCGCGACGGTGATCGCGGATTACGGACATAATCCTGACGCGATCATGGCGCTGGTTCGTGCCGTCGAAAACATGCCGGCAAAACGCCGCACGGTGGTGATCAGTGGCGCTGGCGATCGTCGCGACGAAGACATTCGTCAGCAAACTGAAATACTCGGGGATGTCTTTGATGAGGCGATCCTCTATCAGGATCAGTGTCAGCGGGGCCGTGCTGACGGCGAGGTCGTGGCACTGTTGCGGCAAGGGCTCGGCAAAGCCGCCAGAACGCGCATAGTCAAGGAAATACACGGTGAATTCGTAGCCATCGACACCGCGCTGGATAATCTGCAGGCGGATGACTTGTGTCTGATTCTGATTGACCAGGTGGAAGAAGCGCTGGCGTATATCGGCAAGAAAGTTAACCACAGCTGATTGTCAGCAGAGCCATCTTCAAAATGGGAACGAAAAAAAGGGCAGGTTACCCTGCCCTTTTTGCTTGCACCGACGCCGAATTACTTGGCGGGGGCGGCTTCAGCAGGCATTGCTTCTGCCTTCTTGGCTTTCTTGTGCTTCTTGTGCATTTTCTTCGGCGCTTCGGCAGCCGGGGCTTCCGGGGCGGCGGCAGGAGCGGCGGCGGCAGCAGGGGCGGCGGCAGCAGGGGCTTTGGCGGCATCAGCGGCGAAGGCGGAAGCGGCGACGAACATGCCGGCAACCAGGGTAGCGATCAGTTTGCTCATTTTATTCCCTTTCAGTTCACTTGGATTTTGGTTTGACACGACCGGCGAAAAACCGTGCGTCATGGCCAATAACGCGCGGTTGACGGTCAGGTTGACATGATTTTTCGTGGAAAGCATATTCGATCTGCCGCCACTGCCCAGGCTCCAATCCCTGCAACGTCCATTCACCGACTGCCCAGCGAATCAAGCGCAGGGTGGGACAGCCGATTTTGGCGGTCATGCGCCGTACCTGTCGATTCTTGCCTTGTTTCAGCGTGATCTCCAACCAGGCGGTTGGAATCGCGGCCCGATGGCGAATTGGCGGCGTTCTGGGCCAAAGTGCCGCGGGCTCGGCCATTCGTCTTGCCTGGCAGGGCAAGGTCACAAAATCACCCAAATCCACACCCTGCTCCAACCATGCCAGCGCTGCGTCGTCAAGCACCCCCTCGACCTGAACCCAATAGGTTTTGGGCAGTTTGTGGGCTGGATCGGCGATCCGCGCCTGCAACGGGCCATTGTCGGTGAGAACCACCAGGCCTTCGCTGTCGGCATCGAGCCGGCCGGCGGCGTAGACGCCCGGAACCGGGATGAACTCCTTGAGCGTTTGATGACCAGACTCGGATGTGAATTGGGTCAATACGCCATACGGCTTGTTGAAAAGAATCACGCGCGTCACGACTGTTCTACGCCTGCAATGCAGCCTTGCGAAAGTTGCAAATCCTTCATGTAATGCTTGCTAAAACCAGCCACCATGGACTGCGCGATACGCTGCGAAAGATTTTCCTGGTGGGCTGTGACACTCATGATTGTCTGGTCGGCGCAAAGCGTTCAACACATTCTATCAGTCGTGAAAATCGTCTTCCGCTTCCTGAGGATTTCGTTAAGTCGAGAATGACGAATCTGGAACCGATACCCATTTGTCCTGCTTATTGACGACAAAGCATCGGTCAAGGATACTCAGGCGTTCGGCCGAGGATCTGGCCCCATATCCTTCCGCCTGATATTTCAAAATAAATAACATACACGACGAGGCACGCACATGAGCGCTGGGCAATCGAAGATCACTTACACACTTACCGACGAAGCACCGCTGCTGGCGACGGTCGCCTTCTTGCCGGTTATACGCACTTTTGCGGCACCCGCCGGGATCGAGATTGAAGAGGCCGACATTTCGGTATCGGCACGGGTTCTTGCCGAGTTTCCCGACTATCTGACCGAGGAGCAGAAAGTACCGGACGTGCTCGGCGATCTTGGCCGAAGAACCCAGCTTCCGGAAACAAACATCATCAAGCTGCCGAACGTCAGCGCCTCTGTCGCGCAGCTTGTCGCCTGCGTCCGCGAGCTTCAATCGAAGGGCCACAAGATTCCCGACTACCCCGAGGATCCCAAGACGGATGAGGCAAAGGCGATCAAGGCCCGATACAGCCGGTGCATCGGCAGTTCGGTCAATCCGGTGCTGCGTGAAGGCAACTCCGACCGGCGGGCGCCAAAGGCCGTGAAGGAATACGCCCGCAAGAACCCGCACTCGATGGGTGAGTGGAGTCAAGCCTCTCGCACGCACGTCTCACACATGCACCATGGCGACTTCTATCACGGCGAAAAGTCGATGACGCTCGACAAAGCGCGGGACGTGAAGATGGAATTGATCACCAAGAGCGGCAAGGCCGTCGTGCTAAAGCCCAAGGTTTCCCTGCTGGCTGGCGAAATCATCGACAGCATGTTCATGAGCAAGAAGGCGCTTCTTGAGTTCTACGAAAAAGAGCTCGAGGATGCGCGCAAGACTGGTGTCATGTTCTCGCTGCATGTCAAGGCAACGATGATGAAGGTTTCACATCCGATCGTCTTCGGCCATTGCGTCAGGATTTTCTACAAGGACGCATTCGAGAAACATGGAAAGCTTTTTGACGAGTTGGGGGTCAATGTCAATAACGGCATGGCCAATCTTTACGAAAAAATCGCCAATCTTCCCGCGTCCAAGCGTGAGGAAATCCTCAAGGATCTGCATGACTGCCACGCGCATCGGCCGGAACTGGCGATGGTCGACTCCGCGAAGGGCATTACCAATTTCCACTCGCCAAATGACGTGATCGTGGATGCGTCGATGCCCGCCATGATCCGCATTGGCGGCAAAATGTGGGGTGCAGATGGTCGCCCCAAGGACGTGAAAGCCGTAATGCCGGAGAGTACCTTTGCCCGCATCTATCAGGAGATGATCAACTTCTGCAAGTGGCATGGCAACTTCGACCCTAGGACCATGGGCACCGTGCCCAACGTTGGCCTGATGGCCCAACAGGCGGAAGAGTATGGTTCGCACGACAAGACCTTCGAGATTCCGGAAGACGGCGTCGCCAACATCACCGACCTCGCCACAGGTGAAGTATTGCTGACGCAGAACGTAGAAACAGGCGACATCTGGCGCATGTGCCAGGTAAAGGATGCCGCGATTCGCGACTGGGTCAAGCTGGCCGTCAACCGCGCCCGAAACTCGGGCATGCCCGTGGTGTTCTGGCTTGACGCTTATCGTCCGCACGAAGCCGAAATGATCAAAAAGGTCCACACCTACCTTAAGGATCACGACACCACTGGACTCGACATCCAGATCATGTCCCAGGTCCGCGCCATGCGTTACACGCTCGAGCGCGTCATCCGTGGCCTGGATACAATTTCTGCAACCGGCAATATCCTGCGCGATTACCTTACCGACCTGTTCCCGATCATGGAACTCGGCACCAGCGCCAAGATGTTGTCCATCGTCCCCTTGATGGCGGGTGGTGGCATGTATGAGACCGGTGCTGGTGGGTCGGCTCCCAAGCACGTTCAGCAGTTGGTAGAGGAGAACCACTTGCGCTGGGATTCACTCGGCGAGTATCTCGCGCTCGCGGTTTCGTTCGAGGACCTCGGTGTCAAGACTGGCAACAAGCGGGCAACTCTGCTCGCCAAGACGCTGGATGCCGCAACCGGAAAATTGCTCGACAACAGAAAATCACCCTCGCCCAAGACCGGCGAACTTGACAACCGCGGTAGCCAGTTCTACTTGACGATGTACTGGGCGCAGGCGCTTGCCGTGCAATCCGAGGACAAGGAACTTGCCGACCGCTTCGCCCCTTTGGCCAAGTCACTGGCCGAGAACGAGGAAAAGATTGTTAGTGAGTTCAAGGCGGTTCAGGGCCGGCGCGTCGATATCGGTGGCTACTACAAGCTTGATCCGATGAAGGCCAAAGCGGTGATGCGACCAAGCGCTACCTTCAATGCCATACTCAAGTCCGCTTTAGCTGACGGGCGTGGAACATGACTCGATTGATGAAGTGTGGCTTATGGCCATGCCATGATTGAGTCGATGTAAGCGTATTTATCGAGGCAACCAGGCAAAAAAAAGCCCGCCGATGGCGGGCTTTTCATTTTTGTACTTATAAAGCAGGTGTCGGTACAGTCGCCGACGCCGCTATCAGGCTTTCTGGATATTGGATGCCTGTTTGCCTTTCGGACCCTGCACAACATCAAAGGAGACTTTTTCGGTTTCCTTCAAGGTCTTGAAGCCGGGCATGTTGATCGCAGAAAAGTGCGCGAACAAGTCTTCGCTACCATCGTCAGGAGTAATGAATCCGAACCCCTTGGCGTCGTTGAACCACTTGACAGTACCAGTTGCCATAAACGATCTTCCTCAGTTGATGAAACGATCCGGCGCACAGTAATGCTCCGGGGCATGTCCGAACTGCAATATCACTTCTGAGGAATGGGCCAAGCGGAGATTCAGTAGGCTGAAGGACTGCGGGGCTTTCGACATTACGGTGAAAATTGAGCCAAACACGGCTTTGGGTTTTACCCATCTTATTTAAATGCGTCAAGCACTTTAGATGCTGCAAGACAGCATATTGCCCGTTGGTCGTGCTCGAATTTGAGCCCCGGTCAAGCGCTTGTTCGCACGGCACGACTTGGTTGCACTTGCAGCAATTCGCATTAGAATCCAGCTATGCCCACACGCAAGCTTAGTCATGGCCGGGAAGACAGTGCCGTCCTCGAACCAAAGAAAAGCAGGGTCAAACCCCCGCCAATGTTCAAGGTTATGGTACTGAATGACGATTACACTCCAATGGACTTCGTCGTCGTTGTATTGGAAAGGATTTTCGGAATGGCCCGCGAAACTGCTACTCTGGTTATGCTCAAGGTACATCGTGAGGGAAAGGGCGTCTGTGGCGTCTATCCCAAGGATGTTGCCGCGACCAAGGTGGAACAAGTGACCGCTTTTGCACGTCAACATCAGCATCCGCTGGCTTGTGTGATGGAGGAAACGTAAATGATCGCCCAGGAACTGGAAGTCACCCTGCACATGGCTTTTGTCGAAGCCAGGCAGAAACGGCACGAGTTCATTACCGTGGAACACCTGTTGCTGGCCCTGCTCGACAATCCGTCGACGGCGGAAGTCTTGCGTGCCTGCACTTCGGATATCGAGGCACTGCGCAAGGAGTTGGCAGACTTTGTCAATGAACACACACCAACGGTTGCCGGTACCGAAGATATCGATACCCAGCCTACGTTGGGCTTTCAACGCGTAATCCAGCGCGCCATTCTCCATGTGCAATCCTCCGGGAAGAAAGAGGTCACTGGCGCCAATGTCCTCGTCGCCATTTATGGTGAAAAAGATTCTCATGCGGTCTATTTTCTGCAACGGCACAACGTAACGCGCCTCGATGTAACCAACTTCATCTCGCACGGGATCTCCAAGAACCCTCAAACGACGGGCAAGAACGAAGAACCGCCAGAAACCGAGAATGAAACCCAGGAAAAGGGCAGCGCACTCGACAGCTTTACCCAAAACCTTAACCATATGGCGATTGCCGGCAAGATTGATCCCTTGATCGGTCGTGATGCAGAACTGGAGCGCGTGATTCAGACGCTATGCCGTCGCCGCAAGAACAATCCCTTGCTGGTGGGTGAAGCCGGGGTTGGCAAAACGGCCATTGCCGAAGGTTTGGCGCGCCGGATCGTCGACAAGCAGATACCCGAAATTCTCGCCCATGCCACTGTTTATTCGCTTGACATGGGTGCCCTGCTGGCCGGAACCAAATACCGCGGCGACTTTGAACAAAGGCTCAAGGGAGTGTTGAAGCAATTGCTCGACAATCCCCGTGCGATTCTGTTTATTGATGAGATCCACACCTTGATCGGGGCCGGTGCCGCATCAGGCGGCACCCTCGATGCTTCAAACTTGCTCAAACCTGCTTTGTCTTCAGGCAGCTTGAAGTGCATTGGTGCTACAACCTTCAATGAATACCGCGGCGTGTTCGAAAAAGATCATGCGTTGTCGCGTCGTTTCCAGAAAATTGATGTCAATGAGCCATCGGTCGAGGAAACCGTGCAGATCCTGCGCGGACTCAAAAGCCGGTTCGAGGAACACCATGGCATCAAGTATTCGGCGGCAGCAATCAACTCTGCAGCTGAACTTGCCGCGAAATATATCAATGATCGGCATCTGCCGGACAAGGCCATTGACGTAATCGACGAAGCCGGCGCTGCGCAGCGTGTGCTGCCTAAATCAAAGCAAAAGAAGATTGTCGGCAAGCAGGAAATCGAGGAGATCGTGGCCAAGATCGCCCGCATTCCGCCACAGCACGTTTCGGCGGATGACCGCTCGCTCCTCAAAAACCTTGAGCGTGATTTGCGCAGCGTCGTGTTCGGGCAAAACGAAGCTATCGGCGCCCTGACCACTGCCATCAAAATGTCGCGGTCAGGGTTGGGCAATCCGCAAAAGCCCATCGGCAATTTTCTGTTTTCCGGTCCGACAGGTGTTGGCAAAACCGAAGTTGCCCGACAACTGGCCTACTGCATGGGCATTGAGCTGATTCGCTTCGACATGTCCGAGTACATGGAGCGCCATGCGATATCCCGCTTGATCGGCGCGCCTCCGGGTTACGTGGGCTTCGACCAGGGCGGTCTGCTGACCGAGGCCATCAGTAAAAAACCTCACTCGGTGCTGCTGCTTGATGAGATTGAAAAAGCCCACCCGGATATTTTCAATATCCTGTTGCAGGTGATGGATCACGGCACCTTGACCGACAACAACGGACGCAAGGCGGACTTTCGCAACGTGGTCATCGTCATGACCACCAACGCCGGCGCCGAAGCACTGCAGAAAACAATGATGGGTTTCACCACCAACAAGCAGGCCGGTGATGAAATGGCCGAAATCAAGCGGCTGTTTACGCCGGAATTCCGCAATCGGCTCGACGCCACTATTTCCTTCAAGGCGCTGGATACGCAAGTGATTCTGCGCGTGGTGGACAAGTTCCTGATGCAGCTTGAAGGTCAGTTGCACGAAAAGAAGGTAGAGGCGATCTTCACTGATACTCTGCGCGCATGGCTTGCCGAGAAGGGCTTCGATTCACTGATGGGAGCCCGCCCGATGGCACGTCTGATTCAGGACACAATTCGCTCTGCCCTGGCTGATGAACTTCTATTCGGTCGCCTCACCAATGGGGGCAAAGTCACGATCGATATCGACGAAGACGACAAGGTCAAGCTGGTATTTGAAGAAACGGTTCCAGCAACCGTCTGAACGTCATTCGCGGCCTGCGGCGCACTATGTGTGCGCCGCAGGCTGTTTCCTTAATAGTGTCTTGATCCTGAGGGATGTTGTGACGTCGAGTTTCGACGTGGAGCAGCCGTTCGCCCTGCTCCAGCCGGACGCTGGCCGCTACGTTGGCCAGCCCCGTGTGAGGACGACTTGGAGTCGCTGCGCCGGCCATTCGCTATAGGTTCAGCACGAATGCCGGGGTCTGGTTCAAATCCCGGCAAAACCTTTTTCTCCAGTTCTCGCTTCAGCAGTCGTTCGATATCGCGCAATAGGCGATGCTCATCTACACAAACGAGTGAAATCGCCTCACCGCTGGCGCCGGCACGACCGGTACGGCCAATGCGGTGGACATAATCCTCAGCCACGTTGGGCAATTCAAAGTTGATCACGTGGGGCAATTGATCAATATCGATACCGCGCGCGGCGATGTCGGTAGCAACCAGAACCGTGACTTTATTGCGCTTGAAATCTTCCAGTGCGCGTTGGCGCGCGCCCTGCGTCTTGTTGCCATGCAGGGCAGCGGACCGGATGCCAGCCTTGTTAAGACGCTCCGAAAGGGCATCGGCACCATGCTTGGTGCGGGCAAACACCAGCACCTGATGCCAACCATGATCCTCGATCAGCTTGATCAACAGGTCACGCTTCTTGACCCGGTCTACCCGGTAGACCGAGTGCTTTACCGCATCAGCAGGCGCGTTGCGTTTCGCGACTTCGATACTTATCGGGTCGCGCAG
This sequence comes from Sterolibacteriaceae bacterium, assembly GCA_025360425.1. Classification (GTDB taxonomy): domain Bacteria; phylum Pseudomonadota; class Gammaproteobacteria; order Burkholderiales; family Rhodocyclaceae; genus JANYCD01. The sequence goes on from JANYCD010000017.1 coordinate 13,676, forward strand.
AAAACCGGCGGCCAACACACGGATTTCTTCGGAGAATGTCGCGGAGAACATCAGGCTTTGCTTTTGTTTGGGCATCAACGCAAGTATCTTGCGGATATCCGGCAGAAAGCCCATGTCGAGCATGCGATCAGCCTCGTCCAGCACCAGTACCTCAATGCCCGACAGATCGGCGCTGCGCTGTTTGACGTGATCAAGCAGACGGCCGGGAGTCGCCACCAGAATGTCCATGCCGGCCCGCAGGGCCTTGGCTTGTGGCCCAAGGCCAACGCCGCCATATATCGCCGCCGAACGCAGCGAAAGATGCTTGCCATAGGTCCGCACACTTTCATGCACCTGCACCGCCAGTTCGCGGGTTGGGGTCAAGATCAATGCACGTGGTTTGAAACGGGTCAGCGACAAATCACCATTTCTGCTGCTCAGCAGCTCAAGAATCGGCAGGGTAAAGCCGGCAGTTTTGCCAGTGCCGGTCTGGGCTGCGGCCATCAGGTCGCAGCCGTCAAGAACCAACGGAATGGCTTTGGTTTGAATCGGGGTTGGTGTGTCGTAACCCTGTTCGGAAATGGAACGTAGAATTTCGGCGCGCAGGCCGAGCTTGGAAAAACTCATGAATAAACTCCTGGAATCGGCCCCGCGTGCTAGGCACGAACCAGTCTAGGCAGAAACACTTTAGGGGAAAACCGCGGATCGAGAATCGAATCGCGAGACGCTAATTTGCAGACTGATGGGCAAACCAAGCGGCGCGCAGTGTAACAGCCATCAGCTTTTGAAGCGAGCCTATTGGCTAAATAAATCCATACCGTGATAATCAGACTTGCTCAACAATATTCGAGGTGCTCTTGCAATGGAATATCTGACGACCGATCTGTGCGACGCGCACGAAGACAGAATCCGCGTGGTTGCTCCGATGTTTCGCTCTTATGGGGGCAAAGGGGCCTTCCATGGTCCGATTACGACACTCAAGCTGTTCGAAGACAACTCCTTCGTTCGAAAAAGCCTGGAACAATCTGGTGAGGGCCGAGTACTGGTGATTGATGGCGGCGGATCAATGCGTCGTGCATTGGTTGGCGACCAATTGGCTGAACTCGGCGTCACCAACGGATGGTCTGGAATAATTGTTTATGGCTGCATTCGCGACTCGGTAGCCATCAGCCAAATAGCGATCGGTGTCTTCGCGCTCGCAACTCATCCGTTAAAAACTTTAAAGCGAAACGTCGGCGAAATTGATATTCCGCTCAGCTTTGGCGGCGTGACTTTTACTCCGGGAGAATGGCTTTATGCAGATCAGGATGGAGTGATTGTCAGCACAAAAATGCTAGCTTAAAGTCTATCCATATGTCTTATATAAGACACTTGTTTCTTTGCAAAAAACCGTTTTATACTACGGCCTGCCAGCACACTTGCCGACTGATTTTTCGACCTATCACCGAAAGGATATTGCTATGACCGACCGCAAAGCTCAAATCGCTACCCTGGAAAAAGACTGGGCTACCAATCCGCGCTGGAAGAGTGTCAAGCGCGGCTACAGTGCTGAAGACGTCGTTCGTCTGCGCGGTTCCCTGCAGATCGAGTACACGCTGGCAAAGCGCGGCGCGGAAAAGCTGTGGGAAAAGGTCAATGGCGGCGCCAAGAAAGGTTACGTAAATGCCTTCGGCGCAATCACCGCCGGACAGGCCATGCAACAAGCCAAGGCCGGCCTCGAAGCCGTTTATTTGTCGGGCTGGCAAGTTGCCGCCGATGGAAACACCTCCGAAACCATGTATCCCGACCAGTCACTTTACGCCTACGACTCGGTGCCGACGATGGTTCGCCGCATCAACAACACCTTCAAGCGCGCCGACGAAATCCAGTGGTCGCGCGGCATCGAACCGGGGAATCCTGACTTCGTCGACTACTTCCTGCCGATCGTGGCGGACGCCGAAGCCGGGTTCGGCGGCGTGCTCAATGCTTTCGAACTGATGAAGAACATGATCGCCTCGGGCGCTGCCGCGGTTCACTTCGAAGATCAACTCGCCGCTGTGAAGAAGTGTGGTCACATGGGTGGCAAAGTACTGGTGCCGACGCAAGAGGCTTGTGAAAAGTTGATCTCGGCACGCTTTGCTGCTGACGTGATGGGTGTGCCCACTATCGTTCTGGCCCGTACCGATGCTGAAGCGGCCAACCTGATCACGTCCGATCACGACGCCAATGACAAGCCCTTCCTTACTGGCGAGCGGACTCAAGAGGGTTTCTACCGCGTTAAAAACGGTCTGGAACAAGCCATCAGTCGTGGCATTGCTTATGCCCCCTATGCCGACTTGGTGTGGTGCGAAACTGGCGTGCCGGACATCGGCTTTGCCCGCGAATTCGCGCAGGCGGTGCAAGCAGCATGCCCGGGCAAGCTGCTCGCCTACAACTGCTCGCCTTCCTTCAACTGGAAGAAAAATCTCAACGACAAGCAAATCACTACGTTCCAGGAAGATCTGTCGGCGTTGGGTTACAAGTACCAGTTCATTACGTTGGCCGGCATCCACATCAACTGGTTCAACACTTTCCAGTTCGCTCACGCTTACGCCCGTGGCGAAGGCATGAAGCACTACGTCAACATGGTGCAGGAGCCCGAGTTTGCAGCCCGCGAGAAGGGTTACACCTTTGCCTCGCACCAGCAGGAAGTCGGCGCCGGTTACTTCGACGACGTCACCACCGTGATCCAGGGTGGTTCGTCCTCGGTCAAGGCGCTGACAGGTTCCACCGAGGAAGAACAGTTCCACTGATTCTCGCTACTCCAAAGCTCCTCAACGCCGCACCTGAATCAGGTGCGGCGTTTTTATGTGCGCCGCGGATGTTGCGTGTTTATGGCCGGGCAGGCGCATATCTGTCACGTTCTGCTCTCGTCACCAAGGTTACCGGTCAGTAGCTTATACTGGCGCAAAAGTAGTTGGCAAAGCAGGCGTACCAATAACGAGGACACTTACCAAATGGCTATCCGCGAAGGTCGTGCGTTCTGTCGCATCTGTCTCGCCCAGTGTGGCACGCATCTGAAGATCGACGACGAAACCAACAAGATCGTCGATATTCGTGGTGACAAGGAGAATCCTCTGTCCGCTGGCTATGCCTGCTTCAAGGGTCTGCAGGCAGAAGAAGCGCATCACGGAGAGAGCAGATTGTTGCATCCGCTGAAACGCAAGCCTGATGGCAGCTTTGAGCAGATGTCGATGGAGCAAGCGCTGGACGAAGTCGCGGCCAAACTTTCGGCCTTGATCGAACGCGATGGCCCCGACGCTATCGGAGTGTATTTTGGCAATGGTTCGATATTCAACTCCACCGCTGTAACGATGCAGGCGAGCTTCCTCGAAGCTATCGGGTCGCGTTCGCGGTTCACTTCCTACACCATCGACCAATCCGCGAAGACGCTGTCCTTCGAGCGCATCGGTGGCTGGGCCGGAGGCAATTTGCAGCTCGCCCAAGCCGACGTAATACTTCTGCTCGGCTCCAACCCATTGCTGTCTCACGGCCTGCTTGGCATGTTGGCGTCCCAGCCGACCAATAATCTCAACGCAGAACGTGCGCGCGGCTTGAAGGTTATCGTCATCGATCCTCGCCGCACGGAGACTGCCACCCACGCCGATGTACTCATTCAGCCCCTGCCGGGCCACGACGCCATGATCCTGGCTGGCCTCATCCGCTTGGTGTTGAACGAAGGCTGGCAAGACAAAGAGTTCTGTGAACGCTACGTCGGTGCAACCGCCGTGCAGTCGTTACGTGAGTCTGTCGCCCCGTTCACCGAAACCACCGTCGAAACTCGCGCAGGTCTTCAGCCTGGCGACCTGCGCCGCGTGGCTGAACTTTTCGCCCGCGACTCCAAGCAAGGCGCTGTCTATACCGGTACCGGCCCCAGCATGGCGCCGCACTCCAATCTCATGCAACATTTGGCCGATTGTCTCAATGTCATCTGCGGTCGTTTCCTGCGTCCGGGCGACAAAGTGCTGAGTGTCGACATGATGGTGCCCTCATCTCCCTTCCGTGCTGAAGTGATTCCGCCTCCACGCACTTCCTGGAAAGTCCCTCCCAGCCGGATTCGCGGCGTTGGCTCGATCGGTGGTGAAAAGACCACCGGCACCCTGGCTGATGAAATCCTTACTCCTGGTGCCGAACAGGTGAAATGCCTGATCTCGTGCGGTGGCAACCTGGCCAACCTGATGCCGGACCAGAAAAAGATGCAGCGTGCCTTTGATGCCCTTGAGCTCAAGGTCTCAGTAGAGCCTTACATGACCAACACGGCCCGGCTGGCTGATTACATTTTCCCGCCCCTGTTGCAATACGAGCGTTCCGATTTGCCCGTGAGTGCCTACGGCTTCGCCTTCTTCCGGGAACCGTGGGTACAGTACGCTCCTGCCTTGCTCAAACCACCCAAAGGATCGGAACTCATTGAAGAGTGGTATTTTTTCTGGGCACTGGCCAAGCGCCTTGGCAAGACCATGAACTTCTCCGGCCATGTGTTGGATATGGACAAAGGCCCAACCAACGATGAACTCCTTGCCATGCGCACCCAGCATCCGCTGGCACCGCTGGAAGAGATCAAGACCCACCGGTCGGGAAAGATATATTACGAAGCGCAAACCACGGTATTACCGCCCAGACCCGAATCGACAGCAACCTTCGATGTGATTCCGGCAGACGTTTCCGTGGAACTCGGGGAACTGGCAACAGAATTGAAAACAAACAGTGGTAAGCAGTTCACTTATCTGCTCTCTTCGCGGCGGATGCGCGACTTCTACAACACGATTGGGATGTTCCTGCCAACGACGCGCAAACGCAATCCCTTTAATCCGGCGTATCTGAATCCTGAGGATCTTGCAGCCAACGGGTTGACTAGCGGAGATCGAATTCAGATCACTTCCGATCACGCGCAAATCTCCGCGATTGTTCAGGCTGATCCGACGCTGCGGCGTGGAGTGGTATCGATGGCGCATGCCTGGGGGCCTCTGCCGGGCGAGCCCATGGATACGGCGACGCACGGAGCTTCAACCAATATGCTTATTTCCACTGACAGCAACACTGAACCACTGAATTCGATGCCGCGGATGTCGGCCATACCCGTCAATATTGTGCGGGTGAGTGAATACATGGAACGCGACAATCAATCGCAGCACAGAAAAGATAGCGAAGTCTTCGCCAAGTAAAACACTGTGTGCCGTCTTTGAACAGCGTTTGCAGCAATGACTTAATCACCTCCAAGTGATTGCGAGAATCCATATCTCCTTATACAAATGAAGATATGGAACGCTCTCTGATGGTGCAACGATACGGACGTCCACCTCGGGTACATGGCGTCCATATCCGCACGGGTGACCGTTTCCTAAAGTGAAGCGAACGGGAACCAGGGCGACTGCTGAAACACAAAGGGCCTAGCCGAAGCTAAGCCCTTGTCTTTGTTGGTTGCGGGGGCAGGATTTGAACCTGCGACCTTCGGGTTATGAGCCCGACGAGCTGCCAGACTGCTCCACCCCGCGACTGGAGCCGGGATTCTAGGCTAACGCATCAACATGGTCAAGGACTGTGATGACTATTATCCAGTCGGCGCAGCATATAAAATTATGCTAAGAATTGACCATGTTTTTTTGTCTGAACGATGAATAAATTCCGGTAGGCACTTGCCAACACAGACTTGGACGTGGTTAAAATCCGCTCAGGTCATATGGCCTTACCAACTCGAAAGGACAAGACATGAACAAAGCGGAACTGATCGAAATAGCCGCCAAAGAAGCCGACATCAGCAAGGCCGCCGCGGGCAAGGTGTTGGATGCCTTTACTGGCGCGGTAGTTAAAGCCGTGTCCAAGGGCGACACCGTCACACTGGTTGGCTTTGGTACTTTCAAATCATCCAAGCGTGCAGCCCGCACCGGCAAGAATCCTCAGACTGGCGCAACGATCAAGATTCCGGCCACCACTGTGCCCAAGTTCTCTTCTGGCTCCGGCTTCAAAGCTGCGGTTGCCGGCAAGAAAAAGAAATAATTCATTTCTTCGAACGTCACAGATGGCTATGAAGCCCGTCTTTGGACGGGCTATTTTTTGGGTACTTGTCTCGCATGTGGTGCCGACTGTCGGAATCGAACTGACGACCTACCGCTTACAAGGCGGTTGCTCTACCAACTGAGCTAAGCCGGCGCGTAACAAGACACAAACCGGGCCGAATTATACCGGCCATCCGGCTTTCCGCTAAACTGGCCCTTCGGATTTTTGAGTGCTGATCTGCGATGCAATGGTTGTTTCGTCAAAGGCAAAGAACTCCAGGCTGAGATTGCTGCTGGTTGACCGCAGCGAGGATGGTCTTTCCATTCTGCGCCAGCGTCTATCCATATCTGGTCATCGTCCCGACATTGAACAGGTGGGAAACCTGTTCGCGCTTCGTGAACAGCTTGCCATTCAGCGTTGGGATGCGCTGCTTTGCGCCAGCGCCATTCCCGGACTGTCGCCACACAAGGTTGTTCGCACGATGCGTGACTGCGATCTGGATATTCCCGTTATCGCCCTGACCGACTCTTCACGCGAACAGCCGGCGATCATTGCGATGAAGGCGGGCGTCCGCGATTGTCTGCGGCGTGACCAACCAGCTCGGCTCGTACTGGTGATTGAGCGCGAAGTACGTGAAGCACGACAACGTGCCGACCATCGGGCCGTGCTCACGCTTCTGCGAGATAGCGAGGACCGTTTTCGCGGACTGGCGGTCAACCTGCCTGGAATGGTGTTCCAGCTCGAACGCAATCGCAGTGGGGCACTGCGCTTTCTGTACGTCAGTGAAGGCGGCTACAAATTGATCGGTATCCGGGCACAATTATTGACGTCTTCTTTTGAAAATTTTTTTGGTGCCATCGAACCGGATGATCGGGCAGCCTTTAAAGCAGCTATCACCGAATCCGCAACGACTTTATCCACCCTCAACTGGGAAGGCCGCATTCGCGCTCGCAATCGACTCAAACCCCGATGGGTCAACCTTCATTCCGTACCGCAACGTTTCAATGACGGAACCATACATTGGCACGGGATCGCCAGCGACATTACACGCAGCAAAGAGACCGAGTCAACATTGCGTCGTTCGCGCGAACAACTCTCCGAACTATCCGCATATCTCGAAGCTGCGAAGGAGGAAGAGCGCGAGAGAATCGCCCGCGACATTCACGATGAATTGGGTAGCCTCCTCGTCGGGATAAAGATCGAAGCGGCACTGTTGGCCGGAAAGTTGCCGAAAGCGCAGGTTGGTCTGCGTGACAAGCTGCGTTCGATTCAGGCATTGCTCAATCAGGCGATGGGCACTGCGAGCCGCGTAGCACGCGAGTTGCGGCCGGGCATTCTCAAGGAATTCGGCTTGCTTGCCGCGCTGGAGAGCCAGGCGGAAGATTTCGCCCAACGTACCGGAATTCCCTGTCGTGTTCACTACGATGAAGTCGTTGATGTCGACGACCGCACCTCACTCGCGTTATTCCGCATCGTACAAGAGGCGCTCACCAACATTGCCAAGCATGCCCACGCATCGTTGGTCGCACTGCGACTGCAGCGCGAAGGTCGACATATCGTTCTCGAAATCCGCGACAATGGCCGTGGCATTTCGGAAGCCGACATGAACAAATCAAAATCCTTCGGCTTGCGTGGCATCCGTGAAAGATCCCGCAGTCTCAATGGTGAATTCCGCATTGAGCCGTCCGAGCAGGGCGGAGCGCATTTGGTCATTCAGCTGCCACTGAAGCAAAGCGTTGAATCTGAACGTACTGAAGCAGAACCTCAGCAGAATCTTTTTTAAGATCTCCCCATGGCCCGAAAAATCCACGTTCTGATTGCCGATGATCATGCCATCGTGCGACAAGGTCTGAAACAGATTCTTTCCGAGACCGAGGACCTCGTCGTCGCCGGCGAGGCCGAGGATGGGGTCGAGGCATTGCGTCTGGCACGTCATCAGCGCTGGGATGTGTTCCTGCTTGATGTGTCGATGCCCAATCGCAATGGTATCGACACACTAAAACAACTCAAGAAGGAGTTCCCTCGTCTGCCGGTGCTGATCCTCAGCATGCATCCGGAGGAGCACTACGCGGTGCGCGCCATCAAATCCGGCGCAGCAGGCTACCTGACCAAACAAAGCGCGCCTGAACTTCTGGTGACTGCGATACGGCAAGTGGCAGGCGGCAAACGATTCATCAGTCCGACGCTGGCAGAACATCTCGCAGCGGCAATCTCCGATGATGGTGAAAAACTGCCGCACGAGCGCATCACGGACCGCGAATATCAGGTGTTGTCGCGTATTTCGTCGGGCAAAACGATTACGCAGATTGCCGATGAGTTAAGTCTCAGTGTCAAGACGGTCAGCGAATACCGCAAACGACTGCTGGAAAAAATGCGCCTCGAAACCACGGCAGAATTGATTCGCTATGGGGTCGAGCATGGCTTGGCGTAGTAGATATCTTTAATATTCATTAAATACAATAGGTTAATAGAAATCCCAACAATTGCAATGGATTCTCACCCCGGTGGAAAAGACCGGGGAACCTGCCGTTCTTTCGGGGAATTGGCGCGGCCTTGGCCGGTACCATGTTCCCATGCCCACCCAAATTGAAATCTACGAAGAAATGAGCACGCTCTCAATGCGCATGGTTGAAGCAGCCCATGCGCATGATTGGGAACGCCTGGTTGGGCTTGAGAAATCGGTTGCCGCGTTGCGCAGCAAACTCCCGAAAGAGGAAGATAACGCAGCCTTGTCTCAGTCCGAGCTGAACCATAAACGTGAACTGATCCAGGGCATTCTGGAAAATGATGCGAATGTCAGAACCTGTACGGAACCATGGATGGAACAGTTGCGCAAATTTCTCGGCAATGGCAACAGGCGCAAACGCATGAAGACAGCCTACAGCGTCGATAGCTGACGGATCCACGCCGTATCTATAATGCGGCCTGACTTTACTCACACAAGATAATGAAGGCAGTCAAACCCACTGCGGCTGTTCCAGTGCGACAGGGGAATGCCTCTCCTCCACGCTGCTCCGTCGAGGCTTATCTTCAGGAAAACAACCTTTACCCATGAGCAACAACCGTTACGACGAATCTTCTTTCCGTGTCCTCAAAGGGCTGGAGCCGGTACGCGAGCGTCCGGGCATGTATACCCGGACCGATTCTCCAGCGCACATCATCCAGGAGGTCATCGACAACGCTGCCGATGAAGCTCTGGGTGGTTACGCAGCCAGTATTCATGTGCTGCTCCATCTTGATGGTTCCGTCTCGGTCACTGATGATGGGCGCGGGATTCCGGTCGGGCCACACCCGGAAGAAAAGGTAGCGGTAGTCGTACTCGCCTTTACCCGGCTCCATGCCGGAGGCAAGTTCGACAAGCGTTCCGGGAAATCCGCATATGCATTTTCAGGCGGGTTGCATGGCGTTGGGGTGGCGGTCACCAACGCACTGTCTACCAAGGTGTCGGTCGAAGTGCGTCGTGACGGAAAAATCTGGTCGGTCGACTTTGCCGATGGCGGGGAGAAAGTCAGCGAGCTGAAGGCCATCGGCAATTGTGGTCGCGTCAGCGGTACCCGTGTGCGCGTGTGGCCAGACCCGAAGTACTTTGATTCTGCAAAGGTGCCGGCGGCCGAATTGGAGCGTCTGCTGCGCTCGAAAGCCGTGCTGTTACCTGGAGTCAAAGTATTCCTCGACATCGAGCAAACCGATGGCACCACGCTGACGCGCACCTGGTCATACCCGGATGGGCTGACCGGATACCTGGCCGAACTGGCGGGCGATAGCGAGCCGGCCGCACCGATCTATGCCGCGGAAAAATATGCCGGTAACAATGATAGCGATTTTGCCGAAGGTGAAGGCGCCGCCTGGGTCCTTGGATGGTTTGCAGAAGCGATAGCATCGGAGTCCTACGTAAATCTGATACCTACCGTTGCCGGCGGCATGCATGAGTCAGGTTTGCGCGCCGGAGTATTCGATGCGGTCAAATCTTTTGTCGAACACCACGCATTGCTGCCGCGTGGCATCAAACTGCAACAGGATGACGTCTGTGGAAAGATGGCATTTGTCCTCTCCGCACGCCTGCTCGACCCCCAGTTTCAGGGACAGGTAAAGGAAAAACTCAACTCGCGCGAAGCAGTGAAACTGGTCTCGGGCGTAGTGCGCGATCCTTTTGAAATCTGGCTCAATCAGCATGTGGACGCGGGCAAGGCGATTGCCGAAATGGCAATCAGGCAGGCACTGGCGCGGCAGAAGAACGCACAAAAAGTTGAGAAACGAAAGCAGTCCGGCGTTGCCGTGCTGCCGGGTAAGCTCTCCGACTGCGAATCCACCGACATCACCGAAAACGAGTTGTTTCTGGTGGAGGGCGACTCGGCCGGTGGCTCTGCCAAAATGGCGCGCAACAAGGAAACACAGGCCATCCTCCCGCTGCGCGGCAAGGTACAAAACGCGTGGGAAATCGAACCGGGCAGATTGCTTGCCAACGCCGAAATTCATGACATCGCGGTCGCCCTCGGGGTGGACCATCATGGTCCGGATGTTGAAGGACAAAGCGACGCCGATCTTTCGGGGTTGCGATACGGCAAGATCGTGATCATGTCCGATGCCGATGTTGATGGCGCTCACATTCAGACGCTTCTGCTGACACTTTTCTACCGTCACTTTCCGGCATTGATTGCACGCGGCCATGTTTACATCGCGCAGCCGCCGCTTTATCGCATCGATGTCCCTGCACAGGGTAAGAAGCGCCCGGCGCGACGGCTCTATGCGCTCGATGATGGAGAGCTGTCCGCGATCCGCGATCGCCTCACGAAAGAAGGATTCAAGCCGGAGCAGATCGAAATGGGACGCTTCAAGGGTCTGGGCGAAATGAACCCGGGGCAGTTGCGCGAAACAGCGATGGACCCTGCCACTCGCCGTGTGCTCCCGGTTGTTGCGCCACCGGACGCCGGTGGCGCAACGTTGAAGCTGTTTAATCTTTTGATGGGCAAAGGCGAAGCGTCAGGCCGTCGCGCCTGGATGGAAGAAAAAGGGCATTTGGTTGACGCAGATATTTGAAGTGAGCGAAATGAATCAGGAAACACCCGACTTGTTCGACGCCATGCAACCGCCTCCATCGGGCCCTCCGCCTGTGGCATTCGATGACAGCAATTCCTTGCCGCTCGATGCTTACGCCGAGCGCGCCTACTTATCCTATGCGATGAGTGTGGTGCGATCCCGCGCCCTGCCTCAGGTGGAAGACGGGATGAAGCCGGTGCAGCGGCGCATTCTGTTTGCAATGAACGAAATGCGCCTGGCTGCCACTGCCAAACACGTCAAGAGCGCGCGCGTGGTCGGCGATGTGATCGGCAAATATCACCCGCATGGCGACACCAGTGTCTATGACGCGATGGTGCGCGTAGCTCAAGATTTCTCGCTGCGCTATCCGCTGGTCGACGGTCAGGGCAACTTCGGTTCACGTGACGGTGATGGTGCGGCGGCAATGCGTTACACCGAGTGTCGCCTGACGCCAATCGCCTCACTGCTCCTGTCAGAAATCGATCGCGGCACGGTCGACTTCTCACCCAATTACGACGGCGCATTTCAGGAGCCAACCCTGCTTCCGGCACGCCTGCCGATTGTTCTGCTCAATGGGGCATCGGGTATTGCAGTGGGCATGGCGACCGAAATTCCGCCGCACAATCTGAGTGAAGTGGCTGAAGCCGCAAGATTCTTGATCAAGAAACCCGAGTCGTCACTTGAAGAGGTGTTGTCGCTGATGCCGGGGCCGGATTTTCCTGGCGGCGGACACCTGATCTCCCCTCCAGGCGATATCAGCGAGATTTATTCAGGTGGCCGTGGCAGCCTGCGCATGCGCGCGCGCTGGCGCATCGAAGAACTGGCGCGCGGCCAATGGCGAGTGATTGTGTACGAACTTCCGCATGGCGTATCGACCTCGCAGGTACTTTCTGAAATCGAGGTACTGACCAATCCGCAGCCCAAGACGGGCAAAAAGGACGTCTCCCAGGAACAGAAAAATCTCAAACAGCTGGTGCTCGGAGTACTTGAAACCGTGCGCGATGAATCCAGTGACAAAGCGGCGATACGCATTGTGCTGGAACCACGCTCGTCACGCATCTCGCAGGACGAGTTCATGGCGGTGCTGCTGGCCCACACCAGCCTTGAGGCCAGCGTATCGGCAAACTTCACCATGATCGGCTGCAATGGCCGGCCGCAGCAAAAGACGCTGCTGCAGGTACTGCATGAATGGATAGGCTTCCGCTTCGCCACAGTTGAACGCCGCACCCGGCACCGACTGTCGGAAGTCGAACGACGCTTGCACATCCTTGAAGGTCGCATGATCGTATTCCTGCGTATCGAGGAGGTGATCCGCGTGATTCGCGCAGCCGACGAGCCAAAGGCCGAACTGATGGAAAGCTTTGCATTGAGCGAAGCCCAAGCCGAGGACATCCTGGAAATCCGCCTGCGGCAATTGGCGCGACTCGAAGGGATACGGATTGAGAAAGAGCTCGGGGAACTGAAAGAAGAGCGCGGAAACCTTCTCAACCTGCTTGGTGACCGCAAGGAATTGACGCGCGTGATCCTGAAGGAGATCGCTGACGACGCAAAGCAGTTTGGTGACTCGCGCCGTACCTTGATTGAAGCCGTAGCGCCCACCGCGTCTGCGGCGATTGTGATTCCCGACGAGCCGGTGACCGTGATCCTTTCAATGAACGGCTGGGCACGCACGCGTCAGGGACATGGTATAGACCCGGCCACGATCACATACAAAAACGGGGACTCCCCATTTCTGGTCGCCGAATCGCGCACCGTCTGGCCGCTGGTTTTGCTCGACAACAATGGCCGCGCCTACAGCGTGCGTGCCGCTGACTTGCCAGGCGGACGCGGTGACGGCGTACCTGTTGCAACGTTGATTGAATTGCAGAACGGAGGCAAAGTTGTACAGGCAATCTCCGATGCACCCGAAGCCAAATACCTGTTTGCCAATTCAGGCGGCTATGGGTTCATTGCGACGTTGACGGATGTCATGTCGCGCAACAAATCCGGCAAGACCTTCATGTCCCTTGAAGCCGCAGAATTGCCGCTGCGTCCATCGCGCGCCGGTGGTGAAATTCTCGCCGCCATTTCAAAGAATGGCAGGCTGCTGGTGTTCGCGGCGGAAGAAATGAAAGAGATGGCAAAGGGACGCGGCCTGGTGATCATGGATCTCGATCGCAACGACGCATTGGCTGGCGCCGCAATTACGACCAAGGAAAGAGTTGTGATCGAGGGCGCAGGTCGTGCCGGCAAGCTCGCTGAATTTGTCATTACCGGCAAGGAGATCGTGCAATTCCGTGGTGCACGGGCACGCAAGGGGCATGTGATCGCTGCGCGAATCAAACCCGCAGCAATTCGCTAACGGCAGTTGAGTCTTTAATGTCAGCGGGTGCGAGGACTTCAGGCCGCAGCGGCGGCCAGCGATGCCTTGCGGGTCTTGCCGGCGCGGGCCGGCATATGGCACAGGCCACAAACGTAGCCCTTGGTCGGATTGTAGGCGTGCGCGACAAACTCGCCGCCGCACTCCTTACAAGTGGCCATCTGCAACATTTTTGCTTCGAAAAACCGCACCATGGTCCAGGCTCGCGTCAGGGACAGCACGGTATCCATTCCACCGCGCTGGATCTGGTCAAGATACATGCGGTACGCCTTGATGATCAATTCCAGACCACGCAACTGCGTATGCTTTTCGAAGAACCGGTAATAGGCGGAAAACAGCGAGGCATGAATATTCGGCTGCCAGGTCATGAACCAGTCCGTCGAAAACGGCAGCATGCCCTTGGGCGGAGATTCGCCCCTGACTTCCTTGTAAAGTTTGAGCAAGCGCTCGCGCGACAACTTGGTCTCGACTTCGAGCAATTGCAGACGGGCGCCGAGTTCGATCAACTCGATGGCAAGACGAATATCTCTCGCCTCGGAGATGACTGATTTATTGCGCATGGAAAACTCCGGTGTTCAAACGACGGATTCGACGGGCTTGCCGGTGGCGAGTATCGCCGCATGCACATGGCCGACCCCGCGCTCCCGCTCATGATTGGCGAGGAGATTGAGCAGCAGGGTATCGTCGAAGCGGAAGCTGCATATCAGCATGTCCGAACTGGCCATCTTCAGCACTTGGCCCGGGGTCAGGCTGTCCAGAATGTCTGCGATTTCCTCGCTGATGCCGAGTCTGAATATCGCACCCTCCCGGTCCGAGCGAATCAGGTGTTGCGCCAACATCAAATAGGCCAGATTGACTTCCTTGATGTCGCCGTAGATATCCGCTGCTTTCATAATGCGCTCCTTGATAGATCGCTCATAAACCATTGAGACTGCATGTGCATTCTGGTTTAGTGTGGTCCACAGGGCCAGTCACGGACAACGGAATTTCGTGCCGGATAATTCAGCAATATTTTGTAGGAAAAACCCTTACCTAAATGGGCTAAATAATTGATTGGGTTTAGAAAATTCGTGTAATTTTTGCGTACTCCCGAATTTTGCCAATTTTGTTTAGTGGATCTCAGGCAACAAAAAGCCGCTATTCCCGGTGTCTGAGTAAAAACTTTTCAGGCATGGCGAAAGTAAAGATCATTTATGATAAATGTTTGCGGGATTGTGAATTCATTGCGCTTCATCGCGTCTGAATCGCTGGGTTAGAATTGACCTACTCATGGATCCGGCGATAAATTTTTGCTGTACTTGCGGCAGCGCAACTTCACTTCAGGTGCCCGATGGCGATTCACTGCTACGGCAAGTGTGCACCGCCTGCGGCGTCATCCACTATCGCAACCCCCGACTGGTCGTTGGTACCCTGCCGGTTTGGGAAGACAAGGTTTTGCTCTGTCGTCGCGCCATTGAACCGCGCCACGGCAAGTGGACGCTGCCGGCCGGCTTCATGGAAAACGACGAAACCGTCGCCCAGGGCGCCATGCGTGAAACCGTTGAGGAAGCCAACGCCAACATTGATCTCGGCGAAATGTTCACCCTGATCAGCCTGCCCCACATCTGCCAGGTTCACGTGTTCTATCGCGCCAGACTGCTCGATCAGGAGTTTTCGCCCGGCGTCGAAACGCTTGAGACTGGACTGTTTCGCGAAGAAGATATTCCCTGGAACGAAATCGCGTTCCGTACCGTCACCCAAACGCTCAAGCATTATTTCGCCGACCGCGTCGCTGGAAATTTTCAGTTTCATACCGGGGAGATTCTTCCGCCCTAGTGTCGGCAGTTGATTCTGTGGTTCCGGTTCACTCCTCGTCGAGGGTGAATGCGATCGGCAGTTTCATTGAGAATGGCTGCCCGCGCAATGCTCCGGGAATGGCAGTTCGCGGCGCCGCATGTCGCATCATGTCGAGCGCCTTCTCGTCCAATTCACGATACCCGCTGGTCTTGGTTAGCATTACTGTCTGGACACCACCGATGGCGTTGATCGAAAGACTTATTTCTGCCGTCCCGGTCCAACCGGCTTCCACCGCACGCGACGGATAGCTTTTAAAGCGCCGTAACTCACCCGCAAGGGCGACACGGTAAGCGCGCAAACCATCGGGATCCAGTCCCTCCTCCGGAAAAGCATTTGCGTTGACAGCGAGCCGGGGCTCGCTGGACAAAGCCGCTGAAATTGCTTTTGGTGGCACCGTCTGACTAGGGCTCGCCGGTGCCTGTTGCTGCGGTTGCAGGCCCCCGAAACCGAATGGAGCAACCGCCACCCGCTTGTGAACGACAGGTTGAGTGCTTGCTGCGCGCAGAGGCGGGCCAGGCGCAGGGGTCTTTGGGCTTGTTTCAGCATTGATCGCGAGAGATCGCAGCGTCGCCATCAGCGGCTGTGCCAAACGCGAACTCGGCGTCTGAAAACCGTCCTGAACCAGTAAAACAGCATGGGCGACCACGGAGATCACCAGCGCCCACACAAGTCTGGAAGTGACGGAATAGCTGGGAAAAGTCACAGAGGTTTGGTACGCTTATAAACTGTTGATTCTAATCGAAGCCCCCGAACCACTCATGAGCGCTCATCCGCTGATCCTGACCCTTGACCAGCATGGCTCGCCCAACCGCTGGGTGAGCTGGCAGCATGCGTGTTTTTATTACGCCAAGGATCTGGTCGCGTGGGCTGCGGGCGAGCACAGTTTCGTGATTATCGGAGGCATTAGCCGGCTCACCGGAATGCGTTCGGAAATTCACGCCAACAGCATCATCGCCATTCGCGGCAAGCCGCTCACCGGCAAGTCACTGCACCAGGTGCCGCCGCTTTCCAACCGCGAGCTGTTTCATCGCGATCGCCAGATCTGCGCTTATTGCGGCGATCTGTTGCCCGGCAACCGGCTGACTCGCGACCATGTACTACCGGTCTCGCAGGGCGGTCGCGACATCTGGATGAACGTGGTGGCGGCATGCAAATCGTGCAACCAGCGCAAGAGCGGCCGTACTCCTCAACAGGCAGGAATGGAATTGCTTTACGCGCCTTATGTGCCCAACAAGGCCGAGTACCTGATTCTCTGCAATCGCCACATCCTGGCCGACCAGATGGATTTTTTGGCACGCCACGTGCCATCGCAAAGTCGCGTTAAAGCGGCCTGACTCAAGGCGCTACGCGCCTTCTTTTCCATGATGCAGATTACCGCCAGTCCGAAATCGATTGCTTCGTATCGTCCCTACTGGGCACAGCGTTTTGGCGTCGCCCCCTTTCTGCCGATGTCGCGCGACGAGATGGCCCAGCTCGGCTGGGACTCATGCGACATCATCCTCGTCACCGGTGATGCGTACATCGACCATCCCAGTTTCGGCATGGCGCTGGTCGGGCGGCTACTGGAGGCGCAGGGCTTTCGCGTCGGCATCATCAGCCAACCGGACTGGCATTCGGCTGCGGACTTCAAACGACTGGGAAAACCCAATCTGTTCTTCGGCATCACCGCCGGCAACATGGACTCGATGGTCAACCGGTACACCTCCGACCGCAAGACCCGCTCCGACGATGCCTATACCCCGCATGCCGAACCCGACAAACGCCCCGACCGGGCCGTGATCGTCTACGCCCAGCGCGCACGCGAAGCATTCTCCGACGCCACGCTGGTGATCGGCAGCATCGAAGCCTCGCTGCGCCGCATTGCGCATTACGACTATTGGTCGGACAAGGTACGTCGCTCCATCCTGCCCGACAGCAAAGCCGATCTGCTCATTTTCGGCAACGCCGAACGCGCGCTGGTGGAACTCGCGCATCGTCTGGCCAAAGGCGAGAAAATTGAAACCATCCGCGACCTGCGCGGCACCGCCTTTATGACGTCCGCCGGATGGCTGCCCTCCGCCGAATGGGCCGAAGCCGATTCGATCACGGTAGATACACCGGGCGCGGCACATGTCCACACCGACCCATACGCAATGGAACCGCAGCGACAGACTGCCGCGCCGTCACCTAATCCGGGAGAAGGCACATCCCAGTCGATCCGCATCGTCCCCAAGGCCGAGCGTCTCGCCGCACGGCGCGATGCCCGCGCGCATACCGTCGTTCGCCTCCCCGACTACGAGGTCGTCAAGGACGATCCGATCCTTTACGCCCACGCATCGCGCACTTTTCATCTCGAATCCAACCCCGGCAACGCCCGCGCGCTGGTGCAGCGCCACGGTGATCGCGATGTGTGGCTCAACCCACCGCCGATCCCGCTCACCACACCCGAGATGGATTACATCTACGGCCTGCCCTATGCGCGTCAGCCACATCCGGGCTATGGCGATGCAAAAATTCCAGCTTGGGAGATGATCCGTTTTTCGGTCAACATCATGCGCGGTTGTTTCGGCGGGTGCACCTTCTGTTCCATTACTGAACACGAAGGCCGCATCATTCAGAGCCGTTCCGAACAGTCGATCCTGCACGAGATCGAGGAGATCCGCGACAAGACACCGGGTTTCACCGGCGTCATTTCCGACCTCGGCGGGCCCACTGCCAACATGTATCGGCTGGCCTGCAAGGACCCCAAGATCGAGTCCTCGTGCCGCCGCCTGTCGTGCGTCTATCCTGGTGTCTGCGAAAATCTCAATACCGATCATGCACCGCTAATCCAGGTCTACAAAAAAGCACGTGCGCTGCCCGGCATCAAGAAAATATTGATCAGCTCCGGCCTGCGCTACGACCTCGCCGTGCGTTCGCCCGAATACGTCAAGGAACTGGTGACCCACCACGTCGGTGGCTATCTCAAGATTGCGCCCGAGCACATCGAAGAAGGCCCACTCTCAAAAATGATGAAGCCGGGCATCGGCAGCTATGACAAGTTCAAGGCGATGTTCGACAAGTATTCAAAGGAGGCCGGTAAGGAACAGTATCTGATTCCCTACTTCATCGCCGCCCATCCCGGCACTTCAGATGTCGACATGCTCAACCTTGCGCTCTGGCTCAAGCGCAACAACTTCCGTCTCGACCAGGTGCAAACCTTCCTGCCCACGCCGCTGGCGCTGGCGACTGCGATGTGGCACACCGGCAAGAACCCGCTACGAAAAGTGAGCGACACTTCTGAGACGGTCACCATTATCAAGTCGGGCACACAGCGCCGACTGCACAAAGCCTTCCTGCGCTATCACGATGCGAAGAACTGGCCGATGCTGCGCGAAGCATTGAAACGCATGGGCCGCGCCGACCTGATCGGCAATGGTCAGCGTCATTTGATACCGGGGTGGCAACCAGCCGGCGATGCGGCAAGGGCACCCGGCCTGCGCGGCAAGAAAAAGGTGCCCGTATTTCGTGATCGATAGACCGGCCACATGCCGCGAACGGCTTTCCGGCGGGCCAAGTCAAACGCGGGGAAGCGCCTCGACCAGTGTCAACTGGTGCAGTTAAATACCATGAAATCTCATAGTCTGACTCTGAATTTTCATGGTATATTTTACTCATGATAGAACGCAGCCGACATCTTGACGAGGTTCGCGGCCTGCTCGCCGAATTCCCGGTCGCGGCGCTGATCGGGGCGCGCCAGGTCGGCAAGACCACGCTGGCGCGGCGCATCGTCGCCGACTGGCCGGGCGAGAGCCATCATTTCGATCTGGAAGATCCGCGCACCGAGGCACGCCTTGCCGCGCCAATGCTGGCGCTCGAACCGCTGCGCGGCCTGGTCGTGCTCGACGAGATCCAGCGCCATCCCGAACTTTTCCCGGTGCTGCGCGTGCTGGCGGACCGGCCGGGGACGCCGGCCCGCTTCCTGCTCCTCGGCTCGGCAGCGCCGGAAATCACCCGCCAGTCGGCCGAGAGCCTCGCCGGCCGCGTTGCCTACCATGAACTGCCTGGACTAGATCTTGGCGAAGCCGGCGCCGGCCAGCTTGATGCGCTGTGGCTACGCGGCGGCTTTCCCAGGTCGCTGTTGGCGACCAGCGAATCGTCGAGCCTGCGTTGGCGCAGGGAGTTTATCCGTGCTTACCTGGAACGCGACATCCCGGCGCTGGGGTTGCGCCTCGCTCCCGCTAAGCTGCGCCGCTTCTGGAGCATGCTCGCGCACTACCACGGTCAGACCTGGAACGGTTCCGAGCTGGCGCGCGCCTTCGGCGTCACCGAGCGCACCGTGCGTCACTATCTCGACATTCTCGCCGCGACCTTCATGGTGCGCGTGCTGCCGTCCTGGCATGCCAACCTGGGCAAGCGCCAGGTCAAGGCACCCAAGGTCTATCTAGCCGACAGCGGCATCCTGCACGGCCTGCTCGACATCAACACGTCCGAGGCGCTGCGCAGCCATCCCAAGACCGGCGCCTCGTGGGAAGGTTTCGCCCTGCATCAGGTGGTGCGGTGGCTCGGGGTCGAATGGAGCGCCTGCCACTATTGGAAGCTGCATACTGGCGCCGAACTCGATCTGTTCGTGCAGGAGGGAAGACGCCGCCTCGGCTTCGAATTCAAGTGCAGCGACACGCCGCGCATGACGCCGTCGATGGCCTCGGCCATGGAACACCTGCGCCTCGACAGGCTCTATGTCGTGCATGCCGGCCGCGAGCGATTTCCGCTGGGCCGCAACATCGAGGCGCTGCCGCTCGCGGAGGCCGCGCGCATGAGGCCCGACGCGCCGACCTGATCGGCAATGGTCAGCGTCATCTGATACCAGGCTGGCAGCCGGCACGGGGCATGACAAGAGGAGTACCCGGTGCGCGTGGTAAAAAAAGAGATGTCCGTATTTATTGATTGCTAGGCCGGCTGTATGTTGCAGAGCAACGTTCCGGCGGGTCGAACCAAGTCTAAACAGAAATTTCCTGATCGTCTCAGTTCGACCCTTTGCAGCCTGTCAGGCCATCAGAAGTTCAAAGGCTGGTAGAAAAGTACAGCAGTCATTCGAGACGACTGGTCACTGACAAGTCGTCGGCCTTTGTCGCCCCTCGCTTACTGGCATCAGTTGGGCGGCAATCCACCGGTTACCTGCCGAAATGATGGATTGACGTACTGGAATGCGGGTACCTTCAGACGTCCCAACGATCAAAACTCGTATCTGGGTCTGATGTGCCGAGCCAAATCTGGAATCAAAGGGTCCCGCCTCTGCTAACCCGAGTCGCGGGTCTTGAAAGAAACCAGCTCCCCCCAAATTCCAATTCTGGAATCGGGAGCCTAGCGATCTGAATCTTCATCTTGCGCTGTCTCTATAACTTCTTCGGCGACTAGGCATATGTGATTGGGGAATTCCGCTGCAAGCGAGGGTGCGACTACAATTCGGGGGGCAAACGCCCGTTCTCTTGTGCGCTTTCGGCAGTGTTGGCAATCGCTTCGAGAATGGTTCTCCAGACGAGCTGCATTTCCGGATAGTCGGTGTTTATGTTCGCCGACTCATTTTGCATGGCTGTGAGGAACGAATTCTGGACAACGTCTTTCTCATCGACTTCACCCTGATAGGTGTCAGAGCATTGGTCGTAGCCTGTCCAACGAACGGGGCGCAATGCGCCGTTTGTTGATAGGGCTTTCCTGCCGAGATAAAGCTCGATGCCACAGGCCCTTCCATTGATGTCGGCATTATGGCGTCCCTGTGGACCAATTGTGGGATATGCGCGTGCCAGCTCAATGCTCGGCAAATGGATGCAGGTCATATTGTCCGGCAGCCTAAGCGAACGGGCTTGCCTGTAAGCCTTGAGACCGGCGGCATCGTTGTCGAATACAGCGACAATATTGGCAGGGACTCGTGCGGCGGCGAAGGCTTTCAAGAATTTAATCACGTAACTGGCCCCGCCATCAACTTTGAATTCCGTATGGTCGAGGAAGGTTACAAATTCGCACAGGTCCGGGTGAAAGCGCTCAAACGACGCTTTCAATATCGCGATATCGGATTTTCCCTCGGCCAGTATGACCGCGGGTCCGGCGGGTTGCCCACGCGCGGCGACAATGCGGATTTTTTCGGCGCAAATTTTCGCATTGGCATCAATCCATCCGCCGCCAATTAGGTCGCCTACGTGCAGCGCTACATCCTGCTTGTTCAAAGCCGCTTGGATAATGGCGCGCAAGGAAATGAGGGAACTACATCCATCAAACCAGAGCCATGAATTGTCATCCATGCTTTTCATTTGATGATCCGTCTCATCGATGGAGCTGCCGTCATCGTAAAGCGATGCCAACACACCTGGTACGCGTTGGCACCATCCATCCCATGTCAGATCTCGAAGCGCCTTTAACGTCTTATCTGCGTCCGGTTGTTCTGCCTTCCATCTACTGAGATATTCTTCTTCACGGTCGGTTTGCTCGGCCTTCCATCCCTCAAACCGGCGACGCACGAGCGCTTCCGTACAACCCATCAAGTCCAGTCTCTTGAGAACGGATTCTCGGCGCGCACGGTATTCGACATCCTGCTCGCCGCCGTCCGGGTGAGGCGTTTCGATTCGGTCTGATTCCTGAAATAGCGCGCTCAGCTCATCGGGCACGTAGCGCTTTTGCACCGCTAGCTCGATTTCGTCGAGATATAAAACGCAGGCGCTAACCATTTTCTTGTGCCGTCCATCCTAACGCGACTTCTATTGCCTGGCGGATTCCCGTACTAATTTGTTGCGGGGCGTTCCGAATGTACGTCTTTGCTTTGTCGAGCGTCTTACCTTCGAGGCTTGAAAGATAGACGATGATTTCTTCGGCTGATGCGATTCGCTCTGAGTCTTTGCCATGGAAATTATGCGAAAGTCTTGTCCACACTACGGCTTTGACGTTATGCGCGCGCGCCCATCCAGGTAGGCCTTCTATTGTGTTGTGTGGCGGCTCTTGTCCCGGCTCCCACAATCCCACCAGGTCATGCAAGCGGCTGCGGATGCCTTCACGCTCTCCAAGGGCAGTTCTTGCCCGTTCCGGGTCATCCGTGTCCATTATCGCCCAAAGGCTCTGCACTGGTGCTACGGTCTCGTGAAGCACGAGAGTAATACGACCATCGCTCGACTTACGTAAAAATTCAGTCCGCACGGGTGGACCGTCCTTAAACCACGCACTGCGTATCGGTAGGCTGCGCGGGTCCCAAATCAATGATCCCCATCCAAGGCACGCAATAAGGTCTTCTTCTGTATTTTTGGGTATATCCATCTCCGAATGCTTTCGTGCTCTACACGTATAGGACTCGCCGACAGATAGGGTGTATACATCGAGCCCCAACGTTGTTGCTGAATTCCAAAGTGACCAATACTACCCGACGGGCTCCGAACAATCGAACTGTCGTTAACCATGCAGTCAAGATTCTGTTTGCATTCATGGTCACTTGGTATCCATCCATGTCGCAGGGGCACATATACACACACCGCCCTGAGCATCTCAAGGTCCGCAGTCGAGCACTTACCAGACCGTTTCAGGAACGGGGTCCAGTGGCGGGAATGGCCGAACTGTGTGAATTGGCCCTCCGGCAGGTATCGAAGTGCAGCGGTCGCTCAGATAGCGGCTTTTATGAAGCGGCATATGGCAGCACTTGGCCGAACTGAGACAGCCCGCTTGGTTTGCCAAACATGATCCTTATCGCTGCCGCAATGCGCACAACATTTTGTCAGTCAGTGCAGCACCCGCGGCATGGAAAGCACAAACTCGGGGATTGGCGTATCGAACTGGGTCCCGTCTTCGGCCGTCATCTGGTAACTGCCGGACATGGTACCGACTGGCGTGTTGAGCGCGCAGCCGCTGGTGTATTCGAAATGCTCGCCGGGCTGGAGCAGCGGTTGATGGCCCACGACACCAAGCCCTCGTACCTCCTGCACGTCTCCTTCGGCATCGGTAATCAACCAGTGACGTGAAATCAGCTGCGCGGCGATGGTGCCAACATTCGAAATGGTGATGGTGTAGGCAAATACGTAGCGGTTCGCCGCCGCGTCCGACTGCTCGGCAAGGTACTGGGTTGCCACGTCGACACGGATTTCGTAGATCCTGGATTCGGCCATTGCTTTTTCATTTCCTGTTGTAGTCCGCCATTCCACACGAAAAGCGTGCGCATGGCAATGTCCGGCAGGAACCTTATGGAGCAGATAGAATTCGCACACACATAGTGTCCCGGACTCGGTCATGCCTCGTTCATCTTTCCGAATTGCGCCAAGCATTCTCTCCGCCAACTTCGCAAAGCTCGGCGAAGAAGTGAACAATGTCGTCGCCGCCGGCGCCGACTGGATTCACTTCGATGTAATGGACAATCATTACGTCCCCAATCTGACCATCGGTCCGCTGGTATGCGAGGCGTTGCGGCCGGTTACGCAGGCGACCATCGATGTGCACCTGATGGTGAAGCCGGTGGATCGCATCGTGCCCGACTTTGCCAAGGCGGGTGCCGATATCATTACCTTCCACCCCGAAGCCTCGGATCATGTCGACCGCACCTTGGGCCTGATCCGCGAACAGGGCTGCAAGGCCGGCCTCGTATTCAATCCGGCAACGTCGCTGGAGTACATGGACTATGTGATGGACAAACTGGACATCGTGCTGCTGATGAGCGTGAATCCGGGTTTCGGCGGACAGAAGTTCATTCCCGGCGTCCTTGAAAAACTCAAGCTGGCACGGGCACGAATCGACCAATACACCGCCCGCACCGGTCGCGAAATTCTGCTCGAAATCGATGGCGGAGTGAAGGTGGACAATATCGCCGAGATCGCGCGTGCCGGCGCCGACACGTTCGTTGCCGGCTCGGCGATATTCAGCGCCGGCAAGGACAGCGATCCGCATCGTTACGACACGGTAATCGCGGCGTTGCGCGATGAATTGAAAAAGATCTAAAAGCTATTGCACCGCTGAGGACGCGGAGGACGCAGAAGAAACGAAAGGTCTGTGTTTGAGGTCTTGCCTTCCTCTGCGTCCTCCGCGTCCTCTGTGGCGAAACGATTTTGAATTTCCCTATTCACATCCGTTCCGTCACCATCGATCTCGACGGCACCCTGCTCGATACGGTGCCAGATCTAGCCGACGCCGCCAGCGCCATGCTGAGGGAACTTGGCCTGCCGCCGCGCAGCAAAAACGAAATCCGCAATTTTGTCGGTCGCGGCATTCCACATCTCGTGCGGCGCTGCGTAAGCATCGATCACGAACCCGACCCGGCACTACTGGAACAGGCCACGCAAAGCTTTCGCCGCCACTATGCGATAGCCAACGGGCACAAGACGCAACCCTATCCCGGCGTAATGTCCGGTCTCGAACGCTTGCGCGCGCTGGGCCTGAGGATGGC
>JANYCD010000045.1 GCA_025360425.1 Sterolibacteriaceae bacterium
CTGAATCAGGTCCACACGCGGACATAAAAATCGCTTCGTTTTACTCAATACGTTGAGTAAAAATACTCAACGTATTGAGTAAATGAAAAGTCGAGTATGGATTGGGGCAGATTGGGTAGCGGGATAAATCCGGGTGAAAAGCCCGGGTGTTTCACTCGACATCACCATTCCGAGTAGGTATCCTGATGCCAGGGTTTGCATGAAATGGCGATGACAACAACTCCGCTCGAATATTGGGACCTGCTGGTGCGCGAAGATGCTTCGCTGCCCGTGTTTGAGGCGGCGCTGGCAATCGCCCAAGATGAATATCCCGCGCTGGACATGCTGGCCTTGCTGCATCAGGTCGACGAATTCGGTTTGCGTCTGCGTAAACGCATCCCGGCCGATGCCCCCATGAAGCACCGCGTGCACAGCCTCAACCAGTTGTTCTTCAAGGAACTGGGGTTCCGCGGCAACGCCAACGACTACTACGATCCCGACAACAGCTACCTCAACCGCGTCATCGAGCGCCGCTGCGGCCTGCCGATCACCCTCTCGCTGCTCTACATGGAAATCGGCCAGCAGGCCGGCATTCCCTTGCAGGGCGTGGCGTTCCCCGGTCACTACCTGGTCAAGCTCAAGATCGGCGGCGGCGAAGCGTTCCTTGATGTGTTCAACAGCGGCGCCAGCCTCACCTACGACGATCTCATCGGCCGCATCGAACCCGATCTCGAAACCGCCCATACCACCCCCGCAGCCATCGCCGCGTTTCTGCATCCGGCCAGCCCGCGCGAAACCCTGGCGCGCACCTTGCGCAACCTGAAAAACATCTACCGCTACGACAAGGACTGGAAGCGCCTGCTCAACGTGCAGCAGCGCCTGGTGATCCTGCTGCCCGAAGAACCGACCGAGCTGCGCGACCGCGGTATCGCCTACGCCCAGCTCGATTGCCCGAGTGCGGCGATTGAGGATCTGGAGGCCTATCTCGCCGTACGTCCGCAGGCAGAAGATCGCGTTGCAATCAGCGCACAGTTGGAAATCCTGCGTCAGGCGGTCGGGCGCCTGAACTAGAGGATCCCGGTTTTCGAAAAGTATCCAGTAACCACAGCCATATCCAGCCGCACCCCGCAAAGCCCGACGTGTCCATCCGGCCGCAACAGATAAAACGCCGGTCCTGATATCCCCACGCGGGCAAGCGCCTGTGTGTTATCCACGTTGTACGCGTCGTTCGGAATCACGAGCGTGGTCAGCAGCTTACTAAGTCTGTTCGGACTAACGCCGTGATTTATGATTTGACGAATCTGAATCTTCCCGTCGCCACATCGCCAACCAAAAAAAGTTTGCGTTGTGTGCGCAAACGTACAGAGCAAAGTTACGAGATCGGAAAAAATGCACATGGCTGCTTGCTTTCCCCTGAGCTGAGCGGTTGTATTATTTGGCCCGGAACGGTCCCCCCGTTTCCGGGCCATCCTTTTTCCGGCTCTTGCCAAGGGCCGCCCATCCTGAAGTTTCATTACACCAAGCGTTCCCCGAAAAAATTGCACCATGTTCGGTAAAGGACAGAATGGCAGCAAGTGCGAATCGATACTTTGGAGCCTTGCTCGGCGAGAAGGAGTACTTGCGAGAGAATGGACAACACTTCTATTTTCCGATCACCGTCACCGCGGCAATATCGCTCGTGTATCCATCTCCGTATTCGGCCGCATATCTGGATTAGTGATGCCAATTCGGTACTTTGTCGCTAATATTTGGTGTTGGCATGCTTGATTACTCAATAATATTGACTGGTACGCGGCCGCTCATCTGGATTTGAACAAGCCGGATTGGTAAAATCAGCTCCAGTTGACAGGGCCCGCGCGGTGTCTCGCAGCGGGCCTGATCGTTTTTGCAACCGGCAGAGGTGAACGCACACAATGCAGGTTTTCGCCATCGGGATCAACCATCGTACGGCCCCGCTTGCGGTACGCGAGCAGATGGTGTTCGACCCGCTGCAACTGCCTCTGGCGCTTGGCCAACTGCTGGATGTGGATGCGGTCCAGGAAGCGGCCATCCTGTCGACCTGCAATCGCACCGAGCTTTATTGCGCCACCGAGCGGCCCGACATTGCGGCAAGTTGGTTGGCGGAATACCACGCCCTGTCGCCTCAATATCTTCAGCCTTATCTTTACACGCACCCACAGCGCAACGCGGTGCGCCACATGTTCCGCGTTGCCAGTGGCCTGGATTCGATGGTGCTGGGCGAACCGCAGATACTCGGCCAGATGAAGCAGGCGGCGCGGATTGCCGGCGAGGCGGGCGCACTTGGCACGGTGCTGAACAAGCTGTTTCAGAATACTTTCTCGGTGGCGAAGGAGGTTCGCTCCACCACAGCCATCGGCGCCAACATCGTTTCGATGGCGGCTGCGGCGGTGCATTTGTCGGAGCGAATTTTCGAGAGCATCTCCTCGCAGAAAGTGCTTTTCATCGGTGCTGGAGAGATGATCGCACTGTGCGCCACCCATTTTTCCGGCGCGCATCCAGCACGGATTGTCATCGCCAACCGCACCCTGGAACGCGCCCAGGCACTGGCAACGCGACTGGGTGGCGAGGCGATGGGACTTGACGATCTTGCCGCGCGACTGGCCGAGTTCGACATTGTGGTGTCCTGCACCGCCAGCCCGCTGCCCATTATCGGCCTCGGCACGGTGGAGCGGGCATTGAAAATACGGCGTCACCGGCCGATGGTGATCGTTGATCTGGCCCTGCCACGTGATGTGGAGCCTGAAGTGGCAAATCTGGATGATGTGTTTTTGTACACTCTGGACGACCTCGGGCAGATGGTTGAAAGCGGGCTTGAATCGCGCCAGGCAGCAGTTGAGGAAGCCGAGACCATCATTGATAACCGGGTCGACGGTTTTTTGCACTGGCTGGATTCGCGCGAGACGGTGCCGACTATTCGCGCATTGCGTGAAGCGGCCGAACGGGCGCGGCTCCATGAATTGGAACATGCAATGAAACTGCTGGCGCGCGGCGACGATCCGGCCCGTGTCATTGAAGCACTGTCCCAGGGACTCACCAACAAGCTGATCCATGCGCCAACGCAGGCGCTCAATCAGGCGGAGGGCGATGAGCGTGGCGAAGTCGCGCAACTGATCGCCCGCATCTACCGCCTGCACCGCCAAAAGTAACGGCGTTTTCGTTCGGCGTTCCATGCCGACGAGCCTAATCTCATGAAACCGAGCATCCGCGAAAAACTTGAACAACTGACGCGCCGCAAGGCCGAAATCGATGGACTGCTCGCCAGCGAGGAGGCGACGCGCAACATGGATGGTTATCGCCGGCTTACGCGCGAACATGCCGAGATCGAACCGGTCGTCGCGCTTTATGGCGCTTATCGCAAGTCCGAGTCGGATATTTCCGGCGCGCAGGAGATGTCGGCCGATCCTGAAATGAAGGGATTGATCGAAGATGAGATTCGCGATGCGCGAGAACAGATGGTGCAGCTGGAAGAAGATCTACAGCGACTGCTGTTACCACGCGATCCGGACGATGAACGTAACCTATTTTTGGAAATTCGCGCCGGCACCGGCGGCGAGGAGTCGGCCCTGTTCGCCGCCGATCTGTTCCGCATGTACACGCGCTACGCCGAGCGGCAGCGCTGGAAGGTTGAAGTGGTTTCGCGCAGCGAATCCGACATGGGCGGTTTCAAGGAAGTGATCCTGCGTATTGCGGGTCAGGGTGCCTACGCGAAGCTCAAGTTCGAATCGGGTGGCCATCGCGTGCAGCGTGTGCCGGAGACCGAATCGCAGGGCCGGGTACATACCTCCGCGTGCACTGTCGCGGTACTGCCCGAAGTGGCCGAAGTGGGTGAGGTGGAAATCAACCCGGCCGAGATTCGCGTCGACACTTTTCGCGCTTCCGGGGCCGGCGGCCAGCATATCAACAAGACCGATTCGGCAGTGCGCATCACCCATCTGCCGACCGGCATCGTGGTCGAGTGCCAGGACGATCGTTCCCAGCATCGCAACAAGGCGCAGGCCATGAGCGTACTGGCGGCGCGCATCAAGGATGGGCAGACGCGTGCGCAGCAGCAGCAAATCGCTTCGACGCGCAAAAGCCTGATCGGCAGCGGCGACCGCTCGGAACGCATCCGCACCTACAACTTTCCGCAGGGCCGGATTACCGATCACCGCATCAACCTAACCTTGTACAAGATCGACGTGATCATGGACGGTGATCTCGACGAACTGGTCGCGGGACTCACCGCTGAACACCAGGCGGAGTTGCTGGCGGCACTCGCCGACGAACAGGCGTGAGCATCGCGGCTGCGCTACAAGCGGCGCGGCAGTTGATTCCGGTTGCCGAAGCGCGGCTGCTGCTGTGCCATCAATTGGGCTGCACACCGGCCTGGTTGGAAGCACATCGTGACGAACTGCTCAATGCAACGCAATTGGCGGCATTCGAATCCTCGATTACTCGACGCGCAGCGGGCGAGCCGGTTGCTTATCTGTGCGGTGTACGAGAATTCTACGGCCGCGATTTCAGCGTATCGCCCGCGGTGTTGATTCCGCGCCCGGAGACCGAATTGCTGGTCGAGTTGGTGCTGAAAAAAGCGAAAGATCTAGCACAGCCGTGCATCCTGGATCTTGGAACAGGTAGCGGTTGCATCGCCGTCACCCTGGCACTAGAGCTTCCTCAGGCGCAGGTGAGTGCAGCCGATGTTTCTGCTGCTGCGCTTGCCATCGCCAGTGAAAACAGCCGCCGCCTCGGTGCCAGCGTCAGGCTGGTGGAGAGCGATTGGTTTTCAGCAGTTGGCGCGGAGCAATTCGATGTGGTCGTCGCCAACCCGCCTTATGTGCCTGCCAACGATCCACATTTGGCCCAGGGCGATCTGCGCCACGAGCCGATCAATGCATTGCAAAGCGGCGCTGACGGTTTGGACGCAATTCGGCAAATCCTCGCCCACGCGTATGAACATTTGTGCGCCGGCGGCTGGCTGCTGCTGGAACATGGCTACGATCAAGCGTCTTCTGTTGCCGGCCTGCTTGCCGTCGCGGGGCTTGAGGCAATCGAGCAACATCGCGACCTGGCAGGCATCGTGCGCGTTTCCGGTGGCCGGAAACGCTTGACCGATGCAGTTCCTGCCCGGTAAACTCAATCCCGATAAAATTACTCAACTATTTCCAAAGGACTCCCAATGGACGTGCAAAAACATATTCATGAAACGGTGACCGGCAACCCCATCGTGCTCTACATGAAGGGAACGCCGCAGTTCCCGCAATGCGGTTTTTCTGCCAAGGTCATACAGATGCTCAAGGCCAGCGGCGTCACCAGTCTGGTAACGGTCAATATTCTCGAAGAGCCCGAAGTTCGCCAGGGCATCAAGGAATACGCCAACTGGCCGACGATCCCGCAGCTTTATGTCAATGGCGAGTTTGTCGGCGGTTGCGACATCCTGACCGAGATGTACGCCTCAGGGGAGCTGGAGAAGGTGCTGGAGCCGGTGGTCAAGGCGGCATAAAAACAACTTGGTTTTGCTATAACAAGAGGGGATTGTGGCTACGGTCGCGCCGTTGGTGCTTAACTTTGCTGCGCAAAATTAGCCTGCGCCGCAATCTGGTTTTGTTATAGCAAAATCAAATTGTCTCTGTGTATCAGTACTTCTTCATCTACATAACCCAGCAATGATTCGATTTCATTGCTGGCGTGGCGCGCGATGCGCCGTGATTCCGAGCTTGAGTAGTTGATCAAGCCGCGCGCGACTTCCTTGCCGTCCTGAGTTCGGCAGCCGACCGCCGCACCACGCGCAAACTCTCCTTGCACTGACAAGACGCCGATCGGCAGCAGGCTGCGTCCGTCGCGCAGTGCGCTCAGTGCGCCGTCATCAAGGGTCACGCTGCCGGCCAGTTGCAGATGATCGGCGAGCCATTGCTTGCGCGCAGCCAGCGGAGTTGCCGCGGCGTAGAGAAGGGTGCCGAGACTTTCTCCGCCGACGACACGCAACAATGCATCCGTCTCATGGCCGCTGGCAATCAATGTATCGGCGCCGCTGCGCGCCGCGCGCTGCGCCGCACGTACCTTGGTAATCATGCCGCCACGGCCGAGCGAACTGCCTGCGCCACCAGCCATCGCTTCAAATTTCGTATCGTCCGCCTGACCTTCGGTAATGAGGGTGGCATCGGGGTTCTTGCGCGGGTCAGCGCTATAGAGCCCCTGCTGATCGGTGAGGATCACCAGTAGGTCAGCTTCGACCAGGTTGGCAACCAGTGCGCCCAGCGTGTCGTTGTCGCCGAACTTGATTTCGTCGGTGATCACCGTATCGTTCTCATTGATGATCGGCACCACGCCCAATCCAAGCAGCGTGATCAACGTGGTTCTGGCATTGAGATAACGAGTGCGGTCGGCAAGGTCTTCATGCGTGAGCAGAACCTGGGCGGTTTTCAAGCCATGGCCCGAGAAGCAACTTTCATAAGCTTGAGCCAACCCCATCTGGCCGACGGCCGCAGCGGCCTGGAGTTCATGCACGGCATGCGGGCGCGCGGCCCAGCCCAGTCGCTGCATGCCCGCAGCGATGGCGCCGGACGAGACCAGCAGCACTTCGCGCCCCTGCGCATGCAGCGCGGAGATCTGTCGCGCGCAGTCGGCGATGAAGGACTGCGCCAGACCGGCGCCATTGTTGGTCACCAGTGCGCTGCCGACCTTGACGACCAAACGCTTACTCGTCGATATCCTCTGTCTCATCGCGTGGCGCTTCCATACGTGTTTTATCAACATGCTCCATGATGGCGTAGGTTAACGCCGGGCAGCCTTCGCCGCTGATCGCCGATATCGCGAAGTGCTTTTCCACCGCGCCGTAGCCTGCCACCAATGCCGCAATGCGTTTTTTGCGGTCTTCTTTGGGAACCAGATCAATCTTGTTGATGACCAGCCAACGCGGCTTCTCAATCAGCGCAGGATCGTATTTGCGCAGTTCTTCGAGGATCGCACGTGCGTCCCGTATCGGGTCGGCATCGGGATCGAATGGTGCCATATCCACCAGATGCAGCAGCAGCCGGGTGCGTTGCAGGTGGCGCAGGAAACGATGGCCGAGGCCTGCACCTTCCGCTGCGCCTTCGATCAAGCCGGGAATGTCGGCAATGACAAAGCTCTTGTTCTGGTCAACGCGTACCACGCCCAGATTGGGATGCAGGGTGGTAAACGGATAGTCGGCGACCTTGGGTTTTGCCGCTGATACCGCGCGGATGAAAGTGGACTTGCCGGCATTGGGCAAGCCGAGCAGGCCCACGTCGGCGAGCACTCTGAGTTCAAGCTTGAACTCAAACCGTTGGCCTTCTTCGCCCGGCGTGCATTGCCGCGGTGCGCGATTGACGCTGGATTTAAAATGCAAATTGCCCAAACCGCCCTTGCCGCCACCGGCAACGATAATGCGTTTGCCATCCGTGTCGAGATCGGCGATGACTTCGCCGGTGGTGAAGTCGGATATCACGGTGCCTACCGGCATCCGCAGTTCCAGATCGTCGCCACCCTTGCCGTAGCAGTCCGCCCCCCGCCCGTTCTCGCCGTGGCGAGCACGGAAGATGCGGGTGTAGCGAAAATCGATCAGGGTATTCAGGTTGCGATCGGCGATGGCCACGATGCTGCCGCCATGCCCGCCGTCACCGCCGTCGGGTCCGCCGCGCGGAATGTATTTCTCGCGACGAAACGAGGCCGCGCCATTGCCGCCATTGCCGGCAATGACCTCGATTTTCGCTTCGTCGAAGAACTTCATGTAGAGGCCCCAAAAGACAAAAGCCCTATCGCAGGGATAGGGCTTTTGGTCGGCCGCAAGGCCGGCTTAAACGGCGGCGGGAACGATGTTGACCAGCTTGCGCTGTGCGGCACCCTTGACCGTGAATAGCACCGTGCCATTGATTTTGGCGAACAGCGTGTGGTCCTTGCCGATACCGACGTTGTCGCCGGGATGGAACTTGGTGCCGCGCTGGCGCACGATGATGCTGCCGGCGGATACCAGTTGACCACCATAGCGTTTAACGCCAAGTCGTTTTGATTCCGAGTCGCGGCCGTTACGGGAACTGCCGCCTGCTTTTTTATGTGCCATGGTTCAGTCTCCCGTCAGGCGGCAATGCCGCTGATCTCGAGTTCGGTGAAATTTTGGCGATGGCCCTGGTCTTTCTGGTAATGCTTGCGCCGCCGCATCTTGAAGATCGTGACCTTCTTGTGGCGACCCTGCGCGATGACTTTGGCCGTGACCGTGGCTCCGGAAATAAGGGGCGTGCCGATTTTGACCGACTCGCCTTCGCCGACCATCAAAACCTGGTCGAGAGTAATTTCCGCGCCCACTTCTGCCGGTATCTGTTCTACCTTAATCTTTTCGCCGGCTGCGACGCG
This sequence comes from Sterolibacteriaceae bacterium, assembly GCA_025360425.1. GTDB lineage: Bacteria > Pseudomonadota > Gammaproteobacteria > Burkholderiales > Rhodocyclaceae > JANYCD01. The sequence goes on from JANYCD010000045.1 coordinate 8,347, forward strand.
GTACTGCTTGCCGCCGGTTTTTATGACCGCATACATAATGGACTCCATTGTTGACTGGGTGTTGCGAAGAACCGCGCATTATACGCAGACAAGCCATTAAGTCAAAGCTAAAACCGTCCTTGTTGACGGGTTGGACGACGGCTTCTACCATCCTGCCTTTCCGCGCCTACCATCCGTGCAACCCGACATCCTCCATCCCCTCCTCGCCGCCGACATGAAAGCCGTCGATGCGGTTATTCGTGATCGTCTCCATTCAGACGTGGTGCTGGTCCGCCAGGTTGCCGAATACATTGTTCGCAGCGGCGGCAAGCGCATGCGTCCGGCTCTGCTATTGCTGACGGCGGGTGCCCTCGATTATCAGGGCGTGAAGCATCACGAACTTGCGGCGGTGATCGAGTTCATTCACACGGCGACACTTCTGCACGATGATGTTGTCGACGAATCGAGCCTGCGACGGGGTCGCGCGACGGCCAATGCCTTGTTTGGCAGTGCCGCCAGCGTTTTGGTCGGCGATTTTCTTTATTCGCGCGCGTTTCAGATGATGTTGGAGGTTGGCAACATACGGGTGATGGAAGTGCTGGCCGAGGCGACCAATGTCATAGCCGAAGGTGAGGTGCTACAGTTGATGAACTGCCACAACGCGGATATCCGGATTGAAGAATATCTGCAGGTCATTCACTACAAGACGGCCAAGCTGTTTGAGGCGGCGACTCGCCTTGGCGGCATTCTGGGCGCAGCCTCGCCGGAAATCGAAGATGGCTTGGCCCGCTATGGAATGCACCTCGGGACGGCATTTCAACTGATCGATGACATGCTTGACTACTCGGGTGATGAAAGTGAAACCGGCAAGCATCTTGGGGATGATCTGGCGGAGGGGAAAGCCACATTGCCGTTGATTTATGCCATGGCGCACAACACGCCGCAGAATGCGGAGGTGGTGCGTCATGCGCTGGAAAATGGCGGGCGCGAAAAGTTTTCAGAAGTGCTGGAGATTGTTCGCTCCTGCGCCGCGCTTGAAGCGACTCGCAGTCTCGCGGAAGAAGAAGCCAATGCGGCAAAGACGTCGATTGCCGCGCTGCCGGCTTCGCAACATAAGGCTTGTCTGCTAGAATTAGCCGACTTTGCTGTTGCTCGTCGATACTGAAGACGAGCGATGGCGCCGGGATCATTTACCAACATATGAACCCGTTTCGGGGTGTAGCTCAGCCTGGTAGAGTACTGCGTTCGGGACGCAGGAGTCGGAGGTTCGAATCCTCTCACCCCGACCAATTCGAAATAGTGATGCGCCGTTACTCCATTGTCGGGGACCGGCGTTTTGCTATTGGCGCCGTGTTTTCCATCGACGGGTTGGCCCAGTGTTAAGGTGGCTCTTGCTCCTGCTGCTGGCGGTTATCGTATACCGTATGCTCAGATCCGGCAGGGCGTCCGGCATCAAGCGATCATCGGCGCGTATGGCCGAGCAAATGCTGGTCTGTGCTCAATGTGGCATTCATCTGCCGGAATCCGAGGCCTTGATGTCAGGCGGACAATCCTTCTGTTGTGAGCAACATCGCAAATTATGGACTCAATCGCACTGAGTTCACTTCCCGCATCGACAATGCGCGACACGTCTGCAGAATCGTTGTGGGGCTCGTTGCATTACTTCAATCTCTATCGCCTCACCGTCGCTTGCCTGTTCGCATTCGCGAGTTTTTATGTCGGTCAACCGGGTTTGTTCGGGGTTCAGAATCCAGACCTGACGCAGTGGGTCAGCATCAGTTATCTCGGTTCTGCACTGGTCTTCCTGGTATTGCCGTTCCACTGGCGCCCTTCCTTCGACGTGTTGCTGACGATGGAAGTTGCGGCCGATGTTTTGGCGCTCACGTTGTTGATGTATGCCAATGGCGGCAACCGCAGCGGGATCGGCTATATGTTGTTGGTCATCCTCGCCGGTGCAGGGCTTGTGGGCCAAGGTCGGCTCGTCTTGTTTTACGCAGCGATGGCGACGGTGGCGATACTTCTCGAGCAGGGGTACCGGATGCTTTCGGAGGGCGCCGAGCTCGCGGACTTTACGCATACCGGCATTATCTCCATCGGGTTTTTCGCTACCGCGGCTTCCGCACGTCTGCTTGCCCGGCGCGTGGTTGCCAACGAGGAGTTGGCCCGTCAGCGCGGTATCGAACTGGCGAAGCAATTCCGCATCAATCAACGTGTGATCCGCGACATGCAGGATGGTGTGCTGGTGGTGGATCCAGCGGGGCATGTGCATCAGCACAACCCGCAGGCGGAGTTTTTGTGCGAGGTTTCTCCCGGCGATGCGCCTGACCTGAGAGATTTTTCGGCCGAGATGGCGCAGGGCTATTCCTCCTGGCGGCGGGCCGGTGTTGAAGCGGTGGAGATTGTGCGATTGCCACACAGCAATCGCATGCTGAGAATGCGATTTCTGCCACCGGTGGGCGAAGGGGACAATGCCCTGATTTACCTGGAGGACATGGAGCGCATCCAGGCTCAGGCGCGTCAGATCAAGCTGGCGGCGCTGGGACGGCTGACCGCCAACATGGCACACGAGATACGCAACCCGCTGGCCTCGATCAGTCATGCTTCTGAATTGTTGGTCGAAGAGCGCGATGACAACATGCAGAAACGGCTGGTGCGCATCATCGGAGACAATACGGGACGGTTGAATCGCCTTGTCACCGATGTGCTGGAATTGGGCGGACGTGACAAGGCCGAATCGGAACGAATTTCCCTTTCCCCATTTCTGGATGACTTCGTCGAAGAAATGAGACTGATCGAAGCCAACGCCCATCAGACCATACAGCTAGTCACCGATGTTGGAAGAGCGATGGTGTTTGATCGCGGCCACCTGAATCGTGTGCTCGTCAATCTGGTGGGCAATGCTTTGCGATATTGCCGCGGCAATTCCGGTAGCATCCGTATCGAGGTGCGTGAGTCGGGATCCGGCTCCCGTGTCGAACTGCATGTCATCGATGATGGCCCGGGCATCGGGCCGGAGGAACGCAGCCACATGTTCGAGCCTTTTTTTACTACGCGCAGTTCGGGTACCGGGCTCGGACTCTATATTGCCCGGGAGCTCTGCGAAGCGAATGACGCCGTGATCGATTTGCTCGACACTGATGTCGGTACCCATTTCCGCATCATCGGGAAAGGCAGCGAGTGACGGCAGCCGAACGCAAACCACGATCCGATCAGCGGCGCATCTTGATCGTCGACGATGAGGCCGACATCCGCGAGTTGCTTGATCTGACCATGGCCCGCATGGGCCTGGCGGCAGATTGTGCGGCAACCCTGGCCGAAGCGCGCCTCCTCCTCGATGAACACGACTACCAGCTTTGCCTCACTGACATGCGGCTGCCGGATGGTGAGGGGCTGCAACTGGTACGGTATATCGCCGAAACCTGCCAGGATCTGCCGGTCGCGGTGATTACCGCGCATGGCAGCATGGAAAACGCGGTGTCCGCGCTCAAGGCCGGCGCCTTTGACTATCTGTCCAAACCAGTGTCACTGGAACAGCTGCGTGCTCTGGTCAAGAGTGCGCTGGAGCTTCCCCCTGCCAGCGAACGCAAGGCCAACAGTGCGTCACTTTCGCTGCTGGGCGAGTCACAGGCGATGCGCGAAGTACGCGCCATGATTGAGCGCGTGGCACGCAGCCAGGCGCCGGTGCATGCTACGGGCGAGTCGGGTAGTGGCAAGGAGCTCGCGGCCAAGCTGATTCATCATCTTGGCGCGCGCAGCGCCGGTCCGTTTGTGCCGGTCAATTGTGGGGCAATTCCGGAAAACCTGATGGAGAGTGAGTTTTTTGGCTACCGCAAAGGGGCGTTCACCGGTGCCGAATCAGACCGGGAAGGTTTTTTCCAGGCGGCCAATGGTGGAACTTTGTTCCTCGACGAAGTCGCCGATTTGCCCCTGTTGATGCAGGTCAAGTTATTGAGGGCAATCCAGGAAAAACGTGTTCGCAAGGTCGGTAGCCCCGGCGAGGATGCGGTAGACGTACGCATCATCAGTGCTACGCACCAGAACCTCAAGGAACTCGTGGTGCAAGGCAAGTTTCGCCAGGATCTGTTCTATCGGCTGAACGTGTTGGAGTTGCGCATGCCGTCGTTGCGTGAGTGTCGAGAAGACATTTCGTTGCTGGCGCAGCGCATCATCGGGCAACTGGCGCAAAGCGCAGGTATCGGAGCGCCGAGTTTGACCCCGGCGGCGCAGCGTGCTCTGGGTGAATATCCGTTCCCGGGCAATGTGCGTGAGCTGGAGAACATCATCGAACGCGCCATGGCCCTGCTCAGCGGTAACACGATCGATGTTGCCGATCTCAATTTGACGCCGGCGGTTCCGGCCACATCGAAGCAGCTAGCGCTACAGGACTATTTGGATCAGACCGAAAAGCAGGCCATTCTCGAAGCCCTGAACAAGACGCGCAACAATCGCACCGCGGCAGCCAAACTGCTGGGCGTCACCTTTCGTTCATTGCGTTACCGCATGGAGCGCCTCGGACTGAACGAATGAGCGAAGCCGGCCCGACTTGGGCGGTGGCCGCCGATGGCTGGCTGGATGGCGCCAGACTGACGTCTTCACCCAATCACGATGCGCGTCCGGCCGGCACAGTGATCAGCCTGTTGGTGATACACGCGATCAGTTTGCCGCCAGATGAGTTTGGCGGACCGGGGGTCGAGCAGCTATTCACCAATCAGCTCGATCCCGCGCAACATCTCTACTACCGCGAGATCGAAGGCCTGCGGGTGTCGGCCCATTTCTTCATTCGACGATCCGGCGAATTGATCCAGTTTGTTTCCTGCGATCGGCGCGCCTGGCATGCAGGGGCATCAAGGTGGTGCGGGCGTGAACGTTGCAATGACTTTTCGTTAGGCATCGAATTGGAAGGTTGCGACGAACTTCCCTTCGAGAGCGCACAGTACAAAACGCTCACGCGCCTGATTGTTGCTTTGCGGCATCACTATCCGATCCAGGACATCGTCGGCCACAGCGATATCGCGCCGGGTCGCAAGACCGATCCCGGGCCGCATTTCGATTGGTCTCGCGTCATTCGCTAGAACGAAGCGACCATCGTTTCGTCTCGCCTGCGCCGAGAAATTTTTCGCCGGCAGCCTCAAAAATACTTGCAAGCCAAAAACCGACCTACTAGAATTAGTGGCAATAGGTTGGTAACCTACTATATCTAGTGGGTAGCAACATAACTGGAGACGATCGATGCAAGTTGCAATTGAGAATTCCCTGAGCCCAACTCCGTCCCGCGATTTTCCGTCCGAGCCTTTCTCCGCTTCTTCGCAGAGTCATCCAGAATTCAAGATCATCCGCCGCAATGGCGCCGTTGTCGGTTTCGAGCCGGCTAAGATTTCGATCGCCATGACCAAGGCGTTTCTCGCCATCAGTGGCGGGCAAGGGGCCGTCTCGGCACGCATCCGTGATCTGGTGACCCAGCTTACGCAGGGAGTGGTCGATGCGCTGATGCGGCGGCAGCCGCATGGTGGCACTGTCCATATAGAAGACATTCAGGATCAGGTTGAGCTGGCCTTGATGCGTTCCGGCGAACATGACGTGGCACGAGCCTATGTGCTCTATCGGGAGAAACGCAATCAGGAACGCGCACAGCAAAAGAAGTCGGTAGCCACCGAATCCGAGCTGCATGTTGTCGATGGCGCGCTGCGGACGCCTCTGGATCGGATGGCACTTCTTGAAACGATTCAAGCCGCCTGCGTAGATTTGGATGAGGGGGTCGAGCCCGCCGTGATATTTGATGCGACGCTGAAAAATCTCTATGACGGCGTACCGGTCGAAGAAATCCGCAAGTCTGCGATCCTCGCAGCGCGCACCCTGATTGAAAAAGACCCGGCATACAGTTATGTCACGGCGCGCCTGCTGTTGCACACGATCCGCCGCGAGGTATTGGGCGAGGAAGTCGGCCAGGCGGCCATGGCGGATCGCTACAGTAGCTACTTTGCCGACTATGTGCGGCTTGGCATCAAGGCCGAACTACTGGATCCACGCCTGGCGCAGTTCGATCTGAAGCGCCTCGGTCAGGCGCTGGACTCACGGCGTGACCTGAAGTTCGGTTACTTGGGGTTGCAAACGCTCTACGACCGCTATTTCATTCACATCGATGAGCGCCGCATCGAATTGCCGCAGGCTTTCTTTATGCGGGTGGCGATGGGGCTGTCCATCAATGAAATTGAAAGGGAGTCTTGGGCAATAGAGTTTTACGAAGTGCTGTCCAACTTCGATTTCATGAGTTCGACCCCGACACTGTTCAACGCCGGCACGCTCCACCCCCAGCTTTCCTCCTGCTACCTCACCACTGTTGATGACGATCTGGATGGCATTTTCCAGGCCATCAAGGAAAACGCACTGTTGCAAAAATATGCCGGTGGGCTGGGCAACGACTGGACGCCAGTGCGCTCCATGGGAGCCCACATCAAAGGCACCAATGGTAAAAGCCAGGGTGTAATTCCATTCCTCAAGGTGGTCAATGACACGGCAGTTGCCGTGAACCAGGGTGGCAAGCGCAAGGGCGCGGTTTGCGCGTATCTGGAAACCTGGCATCTGGATATCGAGGAGTTTCTCGACCTGCGCAAGAATACCGGCGACGACCGGCGCCGCACCCACGATATGAACACCGCGAACTGGATTCCGGATCTGTTCATGAAGCGGGTCATGGAGGCGGGCGAGTGGACCTTGTTCTCGCCGGCCGATTGTCCTGATCTGCATGACAAATTTGGCAAGGCCTTCGAGACCGCCTATGTGGGTTACGAAGTGAAGGCCGCGCGCGGCGAACTTCGTTTGTTCCGCAAGCTGCCGGCGTTGCAACTGTGGCGCAAGATGGTGAGTATGCTGTTCGAGACTGGCCATCCCTGGATTACCTTCAAGGATCCGTGCAACATTCGCTCGCCCCAGCAGCACGTTGGCGTGGTGCACAGCTCCAACCTGTGCACCGAAATCACGCTCAACACTTCAGATTCCGAGATCGCCGTCTGTAATTTGGGCTCGGTCAACCTGCTGGCCCATGTCAGTGACGGACAGCTCGATCAAAGCAAGCTGAAGAAGACGATTCACACCGGCATGCGCATGCTGGACAACGTCGTCGATATCAATTTCTACGCGGTGGACAAGGCACGTAATTCCAATGTCCGTCATCGCCCGGTCGGGCTGGGCATCATGGGCTTCCAGGACTGCCTGCACGAATTGCGCATTCCCTACGCTTCGGATGCGGCCGTCGAGTTCGCCGATCGCTCAATGGAAGCGGTGTGCTACTACGCCTATTGGGCGTCGACGGAACTGGCAGCGGAGCGCGGAAGTTATTCCAGCTTCAAGGGCAGTCTGTGGGATCGGAACATCCTGCCGCTTGACAGCCTTGACCTGCTTGCCAGCGAACGAGGTGGTTACCTCGATGTTGATCGTTCCGCCACCATGGATTGGGATGCACTGCGTGGACGTATCCGCCAGCACGGCATGCGTAATTCCAATTGTGTTGCCATTGCGCCGACGGCGACCATCTCCAATATTGTCGGAGTCTCGGCCAGCATAGAACCGGAGTATCAGAACCTGTATGTGAAATCCAACCTCTCGGGCGAGTTCACGATGGCCAATGAGCATCTGGTGCGTGATCTGAAGTCGCGCGGGCTGTGGGATGAGGTAATGATCTCTGATCTCAAGTATTTCGACGGTTCCCTTGCTCCGATCGATCGCGCGCCAGAAGAGTTGCGCGCGCTCTATGCGACCGCTTTTGAAGTGGATCCTTCATGGCTGGTCGAGGCTGCTTCACGCCGCCAGAAATGGATCGACCAGGCCCAGTCGCTCAACATCTATATCGCCAGCGCCTCCGGCCGCAAACTCGACGAGACCTACCGGCTGGCCTGGCAGCGCGGCTTGAAGACCACCTACTACCTGCGCTCGCTCGCCGCGACGCATACCGAGAAGTCGACCAGCAAGACCGGCGCGCTCAACGCGGTTTCCTCGCACGGCGGTATGAACGCGATGGCTGAGCCCAAGTTTTGCAGCATTGATACTCCAGAGTGCGAAGCCTGCCAATAACAACCGGAGAAGAAGGCATGTTGAGTTTTGAAGACGAACTTCCCAGCCCGAATGTAGCATCCGCATTACCGCCGGGGATGGGTGGTTCCAGTCTGGGTCAGGAACCGGAACCATCCCCTGAGCGGCGGCGCATCAGGGTCGAAGACAAGCGCATCCTCAACGGCCGGACTGACGTCAATCAGTTGGTGCCGTTCAAGTACAAATGGGCGTGGGACAAATATCTGGCCGGGTGCGCCAACCACTGGATGCCGCAAGAGATCAACATGTCGCGTGACATCGCGCAATGGAAGGATCCGAATGGCCTGACGGAGGACGAGCGTCGTGTCGTCAGCCGCAATCTCGGTTTTTTCGTCACCGCAGACAGTCTCGCTGCAAACAACATCGTGTTGGGCACCTACCGGCACATCACTGCGCCAGAGTGTCGGCAGTATCTGCTGCGGCAGGCCTTTGAAGAGGCGATACACACCCACGCCTACCAGTACATCGTGGAGAGCCTCGGTCTGGATGAAGGAGAAATATTCAACGCGTATCACGAAATTCCTTCGATACGTGCCAAGGATGAATTTCTCGTGCCCTTCATCGACACATTGACCGACCCGGCGTTTTGCACTGGCACACCCGAAGCGGATCGGCTCCTGCTGAAAAGCCTGGTTGTGTTTGCCTGCCTGATGGAAGGCCTGTTTTTTTATGTTGGCTTTGCCCAGATTCTTGCACTGGGGCGGCAGAGCAGTATCAATACATCCTGCGTGACGAGTCGATGCATTGCAACTTCGGCATCGATCTGGTGAACCAGATCAAACTGGAAAACCCGCATCTGTGGACGCCGAATTTCCGCGAGGAGTTGAAGGTTCTGTTTAAGACCGCGGTCGAGTTGGAGTACCGCTATGCCGAAGACACCATGCCGCGTGGCGTCCTCGGATTGAACGCTGCCATGTTCAAAGGGTATCTGCGTTATATCGCCAACCGCCGTTGCCAGCAGATCGGACTCGATCAACTTTTTGCCGGTGAAGAAAATCCATTCCCCTGGATGAGTGAAATGATCGATTTGAAGAAGGAGAAGAACTTCTTCGAGACGAGGGTCACCGAGTATCAAACCGGTGGTGCATTGTCATGGGATTGAGCAGAGTGAGAAACAAGTGATTTTGAATTCGCTGACATGCGTGAAGGTCGCCGTGCCACAGCCAGAGGGCGATTCGGAGGAAGTTGCCATCATGCAAAAAAAACGTTGTGTATATTTTGTTGCGTGTTGCGTAGCGCGTCGACGCGATCAATGATGCAAGTTACTGCGCACAACTGGCAATTCGTCACTACATAAACTCAGTGATGAGCGGAGAAACATAAGGAATTCCTCGCTTTCATTTAATTGAAAGTGTTGAATAATCCGTGCTAGCTCAGACGGGTTGTAGTCGAGCCGTAGTAGTTAAGGTTCTTTCTTGTCACTTTTGTTTATGGAGGTTCAACATGGCTGTTGCCAAGAAACCCGCCGCTAAGAAGCCCGCGGCTAAGAAACCGGCGGTGAAGAAAGCCGCTCCCAAGAAACCGGCAGTGAAGAAGGCTGCTGCCAAAAAGCCTGCAGTGAAGAAGGCTGCTGCCAAGAAACCGGCAGTGAAGAAAGCTGCTGCCAAAAAGCCAGCTGCAAAGAAAAAGGCTGCTGCGAAGAAACCGGTAGCGAAAAAGGCTGCTGCCAAGAAGCCAGCTGCGAAGAAAAAGGCTGCCAAAAAGCCTGCTGCAAAGAAGGCTGCCAAAAAGCCTGCTGCAAAGAAAAAGGCTGCCAAGAAGCCTGCTGCAAAGAAACCTGCCGTAGCCAAGCCATCTGCCCCCGCGCCCGCTGCTTCGACTCCGTCGACGGCTGCTGCGCCCGGGTTGAAGTCGTCGCTGAATCCTGCGGCGGCATGGCCGTTCCCGACCGGTTCGCGTCCGTCCTAATCGCCGGATTTGCACGTGCAGTAAGTTTGTCTGCACGTTTGCGGGCGCGCGGGGGAGCAATTCAGACCCCGCGCGTTTTTCTTTGCCTTGCGCTTTGTTCCGTGGATTACCCGGTAGATTACAGACAGTGCGGCCAATAAAAAGCCACCCGCAGGTGGCTTTTTATTGGTTAGACACTGTCAGTCGACCAGTGCCAGCTCAAGCAATTCGCGCCTGAGCCCAAACTCCTTGGGCAGGCGGCCTTTGAGTTTTTCAAACCACTCGGCGTGGAGTTTCAATTCTTCGCGCCATGCAGCTGCATCAACCTGGGTCAGTACCTCGAATTGCTCCTTGGTGATGCCGTCGAAGTCGCTCCAGTCGATGTCCTCGAACTTCGGCATCCAGCCCAACGCGGTTTGACGCGCATCCACACGACCGTGGCAACGATCCACGACCCACTTCAGCACGCGCATGTTTTCGCCAAAGCCTGGCCACATGAAGTTGCCGTCGGCATCCTGACGGAACCAGTTGACCGTGAAAATACGCGGCGCATGCTCGACGCGATGACCGATACGCAGCCAGTGGTTGAAGTAGTCGCCCATGTGATATCCACAGAACGGGAGCATTGCGAAAGGATCGCGGCGTACGACGCCTTGCTTTCCGACAGCTGCCGCAGTGGTTTCGGAACCGAGTGTGGCAGCCATATACACGCCATAGTTCCAGTTGAAACCTTCGAACACCAGTGGCACCGTGGTGGAACGACGGCCGCCGAAAATGAAGGCTGAAATGGGCACGCCAGCGGGGTTTTCCCAATCAGCATCAACAGAGGGGCATTGATTTGCCGGTGCCGTGAAACGCGAATTGGGATGAGCTGCTTTGCGTCCGGTTTCTTTCGCGATCTGGGGCGTCCAATCCTGGCCTTGCCAGTCCATCAGATGCGCGGGCGTTTCCTTGGTCATGCCTTCCCACCACACATCGCCATCATCGGTCAGCGCGACATTGGTGAAAATGATGTTTTCCTTCAGCGTCGCCATGGCGTTGAAGTTGGTTTTATCGGAGGTTCCCGGTGCGACGCCGAAGAAACCGGCCTCGGGATTGATGGCATGGAGCCGGCCATCCTTGCCGGGCTTGATCCAGGCGATGTCGTCGCCAACCGTCGTGATCTTCCAGCCGTTAAAGGACTTCGGCGGAATCAGCATCGCGAAATTGGTTTTGCCGCAGGCTGATGGGAATGCGGCGGCGATATAGGTCTTTTCACCTGACGGCGATTCCACTCCCAGGATCAGCATGTGTTCGGCCAGCCAGCCCTCGTCGCGTGCCATGGTCGAAGCGATGCGCAACGCGAAGCACTTCTTTCCAAGCAGTGCATTGCCTCCATAGCCGGAACCGAACGACCATATTTCGCGCGTCTCGGGGAAGTGGCAAATGTATTTGGTATTGTTGCATGGCCACTTGACGTCGGCCTGGCCCGGCTCAAGAGGATGCCCGACTGAATGCAGGCAGGGTACAAACTCGCCATCGGCGTCAAGTTGGTCGAGTACCCGGCGACCCATGCGGGTCATGATGCGCATGTTGACCACGACATAGGGGCTGTCGGAAATCTCGACGCCGATATGTGCAATGGGTGAACCAACAGGACCCATGCTGAAAGGGATGACATACATGGTACGACCGCGCATGCAGCCGTCGAAGAGACCGCGCAGGATCTCCTTCATTTTCGCCGGATCTTCCCAGTTGTTGTTCGGGCCGGCATCTTCCGGATTGGTTGGGCACACATAGGTGCGGTCTTCGACCCGTGCGACATCCGAAGGATCGGAAAGCGCCAGGTAGGAATTGGGTCGTTTGGCCGGATTGAGCTTGACCATGCTCCCGCCTTGTACCATCTGTGCAAAGAGGAGATCGGCCTCCTCAGCAGAACCCGTGCACCAGACGATTGCCTCCGGCTGGGTGAGTTTGGCGATTTCGGCCACCCATGCTTTCAATTTCGCATGTTTGACGTAACCAGGGACAGCCGATGAGGCCATATCGGAAATACGCTGATTCATCATTACTGACATCTCCACTTCAAGCTAGGGGCGGAACCGTCCACCACGGAATTACATATTGAGCTCCGCGATTGTGATGACTGGGGGGACGGTTGGGAGGAAAGACAATGGTTATTCGCCCGAAAATGTGATTATCTCACATCACATTTGTACTGGAAAATTTCCCAATAAGTTTAGAATTGCCGAACCGACAAGATCCCACAGGTTTTCTAAACCACAATAGCCCTTTTGCACTACATTCCAACTAAAAAACATGGACGAAAGTATCCGCGCTGCAGCACTTGAATATCACCGTACGCCGAAACCGGGAAAAATTTCGGTTACGCCGACCAAGGCGCTGAACAACCAATATGACCTGTCACTAGCGTATTCGCCGGGTGTTGCCGCAGCATGCGACGAGATTGTCAAAGATCCGGCAAACGCCTACCAATACACCTCGCGTGGCAATCTGGTGGCGGTGATCACCAACGGCACCGCTGTGCTGGGTCTGGGCAACATCGGCCCCCTGGCGGGCAAGCCGGTGATGGAAGGCAAGGGTGTATTGTTCAAGAAGTTCGCCGGCATTGATGTCTTCGACATCGAAATCAACGAGAACGATCCCGACAAGCTGGTCGACATCATTGCTTCGCTTGAACCCACCTTCGGCGGCATCAATCTGGAGGACATCAAGGCGCCCGAGTGCTTTTATGTCGAGAGCAAGTTGCGCGAACGGCTGAAAATCCCGGTTTTCCATGACGACCAGCACGGCACCGCCATTATCGCCGGCGCTGCGATTCTCAATGGCCTGCGTGTCGTTGACAAGAAAATTGACGAGGTCAAGCTGGTCTGCTCCGGCGCTGGTGCCGCTGCGATCGCTTGCCTGGATCTGCTGGTGAGCCTGGGGCTGAATCCGGCAAACGTTTTCATCGCCGATTCCAAGGGCGTGGTCTACAAAGGCCGCGACGCCAAGCTGGACCCGTCCAAAGCCCGCTATGCGCAGGAAACGTCGGCGCGTACGCTGGGCGACATCGTCGGCAGCGCCGATATTTTTCTGGGATTGTCCACCGGCGGTGTGCTCAAGGCAGAAATGGTCAAAACCATGGCCGTCAATCCGATCATTCTCGCCATGGCCAACCCGGTGCCGGAGATCATGCCGGAGGAAGCCAAGGCGGTTCGTCCCGACGCCATCATCGGTACCGGCCGTTCGGATTATCCCAATCAGGTGAACAACGTTCTTTGCTTTCCCTTCATTTTTCGCGGTGCGCTGGATGTCGGCGCGACATCGATCACTGAAGCCATGAAAGTGGCCGCCGTCAAAGCGATTGCTGATCTGGCCCACGCCGAGCAGTCCGACGTGGTGTCCGCCGCCTACAGCAATGAAGATATGAAATTCGGCCCTGAATACCTGATTCCCAAACCGTTCGATCCGCGCCTGATCGTCAAGGTTGCGCCGGCCGTGGCGCAGGCGGCGATGGATTCAGGTGTCGCGACCCGGCCTTTGGTCGACATGGAGGCTTATCGGCAGCGACTGAACGAGTTTGTCTATCACTCGGGCATGCGTATGCGCCCAGTGTTCGATGCCGCGCGAAAGACGCCGGCGCGCATGGTGTTCTGCGAGGGTGAGGATGAACGCGTGTTACGTGCGGTGCAGACCGTCGTTGATGATGGTTTGGCCCTCCCGCTGTTGATCGGGCGACCAGACGTCGTCAATCTGCGCATTGCGAAAGCCGGACTGCGTCTGATTCCGGGTCAGCACTTCGAGCTGATCAATCCGGATTCAGATCCGCGTTACAAGGAGTTGTGGCAGGATTATTACAACATCATGTGCCGGCGCGGCGTCAGCATCGAATATGCCAAGCGCGAAATGCGCCGCCGCACCACCCTGATCGGTGCGATGCTGGTCAAGCACGGTTACGCCGATGCCCTGTTGTGTGGAACCTATGCTCGACATTCGGACCACTTGCGCCACGTGAGTGACGTACTTGGCAGGCGCGAAGGCGTCGGCAGCTACTACACGGTCAATATGCTGGTGACTCCGACGCGGACCCTGTTCATCGGTGATACCAACGTCAATTATGATCCGACTGCGGAGCAGATCGCCGAAATGACCCTGCTTGCCGCGGAACAGGTGCGCCGTTTTGGCATCGTACCGAAAGTGGCGCTGCTTTCCTACTCGAACTTCGGCAATGAAGATACTCCGGCTGCGCGCAAGATGCGCGAGGCGCTAGCCTTGATCCGGGCCGCCACGCCCGATCTCGAAGTTGATGGCGAGATGCACGGTGATGCGGCGCTTTCGGAGTCGATTCGCAAGCAGATATTTCCCGCTTCGAATTTGCGTGGAGAGGCCAATCTGCTGATCATGCCGACGCTGGATGCGGCCAACATCGCCTACAGCCTGCTCAAAACGGTGGCTGGCGACGGACTGACCATCGGTCCGCTATTGCTCGGCTCGGCTCGCCCGGTACATATCCTGACACCCACAGCGACGGTACGTCGCATCGTTAACGTCACAGCCCTGCTGTCGGTTGAGGCGGCAAGTAAACGCGTTTGAACGAGGCGCCGACACCGAAAGTAGCACTAATCCTGAGTGGTGGCGGCGCTCGCGCTGCCTATCAGGTCGGCGTGTTGAAGGCGATCAGGGATTTGCAGCCGGACCCCGCGCACAACCCTTTCCCGATCCTGTGCGGTGCTTCCGCTGGAGCAATCAACGCGGCGAGCGTCGCCGCATCGGCAGAGAATTTCGGTGCGGGAGTGGACGCTCTGGCCGAGGTGTGGGGCAATTTCCATGCAGGCGATGTTTACCGCGCCGACGCGCTGGGTATTGCGTGGACCGCTGCGCGATGGTTAGGCGCCTTGACGATTGGTTGGCTGACCCGCCGTGCTCCGGTCTCGTTGCTGGACACCGCACCCTTGCGCAAGCTGCTGGAACGCAGCATAGACTTCAGCGGCATCGACCGCGCCATTGCACATCATGCGTTGCACTCGGTGAGCATCACCTGCTCGGGATACAACACCGGTGAAAGCGTAAGTTTTTTTCAGGGGCGGCCCGACCTCGAGCCATGGCGCCGTGCGCAACGGGTTGGCGCTCACGTCAAGCTGGAGGTGGGTCACCTGATGGCCTCCAGTGCCATCCCCTTTGTGTTCCCGGCGATCGAGTTGCACCGCGAATATTTCGGTGACGGCTCGATGCGTCAGGTCGCCCCGATCTCCCCCGCGATTCACCTTGGCGCGGACAAGGTGTTGGTGATCGGCGCCGGTCGCTTGAGCGAGGAGCCGAATCGTCCGGAGAAAACGCATCACTATCCGTCGCTGGCGCAGATTGCCGGTCACGCCTTGTCCAGCATCTTTCTCGACAGCCTGTCCATGGATCTGGAACGGATGACCCGGATCAACCAGACCATCTCGCTGATCCCGGAGGATGTTAAACGCAAGGCGGGCATCACGCTGCGACCAGTCGATGTGTTGGTGATCGCGCCCTCGGAACGACTTGATCACCTCGCGGCCCTCCACGCGAGTGCCCTGCCTTGGCCGGTCCGCGCGTTGTTGCGTGGAATCGGGGCCATGAACCGAAATGGCGGCGCCTTGACCAGTTATCTGCTGTTTGAGAAGCCCTACACTCGGGCGCTGATCGATCTGGGATATGCAGACGCGATGGCGCAGCGCGAGGAGATCACCAAGTTTCTGGGAATTCCGCCGTAATTCCTAATAAAATTAATTAGTAATTAACGCTAAGCTGTTAATTTGTTGGTATATTGATCTGTCTTCAAGCTTTGCGTTTGAATGCCGCTGCTGCTAGACTGAAGCTAACCAACTGGAAAAGCGACATGACAAAACCCCTGGTTTCCCTGCTGGCTGTGCTGAGTCTGTTGTTGGGATGCGGCGTCGCTGACGTTTCCGCGGCCCAGAGAAAGACTTTGACACTCAAAGCGCCGGGTTCCTACAAGCACGTTTCAGTGCATCGGCATCGCCATGCGCGCGCGACCCTTGCCGATGCAAAAGTGCTCGCAGTGGCTTCCGCTGCCGCCTTGGTGCAGGACGAGTCCACCGGCTCGGTCCTGTTCGAAAAAAATGGTGACACCGTGGTGCCCATTGCGTCGATCAGCAAACTCATGACCGCGATGGTTGTCATCGACTCGGCTCCGAGTCTCGACGAAGTGATGACCATCGGCGAAGAAGACGTCGATATGCTCAAGGGCACCCGTTCACGTCTGCTAGTCGGTACCCAGCTTGCGCGCGAAGACATGCTGCGTCTGGCGCTGATGTCTTCCGAGAATCGCGCAGCCTCTGCACTGTCGCGCTACTACCCGGGCGGGCGTCCGGCTTTTGTGGCTGCGATGAATCGCAAGTGCGTGCAATTGGGACTGACTGCGACCCACTTTGAAGATCCGACCGGGTTGACCTCGGCCAATGTATCCACCGCGCGCGATCTGGTCAAAATGGTCACAGCGGCGCACCAGTATCCTTTGATCCGCGCATTCACCACTACGGCCGAGTACGACGTGGCGATCAAAGGCCGCACGCAAACCTTTCGCAACACCAATGTCCTGGTTAGGAATTCGGACTGGGATATCGGTTTGTCCAAGACCGGCTACATCAACGAAGCCGGCAAATGTCTGGTGATGCAGGCTTGGCTCAACAACAAGCCGACCATCATCGTGCTGCTCGATGCGGCGGGAAAACTGACGCGGATCGGCGACGCAAACCGCATCCGGCGCTGGATCGAGAACGCGGGCCTGACGCAGCGTCCGACCACCGGCTGAGCGCGTTCAAATACTTCACTGCGGCCGGCCTTGTGCCGGCCGTTGCGTTTTCAACGCTTGATCGGTGGTGTTGATCAGGCACGGTTACAATCAATCGAGAGCGGCAATTCACCCCAGCGGATATGGAACCGACAAGCGCGATTGAAACTGCCAAACATGTGCTGGCGCTGTTCGGCATCATCCTCGCTGCCGGAAGCGGCTTCGGCCTCATCGCACAAAAGTTGCGGATTCCTGATGTGGCGGTCTTCCTGCTCGTCGGTATGTTGCTCGGGCCGGAGATCCTCGGCCTGGTCAACCTCAGGGCCGATTCGGCGCTGAATCAGATCATCCTCATCTTCGGTTCAAGCTACATTCTGTTCGATGGCGGCGCCTCGCTGCGCCTCAAGGTACTGAAGGAAGTCTGGATCAGCGTCGTGCTGCTTGCCACGATCGGCGTGCTGGTCACCGCTATGGTTACCGCTGTTGCAGCCCGGTACCTGTTGGACATTCCTTTCATCGTGGCACTACTGCTGGCCGCGACAATTGCCTCGACCGACCCGGCTACACTGGTGCCGGTGTTTCGTCAGATAAAAATCCGTGACCGCGTGGCACAGACAGTGATGTCGGAGTCAGCCTTCAATGACGCGATCGCTGCCATCCTGACCTTCGCCGTGCTTGGTGTTGCAATGGGAACGGGAGAGTTTTCCTGGTTCGGTGCGTTGTCGGATCTGTTGCAGCAGACGATCCTCGGTATTGTCGCCGGAGCTGTTTTGGGTGTCCTCGCCGCGATGCTGATCGCTCACGAGAAGCTCGGTTTCCTGCGCGAATATGCGCCGCTGGTTTCACTGATGGCAGTCGTCGGGGCATACCTCGGCGCCGACGGTTTACAGGCGAGTGGTTTCATGGCGGTCTTCGTGTTCGGCATCGTGCTTGGCAACAAGGGTGTATTCGGTTTCGAAATGGAGGCCGACGAACAGCAGAAGCTCGAAGACTATGTCACGACCACCGCGCTGATCATGCGCATGTTCATATTCATTCTGCTGGGCGCCCAGGTCGACTTCGGCCTGATACAACAATACCTGTCAGGTGGCGTGACCGTGGTCGTCGTGTTCATGTTGCTGGCGCGCCCGCTGACGGTGTTCCTGTGCACCTTGCCGGACCGCCGCGCGAAGTGGAGCTTCAGAGAAATGCTGTTCATGTGCTGGACGCGCGAGACCGGCGTGATTCCCGCCGCACTGGCCGGCATGCTCCTGGGCATCGGCGCACCGGGGGCAAAACTGATTGCATCAGTGACCTTCATCGCCATCCTGATGACGATACTGATCCAGGCGACCAGCACGCGTTGGCTGGCGCGTAGACTCGGATTACTGGTCAACGAGGAAATGTCATGAGTACACCTTCATCCGACCATCGGCTTCGCGGTATTGTCCTGTTCGGTCATGGTGCACGGAATCCCGAATGGGCCGAGCCGTTCCATCGCATCCGTGACGTGATGCTCAAGCGTGAACCCGATGCGATGGTGGAACTTGGTTTTCTCGAAGCCATGCAACCAACACTGGATCAGGCCATCGACGCGCTCGTTGTGCGGGGTGCGACTTGCATCGTCATTGTCCCCATCTTCATCGCCACCGGCGCGCATATCGCCAAGGATCTGCCGCTGTTGGCTGCCGCTGCCATGGACCGCCATCCGCACGTTGAAGTCACTATCGCCGCACCGGTCGGGCAAGCGGTAACAGTCATCGAAGCCATGGCCGACTATGCGCTGAAACCGATACCAGCATGAAATCTGCGGTCTCCTATTTCAACGCCTCATTTCTTTTTTGCGCCATTGCGATGCTTGGCGCGTGGCTTCTCGGCGGGTTCAAGGCCGTGCTCACGGTGACGTTTCTGACCATGCTGGAAACCTCGCTGTCGTTCGACAACGCGGTGGTCAATGCCGGGGTGTTGCAACACTGGAACGCCGTGTGGCGAAGGCGCTTTCTGACTTGGGGCATCCTCGTCGCCGTATTCGGCATGCGCCTGGTGTTTCCGTTGGTGATCGTTGGTGTCGCCGGCCACTTGGGGCCCTGGCATGTGCTCGACCTCGCCGTCAATGCGCCCGTCGAGTACGCCGGTATCCTCACCTCGGCCCATCACGAAATCGCCGCTTTCGGCGGCGCGTTTTTGATGATGGTGTTCTTCAATTTTTTTGTCGCGCATCACAAGACCGAACACTGGCTGGAATCGATTGAACGACCATTGGCAAAACTCGGCAAGCTGGAGTCGATTGAAGGCGCATTGACGCTCACCCTGATCCTGCTTGCGGCCGCGCTGCTCGATACGGAATCACTGCGCCCCGGCTTCATCATCGCCGGTGTTTGGGGCGTAATCACCTATATTCTTTCCAGGGGCCTTGCGGCGCTCATGAGCGGTGACCAGGAAGGACAAACGCATCAGGTCATACGTCAAGGCGTTGGCGGCTTTGTCTACCTCGAATTGCTTGACGCGAGTTTCTCATTCGATGGCGTGGTGGGCGCATTCGCCATGACCAGCAACCTGTTCATCATCTCCCTCGGCCTCGGTGCCGGCGCCATGTTCGTGCGCGCCTTCACCCTGCTGATGGTGGATCGCGGCACCCTCAATCATTACCGCTATCTTGAGCACGGTGCCTTCTGGGCCATCGGCGGTTTGGCGGCAATCATGCTGCTCGGCGTCGAGTACCACATACCCGAGGCGGTGACCGGCCTGTGCGGTGGGTTGCTGATCGCACTTTCACTCGCGAGTTCGGTATTCGCCAACCGGCGCGACGCGAAATAAATCAAAAGACACAATACCGGCAAGCAAAAGCTTCACCCCGTTCCGATAATCAAACACAATGCAACGGACGTTTTCCTTCGCCGCGGGCGGCACGGTCCTTGCGTAATGCATTCCATGTTGAGTGTATTGGTCATTGACGAAGCCGAATCCCGGGCGGGCGAAATTTGTTCCGGCCTGGCGTTGGTAATTTTGATGGGGTGATCAAAGTAAACGATGTCGATCCGTTTGGCAATCGCCGCCTTACGTCAGGTTGCGCGCATGAAAACGCAAATGATCTTCCATGAACGTAGACATGAAGTAATAGCCGTGGTCGTAGCCCGCCTGCATGCGCAGCGTGAGCGGCTGGCCCGCTTGATCGCAAGCTGTCTTGAATTTTTCGGGATGTAGCTGCCTGGCGAGGAATTTGTCTTCCAGCCCCTGGTCGATCAGGATGCCGTTTGGAAACGGCACGTGTTCTCGCTTCAACATGAGTTGTGACGCATCCCACGCGGCCCACGTGCTGCGGTCGCTGCCAAGATAGCCGTTGAATGCCTTCTCGCCCCACGGACATTGGCTGGGCGCGGCGATGGGCGCGAAGGCGGAAACGGAACGGAACAGGTCGGGCTGTTTCAGAGCCAACACCAGCGCGCCGTGGCCGCCCATGGAGTGGCCGAAGATGCCGAGCCGTTTTGCATCGACCGGCAGTTCGCGATTGACCAGCGTATGCAACTCTTCAGTGATGTAGCTGTACATGCGGTAGTGGCGATTCCACGGCGCTTGCGTGGCGTCGAGATAGAAGCCGGCGGCGAGACCAAAATCCCAGCTATCCGCTTCGCCCGGCAGGTTGGCGCCGCGCGGACTGGTGTCGGGCGCAATCAGGATCAATCCCAACTCGGCGGCGAGTCGCTGCGCGCCTGCCTTGATCATGAAAGTTTCTTCGGTACAGGTCAAGCCTGCCAGATAAAACAGCGTCGCGCACTTCGCACCTTTCAAAGCCTGTGGCGGCAGATACACGGCAAAGCGCATGGGCAGGCCGATGGTGGCCGACTCGTGACGGTAGAAGCGCTGTTCGCCATCGAAACAACGATGACTGCTCAATAATTCCATCAGTACAGCACCACCGAACGGAGCGACTCGCCGCTTTTCATCAAGTCGAAACCTTCGTTGATGCGCTCCAGTGGCAGGGTGTGGGTGATCAGGTCGTCGATGTTGATCTTGCCTTCCATGTACCAGTCCACGATCTTCGGCACGTCGGTGCGTCCGCGCGCGCCGCCGAAGGCCGAACCTGTCCACACCCGTCCGGTCACCAACTGGAAAGGCCGCGTGCTGATCTCTGCACCGGCTTCGGCCACGCCGATGACGATGGATTTACCCCAGCCCTTGTGACAGCACTCCAATGCCTGACGCATCACCCTGGTATTGCCGATGCACTCAAAGGAATAGTCGGCACCGCCGTCGGTGAGCTGGATGATGTGATCGACCACGTTGTCGACCTGGCTCGGATTGATGAAGTGTGTCATGCCGAACTTGCGCGCCATCGCTTCGCGCTTCGGGTTGAGGTCGACGCCGATGA
>JANYCD010000022.1 GCA_025360425.1 Sterolibacteriaceae bacterium
TGGCAACATCAATATCTTGGCTAGCAACCCCTACAGTAGCTCCCACCTACTCGGCTTATTTGCTGGTGGCAATATCAGCGCCACCAATGTAAACGTCACCAATACTTATGGCGGCCAGATTGAACTGCTTGCCGGCTGGAATGGCGCTTCCGGATATTCCGGATATGGTGTACCCAATTTCTCGAGAACTCAGGGAACGGGTGACATCACGCTCACCAACTCCTCTATCACCTCTGCTTCTGGCGGTGGTGCTGCCCACGTGTTACTTATAGCTGGGCATGACATCAAGGTCGACGCGAATAGCAGTGTGAACGGTGCAGGTTATGTCGGAATCGACGCCGGGCACGATGTTGTCATCGATGGCGATATCGCAGCGATGAATGGTGATTCTCATATTGTTGCCGGCCAAAGCAATTCCTACGGCGGCAGTATCACACTGGGTGCTACCAGTTCCATCGTGACGTTGAATGATTTCCATATGTGGGCATACGATGGTCCTCTCGGCAGTGGCGACATCACCCAGGCGGCGGGCGGCACGATCACTACCAGTAGCGCCTTTATTGGGGCTGACGGCAACCTGCTGCTGGATGGCGCCGTTAACTTGACTGGTGGCGGTTACTTTAATGGGTATGCCGGCGTTGGTTCCGCGGTGGAAAAGACCGCCAGAGTCGCCCATCTGTCCAATCCCGGCGGCGGATACGTCAGGCTTGGTGCGACTGGAGATGCCACCCTCGGCGTAACGGGTGACGTTAACACCTCCTGGCTGGACGTTTACGGCGGAGCCTATTCTTCGAGCGGCACCACGGGCAATGTGACGGTCGGCGCGAGCGGCAATATATTCTTCAGTAGCTATGGGGGCTCCCTGACCCCGGCCACAGGCATGAAGCTCACCGTGTCTGCCGGCGGCGATATTTCCGGCTCTGCTGGATACCATGGCAATTACAGCAAAGATCTGGAAATCGATGCCGGTGGAAACTTTACGCTGACCTCAGGCTATATCCAAGGCAGAAACATTGCCATGAACATCGGCGGCTCGTTGAATATTGGCAGTGGTTATAGTCACAGCAGCAGCGACATTCGCGCGAACGGTAACTTGGATGTCCATGCTGGTTCTGTCAATGTGGCATATGGCGGGTTAACCGCACAGAGTGATCTAAGCTTGATTGTGTCGGGCCCGGTCATGCTGAATCACGGCTATATTGGGTCAGATACCGGTTCGGTAACGGTCGTGGGCGGGGCCGTGAGTCTTGACAATAACAGTGCCATCGGCAGCCACTATGTCGGCGGCAGCGTGTCCATCGGCGCAACCAGCGTAAGCCTTGACCATGGCAGCATCATAGGAGCCGATGGCCCCACCAGCAACGTCGAAATGGTGATCAGCGGCGGCGACCTCACCCTCGATAACGGCTCGCAAATCTTCGCCGGCAACGACGTGCTGCTGACGCTGACCGGCGCCGATGCAAAGGTTGTCCTCAACGAGACTACAGGTGAGGCGCCTTCCACCATAGAGACGGAATTCACTGTAAAAACCACGCACATCAACTTCCTGAGCCGTTCTTCCGGTGGGGTGATTATCGACGGCGCGCCGACCACGACGACGGTCGACGGCGGCAGCGGCTTCTATGCGCTGGGTAACCCGGCCAGTCCCGGCAACGGCCTGGAAATCACTTACAGTTCGCCCGACAACATCGCGAGTAACACGATAGATCAATTTTTCAACAATCTGACTGACAGCAACCCACCGTCGACGGAAGACAAGAAGAAAGATGGCGACAAAACCGAAGGGAACAACCAGGATGAACATCATGCGAACCATACCGGCCAATGCAGTTAAGTCCCTGCTGCTCGTCCTCGCGCTGATTGCAGGGCCGAGCTACGCAGCCGCGGTAGGGCAGATCGCCAACCTGTCGGGGACACTGTCGGTCAAGCGGCCGGACGGCACCACCAAGCTACTGGCAGTGAAATCCGAAGTGCAGCCGGGAGACACGTTGGCCACCGAAGAAGGCACCTACGCCCGGGTCAAGTTCATCGATGGTGGCGAAGTCGTCCTGCGACCGGGCACCCAAGTCAAAGTTGACGCCTTCTCGTTCAACGAAGCCAAGCCGGCCGAAGACAACCAAGTCATCAGCCTGTTCAAAGGCGGGCTCAGAGCCATCACCGGCCTCTTGGGCCACCGCAACAAAGAGAAAGTCAGCTACGTCACCGCCACCGCCACCATCGGCATCCGCGGCACCAACCTGGGTGCCGAACTGGATGGCGACGGCGGTCTGCATGTAGACGTGAGTGACGGCGCCGTATCTGTAACCAACTCGGGCGGAACGCTGCAAGTCAATACCGGGCAGTTTGCCTTTGTGAAAAGCGGAGATTCACCGCCGACCCTGATCATCAACGGTCAGAAGGTCACGATCCCGCAGAACATTGGCGGTGGCATCGGCAAAGACAAGGGCAGTTCCTGCACTCTCTGAGAGCACCGCAACAACACAACAATGCCGGCCATGGGCCGGCATTGTTATTTGGGTTTCCGTGAAGCGAACATCACGGTGGCCTCACCTTCGATCACCGCCTTGCCACCCACGATACATACCGTGTCAAACACTATGCGCTGTTTTTCGAGCAGGATTTCCTTGATGGTAACCGTCGCGGTGACCTCATCACCGGGCCGCACCGGCGCCTTGAATTTCAGGCTTTGACCCAAATAGACGGTGCCAGGGCCGGGTAGCTTGTTGGCAAGTACGGCAGAGATGAAACTGGCAGAGAGCATGCCGTGAGCGATGATTCCCTTGAAGGGCGTGGTGGCAGCATAGGCCTCGTCGAGATGCACCGGATTGATGTCGGTGGAAACCTCGGAGAACTTTACGATGTCGTCCGTAGTGACGATTTTGGAAATACTCGCGCTCATTCCCACGCTGAGATCCTCAATGCCGCTGATAGTAGTCGAGCTCATATAATTTATCCTTGATCACGAATGCGAATGACGTTGGTTTGGCTCAACGTCGTGTCATGCCAGAACGACAGTTTTGTGTACTGCTCGAACAGGTCCGGCGGCAATATTGTTTTGCGCGCCTCGAATTGCACCTTCGGCCGCACCTTGTGCAGTCCCACCAGCCCCAATCCTTCGTCGTAGTCCGGCGTATCGAAATCGATGTTCTCGTAATCGTGCTCGAATAATTGCTCACCCAGAAACGAGTAGACGAGAGTAATCACTTCCTTGGGCCGTTGCGCCAGAATATCGTAATCGATCACCAGCATGGATTTGCCTTGCTCGCTGTAGAACGCTTCCTTCAAACCGGCCCAGGCGATGCCCACCAGACGGGTGCGCTGGGCCAGCGTTTCGACGCGTGAAAAAACTGTGCTGCGTTCGGCCTCATTGGCGAATAGACGCGTGTTCTCATACGGATTGGCGCGATACAAGCGCTCGATGCTATCCATGATCCAGGCCACATTGCGGACACAGGAAATCACCTTGGCATGGGGGAATAGATCGAGCACAGCCGGTAACTTGCTGCTCCATATCCGGTTGGTGTCGAAGATGACCGGCTGCGGATTGTCGGCGTAGTAATTCTCGAACAAGCCATGCAGAATGGTGCGCCGCTGCTCGGTGGACACCTGTGGCGCCCATTCGCTGCCAACGCTGACCTGGCCGACAATGGCACTGAAAAAACTCGCCACCGGGCTGGTGACGCCGCAATGAAAGCGCGGATTCTGGCGCAGGATCGCTGACAGCAGAGTGGAGCCGGAACGCGGCAGTCCACTGATGAAATGAAAAGTATGTCCGGGGGACGCCATGGATTTTTTCCTTGCGATGCTTTACCTTTATCCGGCCAAGCATCTTCGTGCATTTTTGACAGGCCAATCTTAGCCCATTTGTATCAACCTTGAGGAGCAAACTACATGAATCTGAATCCACCGACCAAACCCGCGTTTGACCGCAGGGAATTTCTGATTACAGTGGCCGGTGTTGGCTTCGCCCAGGCTGCGCAACCGATCATGGCGCAGACCGCGATCACCACCGATAGCAAGGGCCTCGTTACGGGTGAAGTAAAGATTCCAGTGGCCGACGGCACCATGGCGGCCTATCGCGCACAGCCTGCTACCGGCAAGCATTTTCCGGTGGTGCTGGTGGTATCGGAGATTTTCGGCGTGCATGAATGGATCGCTGATATCTGTCGTCGCCTCGCCAAACTCGGCTATCTGGCGATTGCACCGGATTTGTTTGCCCGCCACGGCGACCCGCGCAAGATGCAGGACAGCCAGCAGATACTGACCGATGTCATCGCCAAAACGCCCGACAATGAAGTGATGTCGGACCTTGACGCCACCGTGGCGTGGGCCAAGACCGAAGGCGCCAATACAACGCGGCTCGGCATCACCGGTTATTGCTGGGGCGGGCGCATCACCTGGATGTACGCTGCCCACAATCCGCAGGTGAAAGCCGGCGTAGCCTGGTACGGCCGTATCAAGGCCGAAACCAACGCCATCAACCCGCAGCATCCCATCGATATCGCGGCGAATCTCAAGGTACCCGTGCTGGGACTTTACGGCGGACTCGATCAACACATCTCACTTGATCAGGTCACCGAAATGCGGGCGGCGTTGAACCAGGCGCATAGCAAATCGGAAATCCATGTTTACCCTCACGCCGATCACGGCTTTCTCGCTGACTACCGGCCCACCTACAACAAGGAGGCGGCCGAAGATGGTTGGCAGCGGCTACAGGATTGGTTCAAGAAATACGGGGTGTAGGTGGGCGGCGTTTCCGCCGCGATTGAACAATCGGCCCGCACCCGTCCGGGTGTCTCCATCGAAGGCGGGCCTCCTACAGTGCGTGCAACCGATCGCCCCGACTAAAACCGACGAGCGGTTCACGCAGCCCCTTGCCCAGCGCGATCACCTTGAATAGCTCGCCCATTTCGTTGGGCGACAGCAGAAGATTCACTGCACCACCGGCCCGCGCCGCGGTGGCCGCATCGACATCGTCCTTGCGCTGCACCAGCAGATCGGCGATGCCACAATTCATCAGGAATGCTGCTTGCGAGGTGTAGCCCAACACGTCCAGCCCTACGCCGTGACCTGCCTCGGCAATGGCGGTGAAATCGACATGCGCAGTGATATCGGATAGCCCGGGATACCAGAAAGGCTGGTCGTGAGTTCGGTGTCGATAGTGGCAACGAATCGTGCCGCCGTTGCGCTGCGGGTGGTAGTACTCGTGGCGCGGCAGGCCATAATCGATCAGCAGCAGCGCGCCCTGTTTCAGGCGCCGTCCCAACTCGGCGGTCCAGGCCCGTGCCGTCAATGCAATCTCGCTGCGATAAGTTGCCACAACCGGCAACTCGCGCGCCGCCTGTTGCAGTCCTTCCCCCGCCGGGCGTTCGGACAATATGAAAGCACCCGAATCATTGAGCGCGATACCACACTCCATCAATCCTTCGTCGCGCCAGACCACCGCGTGGTTGGGCATGGCGTCGAGTAATTCATTGCCGACCACGCAACCTGAAATTTGGTCGGGCAACGAATCCAGCCATTCAACCTTTGCCCAAAATTGCGGTGCACGGGCCGCAATCATCGCGCGCTGTCGCGCGGCCAATTCGCCAGAGAGTTCAAGTATCCGGTAGCGTTGCACCGGACAGCCCAGCGCATCAAGCGCGATCAGCAAGTCGGCCGCCAGATGTCCGCTGCCGGCACCGGTTTCGAGCAACTCGGGTACCGAGGCACGCATCACTTGCGCAACCTGCACCGCCAGCGCATGGCCGAACAGCGGCGTGAGTTCCGGTGCGGTGACAAAGTCCCCTGCTTCGCCGAACTTTTCCGAACCCCCGGAGTAGTAGCCGAGGCCGGGACTGTAAAGCGCCAGCTCCATGTAGCGCGCAAACGAAATCCATCCGTCGCCGGCGCGAATTTCGGCGGCAATGCACAGCACCAAAGCCGCGCTGGCGGCCTTGGCGGCATCGGAGGGTTCAGGAAGGCTTGTATTCATTAGGCGCCGCATTGTGCCATGATGCGGCCCCATGACTGATCAGCCCGACTTCGAACGCCGTTTTGGCGGCATTACGCGTCTGTATGGCGCCGCCGCACTGGAACGCCTGCGCACGGCGCATGTTTGTGTGATCGGCATCGGCGGTGTCGGTTCATGGGCAGCGGAGGCATTGGCCCGTTCCGGCATTGGGCGACTCACGCTGATCGACCTTGACCATGTCGCCGAATCCAACATCAACCGCCAGATTCACGCGCTGGAGCAGACCTTGGGGCAGGCCAAGGTGCTGGCAATGGCGGAGCGTATTGCCGCCATCAACCCGCACTGCGTGGTGCAGCCGATAGAGGAGTTCGCTACGCCGGAAAATATCGCAGAGTTACTGCCCGCCTGTGATGCCGTGATCGACGCGATTGACCAGGTGCGCGCCAAGGCAGCCATCATCGCATTTTGCCGAGGCGCAGGAACTTGCGTGGTGACTACCGGCGGTGCCGGGGGCCGCAGCGACCCAACGCGCATCGTGGTGGACGATTTGTCCCGCACGACGCAGGATGCACTGGCCGCCAAGGTGCGCGCGCTGTTGCGCAAGGAATATGGCTTTCCGCGCGAGACAAAAAAGAAATTCGATGTGGAATGCGTGTATTCGCCGGAGCAATTGGTACGCCCGGCAGAGGCTGGCTGCGATGTTGGCGACGAAGAATTGCAGGGGCTTAATTGCGCCGGCTATGGATCGTCGGTGATGGTCACCGCCAGTTTCGGCTTCGCCGCCGCAGCAAGGGTTTTGGCGCGGCTTGGCGGCGCATCAAAAGGTTAAAATCGCACCTGCCGATTGATTTGCAGACCATGAAACAGGACATCCGCGTGTGAGCGTTACCGCCAGACAATTCGACAAGCAGCGCTTCGAGGGCAATAAGCTCGCCAAACGCTTGCGCCGCAATGTCGGGCAGGCCATCGCCGATTTCAACATGATCGAGGAGGGCGACAAGGTCATGGTCTGCCTTTCCGGTGGCAAGGATTCTTATGGTCTGCTCGATACCTTGCTCCATCTGCGCGAGTATGCGCCGATCGGCTTCGACCTCATCGCCGTCAACCTTGACCAGAAGCAACCAGGATTTCCGGCCGACATACTGCCCAACTACCTCCACGAGCTTGGCGTGGCTTTTCACATCGAGGAGCAGGACACCTACTCCGTCGTCAAACGCGTGATCCCGCAAGGCAAGACCACTTGCGGTCTGTGTTCGCGCTTGCGGCGCGGCATTCTTTATCGCGTCGCCGACGAACTGGGCGCCACAAAAATTGCGCTGGGACATCACCGCGACGACATTCTCGAAACCCTGTTTCTCAATTTATTTTTCGCCGGCAAGCTGAAGGCGATGCCGCCCAAGCTGATGTCGGACGACGGCAAACATATCGTGATCCGGCCACTGGTTTACTGCCGAGAGCCGGATCTGTCGGCGTGGGCAGAGTTGCGAGAATTTCCGATCATCCCCTGCGACCTTTGCGGCAGCCAGGAACACTTGCAG
This sequence comes from Sterolibacteriaceae bacterium, assembly GCA_025360425.1. GTDB lineage: Bacteria > Pseudomonadota > Gammaproteobacteria > Burkholderiales > Rhodocyclaceae > JANYCD01. The sequence goes on from JANYCD010000022.1 coordinate 7,492, forward strand.
CGCAAACAGGTGAAGGCGATGCTGGGTGACTGGGAGAAGCGCTTTCCCGGGCGGATCGAAACCCTGTTCCGCAGTTTGCAGAACGTGGCGCCTTCGCATCTGCTGGATCCGGCGCTGTTCGACTTCAAGGGACTGCAGGCGACCGGCGTTGTCGAACTGGATGGAGATATGGCTTTCGACCCGCAGCAGTTTTCGACGCCGGGAGTGATTCCGCTGACGCAGTTCGCGGAATAAAAAAGCCCCGCGCAAAGGCGGGGCTTACCGTTTCAACTACAACCGGGCGATTTACTTCGCCGCTTTGGCATCGGCCTCACATTTTTTCATGAACGCTGTCTTTGCCGCGCCGAACAGTTTCTTGCCGGTCTTGCTCACTGCTTTGTCTGCGCAGCCCGAAGCGGCCGGTGCAGCAGCATCAGCAGGAGCAACACCGCCGTCCGCTTCACATTTCTTCATGAAGGTGGTTTTGGCGGCGCCAGCCAGCTTTTTGCCGCTCTTGCTCACAGCTTTGGCTTCGCAGCCCGAAGGGGCAGCGGCGTCGGCAGCGCAGGCGATTTGCATGCCGAAGGCGAACACAGTAACGAATGCTGCAACGATCAGTTTTTGCATGGTTGACTCCCTAATCTGGTTAATGGGGTGTTGCCGGTCAATTATCGCCGAAAACGATCCCTAATTGTCGGATAGATCGTTTTCATCCGATTCAAGGGCGCGCTGCTGGCGCTCCATAAACTCCTGCATGCAGTCGATGCCGCGCAGTTGCAGCACGGTAGAGCGCACGGCGGTTTCGACCAGAACCGCCAGGTTACGGCCGGCCGCAACCGGGATGGTGACCTTGCGCACCGGTACCCCGAGGATCATCTCGGTCTGCGCGTCCAGTGGCAGGCGCGCGGCCTGGGGTACGCCGCTCTGCGGCCTTTGCAAATGCGTGATGATGCGCAACCGCATCCTGCGGCGGCAGGAGGTCTCGCCGAATACGGTGCGGATATTGAGCAGCCCCAAACCGCGCACTTCAATAAAATTCTGCAGCAACTCGGGGCACTTGCCTTCCAGCGCTTCGGGCGAAATGCGTGACACTTCGACTACGTCGTCGGCTACCAGTCCGGCGCCGCGCGAGATCAGTTCCAGCCCCAGCTCACTCTTGCCGACGCCGGAGTCGCCGGTGATCAGAACGCCGATGCCGAGCACATCCATGAACACGCCATGCAGCATGATCTTCTCGGCGAATTCGCGCGACAGATAAAGACGCAGCGCGTCGATCACCAGCGCTGCGGACTGGGTGGTGGTGAACAAGGCCGTATTGGTGGACTGGCATTCGGTGAGAATACGATCCATTACTGCGCAACCATCGGCAACAATGACCGCCGGCGGTCTCGCAGAAATGATTTCGTGGATGTGATGCCCTGCTTTTTCGACTGTTTGGCGATTTCCCCATTCGACTTCGGGAGCCCCCAGGACCTGAATCCGCTCCGGATGCATCAGATTCAAGTGGCCAACGATGTCGGCCGGCGAGGTTGCGACTTCGGACATTCCAATGACGCGATCAAGATCGCCGCAAATCCACGCAAGTGAAAGGCGCTCGCGCTTGGCTTCGTACAACTGGCCGACGGTTAGTTTGTGTTCCATTGCTCGATCGCCTGATGGATGGTTGCCGGGTCGGGAGCACCCAACAATTTTTTGCGGAAATCGCGATCAGAAAACATTTGCGCCAACTCGGACAATAATTGCAAGTGACGTTCAGTCGCTGCTTCCGGCACCAGCAAGACAAACAGCAGAGCAACCGGTTGTCCGTCGGGAGACTCGAATGGCACCGGGTTGGCCAGACGCATCAGTGCGCCAATCGGCTCCTTGAGATTCTTGATGCGGCCATGGGGGATCGCAACGCCCAGCCCCAATGCGGTGGAGCCGAGCTTTTCGCGCGCAAACAGTGCATCGTAGACAGTGGCACGGGCGATACCCTGATGATTTTCGAATAGCAGTCCGGTTTGTTCGAATACCCGCTTCTTGCTGCTGGCATCAAGTCCGACCACGATATTGGCGGCCGGCAGAATTTTTGCGATCTGGTTCATCCGGAGGGGGTCGTTTAAGACTGGCGCAGTATAAACCGCTATTCCTGTTCGACTTCGCCGCGCTTGTCGTGGGTATGATCCGTCACCCGTTCCTTGTGCCGCACGACCTGCCGGTCGAGCTTGTCGGTCATGGCGTCGATTGAAGCGTAAAGGTCGGTTCCAGTGCTGTCGGCGTGGATGTCCTTGCCCTTCACGTGCAGCGTGATTTCGGCCTTTTGCTTGAGCTTTTCGACCGAAAGGATGACATGCACGCTGGTGACATGATCGAAATGCCTGATCACGCGATCAAGCTTGGAGGTAACGTAGTCATGGATGGCGGGCGTAACCTCGACGTGATGTCCGGTGATGTTCAGATTCATTACGTTTCCTCTCAAATAGACTTGCGTAGATTGACCGGCGATATGCCCATGGACTCGCGGTACTTGGCGACCGTGCGCCGCGCCACCACGATTCCCTGTTCACCGAGGATTTCCGTGATCCGGCTGTCCGAAAGCGGCTTGTGGCCGTCTTCGGCGCCAACCAGTTGTTTGATCAGCGCGCGGATCGCGGTACTGGAAGCCGCGCCGCCGGAATCGGTGGCGACGTGACTGCCAAAAAAGTATTTAAGTTCATAAATGCCGCGCGGACTGGCCAGATATTTCTGGGTCGTGACGCGCGAAATGGTGGATTCGTGCAGCCCCAACGTGTCGGCAATCTCGCGCAGGGTCAACGGCCGCATGGCAACCTCGCCGTGGTCAAAGAACGCCCGCTGGCGTTCGACGATGGCTTGGGCCACACGCTGTATGGTGTCGAAACGTTGCTGCACATTTTTGATCAGCCACTTGGCTTCCTGCAACTGGCCACTGAGTCCGCCGCCGGCCCGATTCTGGCGCAGCAGGTCGGCGTACATCCGGTTGACACGCAGCCGTGGCATGGCTTCGCGGTTGAGGGCGGTGATCCAGCGGCCCATCGACTTCCGTATTACGACGTCGGGGACGATATAACGCGTGTCGATGTTGGTGTATTGGGCGCCCGGGCGCGGATTAAGTGACAGAATCAAGGCGTGTGTTTCACGCAATTGGTCATCGGAACAATTCAACGCCTTCTTGATACGTGAAAAATCGCGCGCAGCCAGTTGGTCGAGATGATCATGCACGATGCAAAGTGCCCGTTCTCGCAAGGCTGATTCGGGTATGTCGCGCAACTGGAGTTCCAGGCACTCACGCGGATTGCGCGCCCCGACCCCGCACGGATCGAAATTCTGTACATGCTTGAGTGCGATACGGAGCTCTTCGACCCGATCTTCCGCTTCGCCCAGTTGCCCTTCGTCGAGCATGTCGACCAGATCTTCAATGCGCTGAGACAGATAACCATCTTCGTCGAGGGCTTCAATCAGAAAGCCAACCAGGGCGCGGTCACGCGGGGGCAGAGTTGTCAGAGCCAACTGCGCCAACAGATGATCGCGCAGGCTGGATGCAGCCGTTTGAATCTCGCCTGGATCGCTGTCGCTGTCTTCGTTGGAATTGCGGGTGCCGGAGCCGATCGACAGTTCGTTTCCCCAGGAGATTTCAGCGGGCTCGGCATGGTCGTTTTTTTCACCACTTTCCACCCGCTCCAAGGCACGATGCACATCCTCGGGCGGCGAGAACGCTGGTGGCACGTCGGAGTCTTCCCGCTCCAGCAAAGGGTTGTCCTGCAGGAATTGGTCAATTTCCTGGTTGAGTTCCAAGGTCGACAGTTGCAGCAAGCGGATTGATTGCTGCAACTGCGGTGTGAGCGCAAGATGCTGGGAAACCCTGAGTTGAAGCGTCTGTTTCATTGAATGCGGCGGAGGATCCTACATCCGGAAGTGTTCGCCCAGATAGACCTTGCGCACGCTTTCATTATGGACGATTTCCTCAGGCTTGCCAGAGGCCAGGACTTCGCCTTCATTAATGATGGTGGCGCGGTCGCAAATACCAAGCGTTTCCCTGACGTTGTGGTCAGTGATGAGTACGCCGATACCGCGTTCCTTGAGGAAACGGATGATCTTCTGGATATCCAGTACTGCAATCGGATCCACACCGGCGAAAGGTTCATCCAGCAGGATAAAACGCGGATCAGAGGCCAGCGCACGTGCAATTTCGACCCGACGACGTTCGCCGCCGGAGAGTGATATTGCGGCATTGTCTTTCAGATGAGCGATGTGCAACTCTTGTAGCAAACCATCGAGATGACCCTCGATTTGTTGCTCATCAAGACTCTGAAGTTCAAGTACGGCGCGTATATTTTCAGCCACGGTAAGACGGCGAAATACCGAATTTTCCTGGGGCAGGTAAGAAAGACCCAGCCGGGCCCGCTTGTGAATCGGCATGTGGGTCAGCGTCGAATCGCCGATGTGGATGGAACCGCCATCCGAAGCCACCAGTCCGACCACCATATAAAAACAGGTAGTCTTGCCGGCGCCATTGGGGCCAAGCAATCCGACGACTTCTCCGCCATGCACGTCGAAGGAAACGTCCTTGACGACGGTGCGGGCCTTGTACTTTTTGCGCAGGTTGCTGGCGGTAAGGCTGATCACGATTCTTCGGGCTCTCGCAGTAGGTGGCGGATCACGTCGGCGGAAAACCCCCGTGCTTGCATGAATCTGGCCTGCTTCGCCCACTCGCGGCGATCTGCCGGCGGCGTACCAAATTTTCTCGTCCAAAGGGCGCGCGCACGCGTCAATTCTGCAGGAAACTCGGTGACGGCAAGTTGCTGCTCGGCAAGTTCACTTTCTATGCCCTTGGCGCGCAAGCCCTGACGCAATCTGGCGACCCCGAAACGGTCGCTGTGACTGCGCAGGTAGGCATCGGCGACACGGGCGTCGGAGAGCAATTTGGTTCGTTCCAGTTCAGCGAGCAAGGTGGCAATTTCTTCCGTGGTGCCAAAGGGTGCAAGTTTTCGTGCCAGTTCAGCGCGCGAATGCTCACGCCGGGCCAGAAGCTTCAATGCCTTCTGGCGCAATACTTTCACGCGTCACTCAACCTCGACCGGCTTCTTCTCGACATCGATGCCCGCGACTGCCAGCACACCGACAGCCGCGCGTACTTTGTTCTCGATTTCTCGTGCGAGTTCAGGATGTTCGCGCAGAAAGTCACGGGCATTGTCCTTGCCCTGACCGATTTTTTCGCCTTTGTAGGCATACCAGGCACCGGACTTCTCGACGATCTTGTGCTCGACGCCCAACTCGACGATTTCACCTTCACGCGAGATGCCTTCGCCATACAGAATGTCGAAGTGAGCTTCACGGAATGGCGGCGCTACCTTGTTCTTGACGACCTTGACCTTAGTCTCGTTGCCGATGACTTCTTCGTTTTTCTTGATGGCGCCGGTGCGGCGAATGTCGAGACGCACCGAAGCGTAGAACTTGAGCGCATTGCCGCCGGAAGTCGTTTCCGGGCTGCCAAACATCACGCCTATTTTCATGCGGATCTGATTGATGAAAATTACCAGCGTATTGGTGCGCTTGATGTTGGAAGTCAGCTTGCGCAAGGCCTGGCTCATCAAACGGGCTTGGAGGCCGGGTAACTGGTCGCCCATTTCACCTTCTATTTCGGCGCGGGGTACCAGTGCAGCCACCGAGTCGATGACGATCAGGTCAATACCGCCGGAACGCACCAGCATATCGGTGATTTCCAGCCCTTGTTCACCGGTGTCAGGTTGGGAGATCAGAAGATCCGGCACATTGACGCCAAGCTTGCCGGCGTAGACTGGATCCAAAGCGTTTTCGGCATCCACATAAGCAGCAACGCCGCCGGCCTTCTGAACTTCCGCGACGACTTGTAAACACAGCGTTGTTTTGCCCGAAGATTCCGGCCCGTAGATTTCCACGACTCTTCCACGCGGCAAACCGCCGATACCAAGAGCGATATCGAGTCCCAGGGAACCGGTCGAAACTACCTGAAGGTCGTTGTCGATCTGGCCTTGCCCCATCTTCATGATGGCACCCTTGCCGAACTGCTTTTCGATTTGGGCCAGTGCAGCCTGTAGAGCCTTGCTCTTGTTGTCATCCATGCTGTTTTTTCCTTTACGTTTTCTTGAGTAATTATGGCACAGTTCTTGCACCAACCAGATCCAGCAATTGTTCAAGAGCGAAAACCACTGATTGCCGCCGTACCGCCTCCCGGGCACCATTGAAGTGGTGCGTTCGGGCCACGGCATCCTGACCACGCTGGCACCAGGCAAAGCATACGGTTCCTACTGGCTTATCAGGTGAGCCACCGCCGGGTCCGGCGACCCCGGTGATTGCCAGTGAAATCATGGCCTTGGATTTTTCCAGCGCGCCAGCCGCCATTTCCACTGCTGTTTCGGGGCTTACTGCCCCATAGCGAACGAGGGTACGCGCACCAACGCCGAGTTGCGCGCGCTTGGCATCGTTCGAGTAGGTGATGAAACCACGGTCGAACCACTCGGAACTCCCCGCAGTATGGGTAACAACCTGAGCTACCCAACCACCGGTACAGGATTCGGCAGTCGCCAATATCAGGCCTGCCTGCTTGAGGGCAGCGCCGACTTGCCTGGAGAGACTTTCGAGTTCTGCTTCCATCACCACAGCCTGTCGACGGCAATTTTCAGCAGCGCCAACGTCAGTAACGTATAGGCGGCGGCGATCACGTCATCCATCATCACCCCGAACCCATTGTGTACCTCGCGGTCGAAAAAACGCGCCGGTTGAGGTTTGACAATGTCAAAGAAACGAAACAGGAAAAATGCGGCGAGCTGCCACAGCAATCCGGACGGCGTGAGCATCAGCACGGTCCAAAACGGAACGATTTCATCCCAGACGATGGCGCCATGATCGGACACACCAAGATTCCGGCCGGTGATATTGCAGGCCCATACGCCCAGCGCAAACATCAGCCCCAATGCCAGGGCAAAAACAGGATCGGACGGGATGGCCATGCGTAACAGCGGATAAGTCGCCCATGCGAAGATGGTGCCGGCGGTGCCGGATGCGAAAGGGGATAGCCCGCTGCCGCAACCACAGGCCACGAAGTGCGCGGGGTGCGAAAGCAAAAATTTCAGCGGTGGCGCTTTGGACATGTCGCTTTATTTGAAATGATCGTAACCACGTTTATCGAAAGGGACGGGCTTGCCCGCGCTGTCCATCAGGCTGACTTCGCCGGCTGTTCCGGAATCAATTGTCCCTATGCAAGTCAGCGTCAACGGAAGGCTTTCGGATAGCGCAATTATCTCAGCATGCCGGGTCGCAGAGGCCGTAAATAACAACTCGTAGTCATCGCCGCCGGACAGCAGGCAATCTGTTGCCAGGATATGTTCGATGCCGGTGTTGCAAGCTGCTTGCGGAAGTTGCTCCAAGTACACGGTTGCAGCGACTTTTGACGTTTCGAGTATGTGCCCGAGGTCGGCCAGCACGCCATCCGAAACGTCGATAGCGGCGTGGGCCATGCCGCGTAGCGCCAGGCCCAGCGCTACGCGGGGCTGTGGCCGATGCAACGCCGCGAGACAAGCAATTTGCGCCGTTGGATTCAGCACGCAGCGCTGCTGCAAATGCGCAAGACCCAGGGCGGCAAGGCCGGGCGTGCCGGAAATCCAGATTTCGTCACCCGGTTGTGCACCGGAACGAAGCAAGGCCTGACCATCAGGCACCTCGCCGAAAATAGTGACGCAGAAAGCCATCGGACCGCGCGTCGTGTCGCCACCGATCACATCGATGCCAAAAGCTTTAGCGCACGCAAAAAAACCATTGGCGAACGCGGCAACCCATGGTTCGTCCACCTCGGGCAGTGCCACAGCCAGTAGCGCCCATCGCGGTTCAGCGGCCATCGCTGCCATATCTGAAACGTTCACTGCAAGGGTTTTCCAGCCAAGACTTTCAGGGGCTGAATTCGGCAGAAAATGGGTGCCGGCGATCAGCATGTCGGTAGAGACCACCAATTCCCTGCCCGGCGCCGCTTTGACAATGGCACCATCATCGCCAGCCCCTAGCACGGTATGTGTGAGGGAGCGTTTGAAGTAGCGATTGATCAGGGCAAATTCGGAGGGCATGGTCGGGAACTGCGGAAATACTGGAAGCAAACTTTGTCGCTTCTCTACTCTTGAGTCTCTAGTCGCCGAAAGGCATTTCTTGCTGCGCTTTTCCCTGTTCCACAGCAGCGCTTTCTTTCGACGCAGGCTTTTCAACTGGTGCGGGCCGCACCAGTGGCGAACCTTTCGATTCAAAAGGGCGCAGCGCTGGCGCTATTTTATCGAGCACGCCATTGACAAACTTGTGCCCGTCGGTTCCGCCGAAGGTCTTGGCCAATTCAATGGCTTCGTTGATCACCACACGGTAGGGCGTTTCGGGTTGGCGCTTCAGCTCAAAGACGGCGAGCAGCAAGATGCAGCGTTCAATCGGCGAAACCTCGATCCATGGGCGGGACAGATACGGCTCGATCTCGTTACGCAAGGCGTCGGCATCCGTCAGTGTGCCATGCAAAAGATTTGTGTACAGGTCGTTGTCCGCCTTGTCGAAACCTGGAACGCTTTCCGCCTGAACAGTGATGGCAGCCTCATCCTGGCCACCTACCTGCCACTGATACAGGCCTTGCACGACAAATTCTCTTGCTCTGTGGCGCGGTGAACGCGCGGAACTCACTTGATCGCCTTCTGCAGATTGGCCATTTCAATCGCAGCGCGGGCGGCATCGCCGCCTTTTTCGACCATCCGCGCCAACGCCTGATCATCATTCTCTGTCGTCAGTACGGCATTGGCAATGGGAATGCCGGTGGTAAGTTGCACATCGCTGATGCCACGCGCGGATTCATTGGACACAATCTCGAAATGATAGGTCTCGCCGCGTATTACGCAACCAAGCGCCACCAGCGCATCGACATTGGCGCTTTGGGTCAGGCGCTGCAAAGCCAGGGGCAATTCCAGTGCGCCTGGCACGGTGACCAACAGTATGTTTTCCGATTTGACGCCGAGGCGTTGCAATTCATCCAAACAGCCTGATAGAAGGCCCTCGCCAATCTCCGGGCTGAAACGGCTCATGGCGATGCCGACGCGCAGCGCTGCCCCATCAAGGTCGGGTTCGATTTCGCGGATGTCGTGTTTACGCGCCAAGGGTTTCCTCCGCTTCTTCAGGCTCTAGGTAACCGCAGATTTCCAGATCAAAGCCCGTCATGCTGGGCATCTTGCGCGGCGTCATCATCAAGCGCATTTTGCGTACCCCGATATCGCGCAGGATTTGTGCGCCGATGCCGTAGAGGCGCGTATCCCAATTCGTGGTGGGGGCTCCGTCCACCCGCTCCGCAGTGAGTGCCGTAATGACTTCCTTGCTGATCTCCTTGCGTTGCAATAACACCAGGACGCCATTGCCCTGGTGGGCGATGATGCTCATCGCCTTGTCTATGGTGAAGGAATAAGGCTGGCTGTTGAAATCAAGAAAGTCGAGGATCGAAAGGTGTTGGTGCACCCGTACCAGCGTTTGCTTCGTCGGATTGATCTCGCCGCGAATCATGGCGAAATGGACTTCGCCACTCGTTTGGTCGGTATATGCGCGCAATCTGAATGGGCCGTGCGCACCAATGACTTCGCGCTCGGCGACACATTCCACCAGTTTTTCATTCTCGCTGCGATAGTGGATCAGGTCGCGAATGGTGCCTACTTTGAGCTTGTGTTCGCGGGCGAATACCAGCAAATCGGGCAACCGCGCCATGGTGCCGTCTTCCTTGAGTATTTCGCAAATCACGGCGGCCGGCTCTTTGCCTGCCAGCCGGGCCAGATCACTGCCGGCTTCGGTATGCCCTGCACGTACCAGCACGCCACCGTTTTGCGCCATCAACGGAAAGATGTGGCCCGGTTGAACAATGTCCGAAGCCTTTGCATTCTTTGCTACCGCCGCTTGTATCGTGCGGGCCCGGTCATGGGCAGAAATTCCAGTGGTCACACCTTCCGCCGCTTCGATGGAAACGGTGAACGCGGTGCCGTGGGACGATTTATTGTCGCGCACCATTTGCGCCAAGTTGAGTTGCTGACAACGGCTTTCCGTCACGGTCAGGCAGATGAGGCCACGACCGTGTTTGGCCATGAAGTTGATCGCCTCGGGCGTCACATGTTCGGCCGACATGACCAGATCGCCTTCATTCTCGCGATCCTCTTCGTCAACGAGAACAACGATGCGACCGACTCGCATCTCGGCGATGATGTCCTGAATCGGGCTGATACTCATGGAATGGCGCCGCTGCTGAAAGGGCTGGCCATTTTACGCCGGATTCATCAGGCGTTCGACGTAACGCGCGATCAGGTCCACTTCCAGATTGACCCCGCTGCCGCGCTTCAAGTGTTTGAGCGAAGTGACAGTGATGGTGTGTGGAATCAGGTTGATGGAGAAGTCGGTGCCGTCAACGCGATTGGTGGTTAGGCTCACGCCGTTTACCGTGATCGAGCCCTTGCGTGCGATATATTTTGCCAAATCCTCTGGCGCACGAATCACCAGTTCATGCGACTCGCCAATCCTGTCTAATTTGAGCACCTCTCCTACGCCATCGACATGACCCGAAACCAGATGCCCACCAAATCGGTCCGCCATTTGCATGGCTTTTTCCAGATTGACCTCCTGGGTGCCATCCAGGCCGACCGTACAATCCAGGGTCTCACGCGAGACATCGACACTGAAACCGCTCGCCGTTTTGTTGACGACGGTAAGACATACACCGTTGCAGGCGATGGAGTCACCGAGCGCGACATCGCCCATGTCGAGCCCGCCCGCAGCGACAACGAGGCGCAAGCCTTGTTCCAATGGTTGCAGATCGGTGATTCTGCCGGTGGCGGCGACAATGCCGGTGAACATTTGGAGTTGGTCCCCTACGAAAGCAATTTACTCTTGGCGTTGAAGTTGGGCTGCGACCAATACGGCTTATGCCGTCGCCAATGATTCAAGCGCCACGTCTGGGGTGGCGATACGAAACATGCCGTTCAGCGTATCGCGTCGCGCCAGTTTCAACAAAGCCTTGTCAGCAGTGAACAGCCAGTCGGCGCGACCATCACGAGCAAGTTCGAGGAATTTCTGATCGTCGCGATCCTGGCAGCGCGGTAGCGGTGGACGCAACAGCTCCGGCGGCTCGCTGACATGCTGTACGACGTCAAGATAGCGATCATAGGCCTGCTGTTGTGTAGCCATATCAAGCTTCAACTTTGGGTAGTTGAGCACCCGACGGTATTCGGCAAGGGAAGCCTCATTGGCGAGTGCGGCCCACGGGCCGGACTCCACTTGGCGCCGCAGTGGAACAAAGCGACTGTCGACGAATGCCCACAGAGACAGCAGCACATTAGTATCGAGTACGACGCGCAACGGTGCGCGGGCGGCCAAGCCGTTTGTCATCCCGGTGATCAACCTTTTTTTTGTGCGCCGAGGTGGAATTTGGCGTAAGTCCCGGGAGCATCCTCGACCACTTTCAGTTTGCCTTTCGACGGATCGCGGGCCGGTACTTTCTCGTCACCATTAAGTTGCGCAATCCATTTTTGCCAATCAGTCCACCACGATCCCTCGTGTTGTGTCCTCCCCTCAAACCAATCATCTGGCGTCGCCGGCAAGGTCTTTATCGCGGCCGTGTCATCACGTGTCCAGTAGCCATATTTGTTGGCCGAAGGCGGATTCACGACACCTGCGATATGCCCCGAACCACCGAGCACGAAACGCACCGGCCCCCCCAGATGCGTCGCACCGAGGTAGGTGCCCTGCCACGGCGCGATGTGGTCTTCGATGGTGGAGATGAAGTAGCTGGGCGTTTTTACTTTCGACAAATCAATCGGAACATCGGCGAGAGTGATGCCGTTCGGTTGGGCCAACAGATTCTTCAAATACATGTTGCGCAGATAGAAACTGTGCATCCTGTAAGGCATGCGGGTTGAATCCGAGTTCCAGAACAACAGGTCAAAGGGAAATGGCTCTTTGCCCATCAGATAGTTGCTGACCACGAAGGACCAGATCAGGTCATTGGAACGGAGCGCGTTGAAGGTCGACGCCATGTCCGAGCCCTCCAGATAACCATGCTCCGACATTTTCTTCTCCAGCATCGTGACCTGCTGTTCATCGATGAACACACCCAGCTCGCCGGGGATAGTGAAATCTAGCAGGGCGACGAAGAACGTCGCCGATGCCACGCGTTTGTCTTTCTTGGCCGTCATGTAGGCCAGAGTGGAACCAAGCAATGTGCCACCGAGACAGTAGCCAATCGTATTGATTTCTTCTACGCCGGCCTGTTTGCAGACAGCGTCAATGGCTGCCAGTGAACCTTCCGTCAGGTAGTCCTCGAAACTCTTCTCCGCCAGTTTTGCATCCGGATTGACCCAGGAAACGCAAAACACGGTGTGTCCCTGATCCGTGGCCCACTTGATGAAGGAATTCTTTTCGCGCAGGTCGAGGATGTAGTACTTGTTGATCCACGGTGGGAAGATGAGCAGCGGTTTTTTGTATTGCTTGTCAGTCGTCGGTGCAAATTGCAGCAACTGGATCAAATCATTCTGGAACACTACCTTGCCGGGCGAGGTAGCAACGTTCCTGCCCAGCTCGAAGGCGTCGGTATCGGTCATCTTGACGCGCAACTTGCCATCACCGGCCTCGATGTCGCGCAGCAGGTTGCTAAAGCCCTTGATTAGGTTCTGGCCTCGCGTCTTCACCGTCTCGTTCAGGACTTCGGGGTTGGTCATCGCGAAGTTGGACGGAGCCAGCGCGTCGATGAATTGACTGGTAAAGAAATTGACTTTCTTCTGTTCCTGATCTGACAATCCGTCGACATTGCCTACGGCGTCGTGAACGTGGCGGGCAGTGATCAGGTAAGACTGCTTGATGAAATCAAACAGGAAATTTTCTTCCCACTCCGGACCTTTGAAGCGATTGTCGCCTTTGATCGGCGACACAATGGGAGGCGCTTGCACGCCGGCGAAGCGCAGCATCGAGTGCTGCCAGAGAGACATGTAGTCCCACACCAGATTCATTTGCGCTTGCGCCATCTTGTAGGGATTCGCCAGCATCTTGGACATAACGTCCATGAAGGCTTGGGCGACACCCAGTTCATCAACCGGCGCAGTCAAACCATTCTTCATCTGACGCTGCATGTACTCGGTGAGCAACTTGGAGGAACGTTGCGCCACGTCAGCATAAGTTTTCGCAACCTCGTGCGGATCTGGAAGTGGATTGCTGGTTTTTTGCCCGGACATTTGCTCTCTCCTGTTATTGACGGACGCTAATAAAATGTGCGGACGTCTCGTCTAACCCCCATTGTACCCGGTGAGAATGAATTTGTTGCGATGCAATATAATTCCCGTGATTTGTACTCAAGACATCGTTTATGCTCGTGACAAATAACCAATAGGCAAAAATCAGAACATGGTACTTCCCACCCATGTCAACCTCATCGAGGCCGGCCCGCGTGACGGACTGCAAAACGAAAAACAGGTAGTGCCGACGGCAGTCAAGCTGGAACTGATCCACCAACTTCGTGCTGCCGGGATCAAGACGATCGAAGCAACTGCATTTGTGTCACCCAAGTGGGTGCCACAAATGGCCGACAGCAGCACAGTCATGAACGTCATTGCCAAGCACGACGATGTCACTTACATGGCGCTGACCCCGAATCTCAAGGGCTTCGAAGCAGCGTTCGCCGCAGGTTGCCGTAATGTCGCGGTGTTCGCGGCAGCGTCGGAAACCTTCTCGCAGAAGAATACCAATTGCTCCATCGCGGAAAGCTTCGAGCGCTTCATCCCGGTGATGGATGCCGCCGCCAAAGCCGGGATACGGGTGCGGGGCTACGTGTCCTGCGTGGTCGGTTGTCCCTATGAGGGCGAGATCCGGCCCACAGCCGTCGCCGACATCGCACGCAGACTGTTCGACATGGGATGTTACGAGGTGAGCATGGGCGATACGATCGGTGTCGGTACTCCGGGTAGCGTGCGCGCGATGTTCGAGGCGACAGCCAAATATATTCCAGTGAACAAACTTGCCGGACATTTTCACGACAGCTACGGCATGGCCATCGCCAATATCTACGCTTCCATGGAAATGGGTATTTCCGTGTTCGACAGTTCGGTGGCGGGGCTGGGCGGTTGTCCCTTCGCTCCCGGGGCTTCTGGCAACGTGGCGACCGAGGATGTGGTCTATTTGCTGCGTGGGTTGGGCATCGAATGCGGAGTCGATCTTGATGCGCTGGTCGATACCGCATTGTGGATTTCTGCTTACCTCGGTCGCGCGCCAGCATCCAGAGTGGCGCGCGCAATGACAAGACACTGAGGCTTGGTTATTCTTCGCCCATGCGACTGTTTCTGATTAGCGGCCTTTCCGGTTCCGGCAAGAGCGTGGCGCTCCATGTGCTGGAGGACGCCGGCTATTTCTGCGTCGACAATCTACCTGCCACGCTGCTGCCACAACTCATCACGCAACTCGCGGCCGAGGGCTACGACCGTATCGCGGTAGCCATGGACATGCGCAGTGGCGCCAGTCTGGCAGCCTTGCCCAAGCAGTTGCGCGATTTGCAGGCACAAGGCAATGTCGAACTGCGCTTCGTCTTTCTCGATGCTCGCGACGATGTGCTGATTCAGCGTTTTTCCGAAACGCGCCGCCGCCATCCCATGGCTGATGGTGAGACTTCGCTTGCCGAGGCCATTGGCCGCGAACGGGAAGCGCTGGAAACCCTGGCCAGCCTCGGGCACCGCATTGACAGCAGCGAGTTGCGTCCCAATGCGTTGCGCGCTTTTGTTCGCGAATTTGCCGAACTTGAAGCGGGGACAGGTTTCATCCTGCTGTTCGAATCTTTTGGCTTCAAGCATGGTCTGCCGCTGGATGCCGATCTGGTTTTTGATGTGCGCTGTTTGCCGAATCCGCACTATGACCCGACACTTCGCCCGCTGAGCGGTCGCGATGCGCCGGTCGTTGCATTTCTCGAAGCCCAGCCGGAGGTGGCGAAAATGGCGGAAGACATTCACCGCTTTGTCACCAACTGGTTGCCGGCCTATTTGCGCGACAACCGATCCTATCTCACCGTTGCAATCGGCTGCACCGGTGGCCAGCATCGCTCAGTGTATTTTGCAGAGTGGCTGATGGCCAGATTCAGAGGCTCGGTGCGGGTATTGGTACGACATCGCGAATTGCCGACATGAATTTCTTCATTGGGCCGCGTTGACGCGGGAAACGGGATTCATGTGACAGCAAGCAAGACTCCAATCATCGCGCTCGCATTCACTGGCGCATCCGGCATGCCATACGGCGTACGCCTGCTCGAATGTCTGATTAAATCCGGCGTGCGTGTCTGGCTGGTCTATTCGCAGGCGGCGCAGATTGTTGCAAGGCAGGAAATGGATCTTGTCCTTCCGTTGCAACCTTTAGAAGCCCAGAAATATTTCTCCACGCGATTTAATGCGGTACCAGGACAGCTTTCAGTGTTTAGCAGACAAGACTGGAATGCGCCGTTGGCCTCAGGCTCCAACCCGCCGGACGCCTATGTCATCTGCCCTTGCACCATGGGCACACTGTCCAAGGTGGCAACCGGCATGGCCGACGATCTCATCTGCCGCACTGCTGACGTGGTGCTAAAGGAAGGCCGTAAATTGATTCTGGTGCCGCGCGAAACACCACTATCCGCAATTCAGTTGGAGAACATGCTGAGACTTTCCCGTGCTGGCGCAGTGATCCTGCCACCGAACCCGGGTTTCTATCATCATCCCGCTGATGTGCAGGGAGTGATCGACTTTGTCGTGGCGCGCATCCTTGATCAACTGGGTATCGCGCATACGCTAATGCCGCGTTGGGGTGCGGGGAAGCGGGAAGAGCTTAGCGGCTAGCCGGCAGCGGGTTTTATCGTTCCCAGAATACGCCGGATCGGCGCCGGCAGCGGGGCGTTTGCCAGGCTGTCGAATGCCACCCAGCGTAAGCCCGGTTCGGATAAATGAGGGAGTTGCCGGGCAGTTGCCATCACCGGACTGATATGCAGCCGGAAATGGGTAAACGCGTGCGCCAAATCGGGTAGTGCTTGCCACTGTTCCACCTCGCATCCAAGGCGGTTCCTGGCATGAAATTTTGCGGATGCTCCAATGGGAAGTTCCGGCAAAGACAGAAGCCCGCCCCAGATTCCGCTGGGCGGACGCTGTTCAAGCAGCACTGCTCCCTCACGCAGCAGCACCAGCAAGGTCACCTGTTTCTCCGGCACGGCGCGTTTGGGACGCGGCGTCGGCAGCTCGACGACACGATCATCTCGTTTGGCGACACAAAGGTCTTGCAACGGACAGACATCGCAACGGGGTTTGCCGCGTCTACATAACGTGGCGCCAAGATCCATCTGGGCCTGGATATAGGTCGCCACATCATGCGTTGGCAACTGCTCGTCGGCGAGGCGCCACATTTTTTTTTCGATGGCCGGCGCGCCAGGAAACCCGTCAATACCAAAACAACGGGCCAGCACGCGTTTGACGTTGCCATCGAGGATGGCAACGTGTGCGTTGAAACAAAACGCGGCGATGGCGTTGGCCGTTGAACGACCGATGCCAGGCAACGCGGCGATGGCATCCGGATTGGTGGGGAAGGCACCGCCATGCGTATCCATGACCATCCTGGCGCATGCGTGCAGATTACGGGCGCGGGCGTAGTAACCCAGCCCGCTCCACTGCGCCATCACGTCTTCGACCGGTGCGATGGCGAGATCCTTCAACGTCGGAAAGCGGGTGAGAAAGCGGGCGTAGTAGGGGATAACCGCTACAACCTGCGTCTGTTGCAGCATGATTTCCGACAGCCACACGCGATAGGGATCGCGCGTGTTCTGCCAGGGGAGATCGTGACGTCCGTGTTGCTTTTGCCAGCGAATCAAGCGCTGCGAAAAGTCAGAACCTTTCACTAATCGACTTTTACCGGCTTCACTTTGCTTGCGCAAAGCTTTGCGCGAGCTCTTGCTTCATCGGTGGTATCGGCGTTGGCAACAGCTACCCCCATGCGACGTTTTAAAAAGCTTTCCGGTTTGCCAAACAACCGAATGTCGGATTCGGGAACGGCCAGCGCCGCATCGACACCTTCAAAGGCGATTCCCATTTCGTCCATTCCCCCGTAAATCACGGCGGAAGCGCCCGGACGTCGTAGTGTGACATCGACCGGCAAACCAAGAATTGCGCGGGCATGCAATTCGAATTCGGAGCAACGCTGCGTCGCGAGCGTCACCAATCCCGTGTCATGGGGGCGTGGGCTGACTTCCGAGAACCAGACCTGATCGCCTTTGACGAACAGTTCCACACCGAAGATGCCGCGACCACCGAGATTGCCGGTAACAGCCTGGGCAATGCGGCGCGACTCTTCCAGTGCGAGCGGCGTCATCGCCATCGGCTGCCATGATTCAACGTAATCGCCATTCACCTGCACGTGGCCGATAGGTTCGCAGAAAAAGGTTTCCACTTGCCCGGAGGTACCAATGGCGCGAACGGTGAGCAGAGTAATTTCGTAATCGAAGTCGATGAAACCCTCAACGATTACCCTTCCGTGATTCACCCGGCCGCCAGCGCAGGCGTAGTCCCATGCCTTCTTTACATCCGAGGAAGTCTTGAGCAGCGATTGTCCCTTGCCCGAAGATGACATCACCGGCTTTACCACACAGGGGAATCCAATCGGATCGTTGATCGCCGCTTGCAGTTCGGCCAATGAGTCCGCGAAACGATACGGCGAAGTCGGCAATCCCAGTTCCTCGGCGGCCAAACGGCGTATGCCTTCGCGGTTCATGGTCAGACGCACGGCACGTGCAGTGGGAATCACCTCGGCCAGCTTGTCGCGCTCAATCTCCACCAGCATTTCAGTGGCAATGGCTTCGATTTCCGGTACTACCAGATGGGGATTTTCCAGTTCGATCAGCGCACGCAATGCGACGCCATCGGTCATTGCGATCACGTGGCTGCGATGAGCCACCTGCATGCCGGGGGCGTCGGGATAGCGATCCACCGCGATGACTTCACAGCCGAGGCGTTGCAAGGCAATGGTGACTTCCTTGCCCAGTTCACCGCTGCCCAGCAACATTACGCGGGTTGCCGATGAAGATAGGGGGGTGCCGATACGGATGGTCATAACGACTGGATTTTACTGGCCAAACCCGTTCGGCGCACAACTGGTAGCGTCAACTGACCGAGTGCAAACGAATTGCTAAAAAACCGGCGCCGCCCTGCAAAAGCGGCCCGGTTATAGAACGCTAACTCTTGTCGAGTTTGTCGATATGCTTGCCGAGCTTAGCGTAAGTTCTCAGCACGTCAGGCGCCAATCGAAGTTCGGCCATGCGACCATCTTGTGCATTGCGCGCCTTTGTCACCACGCCGAGCTTGACCATCCGTTCCAGACGACGACGCAAGGTTGCCGGGGCTCCGAGCTGGCAGAGAAGCAATTGTTTCGCGGTAGTGAATGTCCCCGCTTCTTGAGCGTTGCCGATTTCACAAATGATGTCGTAGTCTTCGAGCGACTCAAGGAAAGGCAGGTTGGCGCGCTGAAAGGCGCGAATCTTGTTCAGCTTCTCAAATATTTTTGTCATGGTGTGTTTTGTGTGACATCCCAAAAAGAATTATCGACGCCCTTTATGATCGACTGGCCCTCTCGGAATAAACCATCACATCCGTTACTGACAATCGCCAAACACGCATTGGCAAATCGCCCGTTTCAGTGGATATTCAGCCGTTTGTGACCTGCATGCCTCACGATCATATTGACAGGTAACAGTCTACTTAAGTTCCAATTCACGCAAAACCGATATTGTGGAATGAGCGGTATTCCGCAAAATCATGCTTACCTTGCACTGTTCACGAACCGTGTCGTCGCGTGGAAGTTCGTTCGGACTACGCCGACGGGGTCTCCCGACGAGCATCTGACTTAGCCGGAATCGCCTGAAGTTGCGGCGTCATATGTTTCAACGCCACCTCGAGTAACTCTTTTATCTTGTCGATTGGCGGCAGCGCGGCTTTTTCGTCCATTTGAAGGTTGATGACCAGACGCTGTTTACCTCCCACCAATTCATCACAGGCTTCGTAATACTGAACAATGGACGGTTTTCCGTCTTTACCTGACAGGTAGTCGTATTGGCCTACCTCGCAGGTTATTTCCCCGGTTCGGGTTTTGGTGATGTCATCGAACCCCCCCTTCGCGTCCTCCCATGCATCCAGCTCTTCGATGGTGACTGGAGTAGAAAAATTATGGATCGCAACACTTATAAATTGAGCACCCTTTTTCCCCAGGTTGATTGTGCAAATGCTTGACCAAATATCGGTTGGAGCACCGCTAACACCTTTGGGCACATTCACTCCGTCTTCGTAAGGTTCACCTTCGATATGCAAGTTGAGCGCCGCGATTTCGCTTTGCGCGATCAATTTGCACGCCCCCGTGGGGCCCCCTGCAGCAGTTGCGATGTAAGGCGCCGCCATGGAAATTGCAGTTGCCAGAATCAGAGTCAATTTACGCATTGGGTTCTCCTCAGAATGAAATAGTTTGGCATTTCCTAGCCGGCAATGCTACACCTTCTCAGGTATCACGCATATGCTGACGGACAGATAGTGCCGCGCCAAACCATCCCAGCAGTCCGGCAACGGCAAGCAACAGAAAGGTATCCGTCGTGCCCAGGGAAACAAGATTGAAGTCGATACCATAGAGATTCGCGAGTTCACCGACAGGTCCGCGCAATGTGGCGGCTGCGACGAATACGATCAACCAGGCAACCAAACCGCCGAATAAACCCTGCAGCAATCCGAAATAGTAGAACGGCCGGGCAATAAACCGGTCCGTGGCACCGAGCAAACGACTGACCTCAACTTCGGCCTGATGGGTAAGCACCTGCAGGCGAATCGTGTTGAAGGTGATGGCCACCAGGCCAACCCCGAGAAACGCAGCGAGTAGATTCACACCGGTACGACCCAGCCGCAGCAATGCCTCCAGCCGTTTCGCCCAAGCGGAATCAAGCTGAACATGCTCGACCCCGGGCAGCCCGCGCAACTCTTTCGCCAGGCTTTCCATGGCGTCAGGTCGATCATCATGGGGTGTGACAACAAAAGCATCGGGAAACGGATTTTTCGGCAGCGCGTCGATGACATCCCCAAGGCCCTCCGACATCTTCATGCGGGCCAGTGTTTGTTCACTGGTAACGACCTTTACCGCGCTGACGCCGGAATGTTGTTTCAGTTGCTTTTCGGTACGACTCACTGCATCGTGATTGGCATCAAGCTTCATGAATATCGATATCTGCGGGCTTGGCGTTGTGGTGCTCGCCAGTTGCAGGAGATTACTCATCAACATCTGTCCGCTGGCCGGGAGTGCCAGTGCAATGCCGATTGCAAGCAGCGACAACAAGGTGTTGAGCGGGGCGGCGATCAGTCGTCGCAAGGCGGCCGCCAGTGCGTCCCGATGCTGGCTGAGCCAGACGCTCATGGCGCCAGCCTTCCATGGTCAAACACGAGGCGTCTGGCACCGTCGAGATTGAACAATGCGTCGTCGTATGTTGCGATCAATACGGTGACACCGACTTGATGAAAGTCGTGAAAAATTCGCGCCACGTCACGTGCCGTGTGCGGGTCGAGATGCGCGGTCGGCTCGTCTGCCAGGAGCAGTTTGGGTCGGTTGACCACCGCGCGGGCGATGGCCAGGCGCTGCTGCTCGCCACCCGAGAGCGAAACAGGCAAGGCCTTTTCGCGCTTCAGCAAGCCGACTTTATCCAGGGCGGCGCGGGCCCGACTGGCCGCCTCGCGCGCCGGAAAACCGGCAATGGATAGCGGCAGCAAAACGTTCTCAAAGGAAGTTCGGTCAAACAGCAGTTTTTGGTCCTGGAGAACGAGGCCCAGATTGCGGCGCAAATAGGGAACGGCGGCCCGCTTCATTGCGCCGACATTCTGGTTGTTAACCAGGACCGTACCCGCAGTAGGGTGCTCCATGGCAGCAATCAGTTTGAGCACGGTGGATTTTCCGGCACCGGAATGGCCTTCAATCAACACCAGCTCACCGGCATTGACCTCGAAACTGATGCCGCTCAGGGCATCCAGTCCGGGGGGATAACGCTTGCCGACCTGGGAAAACCTGATCATGGTGTATCGTGCGCCTCGAACAGCGCTGCGACAAACTCGCTGGCGCGAAAGGCCTGCAGATCATCGATGCCCTCGCCGACACCGATGTAACGCACCGGCTTTGGACACTGGCGCGCGATGGCCGCTAATACGCCGCCCTTAGCGGTACCGTCGAGTTTGGTGATGATCAGCCCGGTCACACCCACTGCCTTGTCGAATGCCTTGACCTGCTGCACGGCGTTCTGACCGATGTTGGCATCCAGCACCAGCAATACTTCGTGAGGTCCGGTCGGCTCCGCCTTCTGGATCACGCGTTTAATCTTGGCAATTTCTTCCATCAGATGCAACTGTGTTGGCAGGCGGCCGGCAGTATCGGCCAGTACAACATCAATCCCGCGTGCGTTGGCGGCACTGATGGCATCGAACACGACAGCGGCCGGGTCGCCTGATTCCTGTGCGATTACGGATACGTCATTGCGTTCACCCCAGACCATCAGTTGCTCGCGGGCGGCGGCACGAAAAGTATCGCCGGCGGCGAGCAAGACCTTTTTGCCTTGTTTCTGAAAGTGCTTGGCCAATTTGCCGATCGAGGTCGTTTTGCCGCCGCCGTTAACTCCGGCAATCATGATGATGAACGGCGTGTGCGACGCAATGTTCAATGGTCGTTCCAAGGGCGCCAGCAAGGCCTGTAGAAGGTCGATCAATGCTGATCGCAATTGGGTTGGCGTTTCCAGGCGGTCTTTTTTGACGCGGGATTTAAGTTCTTCGAGCAGCCACTGGGTTGCCTCGATGCCGCAATCGGCCATCAACAGCGTGGACTCAAGATCTTCAAGCAGTTCCTCATCAATCTTCGCCCGATGAAACAAGCCGCCGAGCTGTCCCCTGGTCTTTGCCAAGCTTTTCTTTAGACGCTCGCCCCAGGAAAGTTGGGCAACAACAGGCGCATTTGGGGTGTCTTCGTTGTTCTTTTTTTTCTCGAAACCAAACATGGGGATCGCTGTCGTAGGCTGGGTCACTTCAGCGCGCTATCATGCGCAACTGATCAAAAATCATTTTAACAGAGCCCTTCCAGACCATGAGACGAACCCTGTTGTGCGCAGCGCTGCTGGTTGCCAATGTCGTATATGCCAATCCCTTTGAAAAACAGCTTACCAACGGCTTGCGGGTGATCGTGAAAGAAGACCATCGTGCGCCTACGGTCGTCAACATGGTCTGGTACCGTGTCGGCAGCATGGACGAAACTGACGGCACCTCCGGCGTGGCGCATGCCCTTGAGCATTTGATGTTCAAAGGCACCCGAAAAGTCGCTGATGGCGAGTTCTCGCGCCACGTGGCGGCATCCGGTGGACGCGACAACGCCTTCACCAATCTTGACTACACCGCGTATTTTGAGCAGGTGCCCAAGCGCGCATTACCCGAGATGATGGCACTAGAAGCTGACCGGATGTCCGATCTGAATCTTGGCCCCAAACAGTTCGCTTCCGAGATCAAGGTGGTGATGGAAGAACGGCGCATGCGCACCGAGGATGATCCGCAGTCGCAGGTACATGAAGCGCTTTATGCCGCAGCATTTGCGGCGCATCCCTACCACCGACCGGTGATTGGCTGGATGGACGATCTCGAGCATATGACATGGCAGAATGCTCACGACTGGTACCGCACCTGGTACGCCCCCAATAACGCCTATGTCGTTATCGCCGGTGATGTGAATCACGAGGAGGTATTTCGGCTCGCCGAGAAATACTATGGCGGCATCAAGCCCCACAGGCTGCCTGAACGTAAACCGCGTAATGAACCTTTGCAGCTTGGCGTGCGGCGCGTCGTAGTCAAGGCGCCGGCCAGGTTGCCCTATGTTGTGATGGCGTGGAAAGTTCCCAAGCTGAAGGAAATCGAAACCGATAGCGAGCCGTATGCCCTGGAGGTGCTCGCTGCGGTATTGGACGGACATGACGCGGCACGTCTGGCCAAGGATCTGGTACGTACGGGGAAAATCGCACATTCCGCCGGTGCCGGCTATGACAGCATGATGCGTGGCGAGGCCCTGTTCATGCTCGATGGCCAACCCATCGAAGGAAAGTCAGTGGTCGACCTTGAAGCCGCACTGCGTGGCGAGATCAAGCGCATACAGGAAGAGGGTGTTTCGGCCGAGGAACTGGCCCGCGTCAAAACCCAGACGATTGCCGCGCAAGTCTACAAACGTGATTCGGTCATGGCCCAGGCCATGGAAATCGGTGGTGCGGAAAGTGCAGGAGTGGAATGGAAGAACATCGACCATATTCTGGAAAAGATTCGCGGCGTCACCGCAGAGCAGGTTCAGGCGGTTGCAAATAAATATTTCAATGACGATACCCTGACCGTCGCGGTGCTCGATCCCCAGCCCATCGACCAGGCGGCTCCAAAGCAGCCCTTCGTCCATCACCATTGAGAACGCCATGATCAAAAATCTTTTTGTACTGCTGCTGGCCGCCACGGCAATCGTTGCCCAAGCCGGGGTAAAAATTGAACACTGGACCGCGCCCTCGGGCGCCAGGGTTTACTTTGTCGAGAACCACGAACTTCCCATCCTTGATGTGCAGGTTGATTTCGTTGCCGGGGCCGCTCTTGATCCTTCAGGAAAAGCCGGTCTTGCCGGCATGACGCGCGGTTTGCTTGATGCAGGGACAGGCGATTTGGACGAAGAACAAATCGCCGGACGATTGGTTGACCTTGGCGCCATCATCTCCGGTTCGGGCGATTTCGATCGTTCCGCTTTGAATTTGCGCACCCTGTCTTCGAAAACAGAAAAGGATGGCGCGCTCGACCTGTTGCAACTCTTGCTCAACAAGCCGACTTTCCCCGATGCCGTGTTGACGCGCGAAAAGGCACAAGCGATTGCAGCATTACAACAAGCCGACACGCAACCGGAAAGTCTCGCAGCGAAGCGTTTCGCTGCCGCGATCTATCCCGATCATCCGTACGGAGCGTCGCCTACTGTGGAATCGGTGACCGCTATAAATCGCGGTGACCTGGTGGTTTTTCACCAAAAAAATTATTCAGCCGGCCGTGCGGTGGTATCCATCATGGGAGATGTTTCCCGCCATGAGGCCGAAGTCATCGCCCAGCGCCTGACCGAAAACCTGCCGGCCGGTGAAGCAGCTGCCGCTGTGCCCCAAGTCAAATTGCCCCAGCGTGAGACGATCAGGATTCCCCATCCGGCAGCCCAGAGTCATATCCTCGTCGGTGCTCCTGCCGTCAAGCGCGGTGATCCGGATTATTTCGCATTGTTGGTTGGCAACTATTCGCTCGGCGGCGGCGGCTTCGTTTCACGACTGATGAATGAAGTACGTGAGAAGCGGGGCTACGCCTATGACGTGCACTCCTATTTCGCGCCACGGAAACTGGAAGGACCGTTCGAGATTGGATTGCAAACCAAGAGAAGTCAGACCAATGATGCGTTGAAGGTGGTTGAATCCACGGTGTCGGGATTTTTGAAAACCGGTCCGACCGAAAGTGAACTAAAGGCAGCCAAACAAAATCTGGTCGACGGACTTGCCTTGCGTATCGACAGCAATGCGAAGATTCTGGGCTATCTGTCCACAATCGGCTTCTACGGTTTGCCGCTCGACTATCTCGACACCTTTCCGGCCAAGGTCAATGCGGTGACGGCAGCGCAGGTACGTGATGCGTTTGCACGGCATGTGCAATTGGAGCATTTGGTAACGGTGATCGTGGCAGGGGAGTGATTCGCCCTCGGTGAAACTGTCCGGAATCGAGCAATTGGCATGAGCAAAATCAGGGTTACCGGGGGTGATTGGCGCAGCCGCCTGATCGACGTGACCGATGCGCCCGCGTTGCGCCCTACTCCCGATCGGGTACGCGAGACCCTGTTCAACTGGCTGGGACAAGACTTGAGCGGATGGCATTGTCTCGATCTCTTTGCCGGAAGCGGCATTCTCGGATTTGAAGCGGCATCGCGCGGCGCGGCACACGTAACGCTAGTCGAACAAAATCACCGTGTCTTTTCACAACTGCAACGCAATGCGCAAGTTTTTGACTGCCAGCAACTGCGGCTGATCTGCGGCGATGCGGTAGAATTTGTCAAGTCGGCGGCTGCGGATTACGATCTGATTTTTCTTGATCCGCCCTATCGGCAAGGCTTGCTTGAGACGATTGCGCTGCATCTGGCGCCGATCACCAAGGATGGTGCATATATTTACGCCGAGGCCGAGCACCGTATCGACCATCTCGACGCGTGGCAGGTCATCAAGCAGGGGCAGGCTGGGCAGGTTTTTTTCCACTTACTGGAACTGGAGCGGCAATGACGAAAACCATCGCGGTATATCCAGGTACCTTCGATCCATTGACGCGCGGCCACGAAGACCTGGTTCGCCGCGCCGCGACCATTTTCGGCAAGATCATCGTTGCCATTGCTGCGAGCGAAAAAAAGCGTCCGTTGTTTACACTGGAAGAGCGTATCAGGATGGCGCGCGAAGTTCTGGCGTCTTGTCCCAATGTCGAGATCAAGGGTTTTGATGGCCTGACCATGGATTTCGTGCGCCAGCAAGGCGGCAACATCATCATGCGTGGACTGCGCGCTGTCTCCGACTTCGAGTATGAATTCCAGCTAGCCGGGATGAACCGGGATATTTACCCCGATGTGGAAACCGTATTCCTGACGCCGGGACATCAATACATGTTCATCTCCGCATCCATGGTGCGCGAGATCGCCACCTTCGGCGGCGATGTTTCCAAATTCGTTCCGCCGCTCGTCGCGGAATGTCTCAAGAACAAACAACGTACCTGACCGGGACAAACAAAAATGGCCCTCATGATTACCGACGAATGCATCAACTGCGACGTGTGCGAGCCGGAGTGTCCGAACAATGCCATTTCCCAGGGCGACGAGATTTATGTGATCGATCCGAACAAGTGCACCGAGTGCGTCGGACATTTCGACAAACCGCAGTGCCAGGAAGTTTGCCCGGTCGACTGCATTCCATTCAATCCGGACTATGTCGAAACCAAGGATGGATTGATGCAGAAATTCCTGAAACTTTCTGCTGCATAGGTTTGCGCCCCTCTTAGCGTTGGCAGTGTGGGCAATAGAAGGTCGCGCGCTGCCCTTGCCGAATCATCCTGACTGGTCGTTCGCAAATCCTGCATAGTTCTCCTTCGCGCCCATACACGAACGCCTGCAACTGGAAATACCCCAAGCTGCCATCCGAGTGTACGAAATCGCGCAAGCTACTCCCACCAGCGGCAATGGCGAGCGACAAAGTTTCCTTGATTGCCGGCGCCAAGCGTTCATAACGCTTCAGCGATATTTTCCCGGCGGGTGATCGCGGATCAATTCCGGCGCGGAACAGGCTTTCCGAAGCGTATATGTTGCCTACGCCAACAACCCGATGGCTGTCCATCAGGACAATCTTGATTGCTGCTTTGCGCTTGCGCGTGATGGCGAACAACCATGACGCAGAAAAGGCTTCGGACAGGGGTTCGATTCCCAATGTTGACAGCAGTGGATGAGATTCCGGATCGCCATCGATCCAGACCATCGCACCAAAGCGGCGCGGATCACGCAAGCGCAGAATCGTTTGGCCAAACACCAGATCGACGTGATCGTGTTTCTGCGCCGGTAGCGCAACAGGCACCAACCGCAAACTACCCGACATGCCCAAATGCACCAGCAGCACGCCAGTATCGAAATCAAATAGCAAATATTTACCACGCCGCTCGATCTTGCGCAGAACCTTGCCGGAGAGCAACTTGTCAAATCGGACTGGCAATGGATAGCGCAAGGCAGGTATCCGTGCCACAACCGTGATGACATGCTGCCCGACGATATTCGGCGCGATACCCCGCCGCGTGATCTCTACTTCAGGCAATTCGGGCATGCGCTTGTTGTTCCCGCTCTGATAACATCACCGATTCCTCATTCTAGCCCGTAATAATTCGTGCCCATCCTGCTCAAGTCACGTTTCATTGCTGCCGTCGCTTTTACCGCTCTGTCCCTACTCGCTTTCGGCCAGGAAAAGACGGCTGTTTCTGCAAGTTCGAATTCGGCGTCGTCATTGACGCCGAAAATTCTCTATCAGTATCTTCTGGCAGAAGTCGCAGCCACCCAGGGCAAGTTGTCATTTTCTTCAGCCGCCTACCTCGATCTGACGAAGACTACGCGCGATCCGCGCATTGCGCGACGGGCAACCGAGGTAGCCTTTTTCAGCCGCGATCAGGAAGCGGCGCTCAAGGCAGCCCGGCTTTGGGTAGATATAGAACCTGAGTCGGCCGACGCCAGGCAAAGCCTGTGGACCTTGCTGGCGGCGACCAACCGAAATGACGAACTTGCCGGGCTGTTGACACAAGTGTTGGCCAACGAGGGGACGAATACCGCTTCCTCGATCATTGGGCTGGGACGCTTGGCGAGCCGTTTCTCCGATAAACAGGCATCGTTGCGTCTGGTAATGCAGGTCACTGCCCCCTATGAAACCCTTCCAGAAACTTACTATGTTCGCGCCCAGGCAGCATGGACCGCAAAAGATTTGGATCGGGCGAAGGCATCGATTGATCGTGCCCTCGTGCTCAAGCCGGACTGGGAGCCTGCAATTTTGCTGAAGGCGCAAATACTGAGTGGCGATACGGAAAAAACGCTCGCGGTTCTCTCCGAGTTTCTCGTCCGCAATCCCGGCGCACATGATGCCAAGCTGACTTATGCACGCGTGCTTGTGGATGCAAAACGTTACGCCGAGGCACGTCAGGCGTTCACCGAACTGCTGGAAGGGCAGAAAGACAATGCCGAATTACTGTATTCGGTTGGACTACTGTCGATGGAGATGGGCGATTTTGCCACTGGCGATGGCTATCTCAAGCGGGTGCTGGACCTTGACTTTGCCGATATGGACAGTGTGCGCTACTACCTCGGGCATAGTGCAGAAACAGGCCACCGCGCGCAAGAAGCGGTGGATTATTTTGATACGGTATCCGATCGAAGCCCGCGCTATGTCTCGGCCCAGGTACGTGCGGCGACCTTGCTGCGGCAACAGGGAAAGCTTGACGACGCACGGCGCCATTTGCAACAGGCCGAGACCGCTGCTCCGAAAGAACGCACTGTGCTGATTTTGGCCGAGTCTCAGCTTCTGGTGGAGTCGCACCAGTTTGACGAAGCCTACAAACTACTGAATTCCGAGCTATCGGCACAGCCGAACGATACCTCACTGTTATACGAGTCTGCGATGCTGGCTGAAAAGACTGGCAAATTCGATGTCCTCGAACGCAACCTGCGGCGGTTGATCAAGCTCAAGCCTGACAGCGCCGAAGCCTACAACGCGCTCGGTTATTCAATGGCCGACCACAACATCCGGCTTGATGAGGCGCAGAAGTTGATTGAAAAAGCACTGAGCCTGGCGCCGCAAGATGCAGCGATTCTCGATAGCCGTGGCTGGCTGGCATTCCGGCGCAATGACATGCCCACTGCACTCGAATTTCTGCGCAAGGCGTTCGTTGTTAACGACGATCCGGAAATTGCCGCGCATCTTGGCGAAGTATTGTGGGCACAGGGGCATCATGATGACGCGGAAAAAATCTGGGATACAGCGTTCAAGGCGCACCCGGATAACGAGGCCCTGGCGGCGACCATCAAGCGGTTCAAGCCCTGAACACCTGGCATAGATCGCTGTGGCTTGGCCTTTGCATCGTGTTCGGCCTGGCAGCGTGTGCCAGCATGCATTCCACCAACGTTCCGCCGCCCCGCCCTTCACGCCAGGACATCGCGGTATTTACGATTGAAGCGCGCATCAGCGTGCGCCAGGGCGAAAAATCCTCAAACGCAAGACTAAGTTGGCAACATCAGGCGGAACGCGACGAGATACTGGTGACCGGACCATTCGGGCAGGGCATCGCCGAACTTGTCCGCGATGCCAATGGGGCGCGCCTGACTGGCGCTGACCACAAGGAAATTATTGCGCCTGACTGGGATACGTTGACCGAAAAAATCTTCGGTATTGCGCTGCCGCTCAACGGTGTTGCGCGCTGGCTCTCCGCCAACGTCGCGGGTGCAGAAAACGATGCGTTGGGCCACCCCGTCCACGCTGAGGAGCAAGGCTGGCATATTGCATGGCCTGCCTATGAGTCGGATGCTGCCAACGCCCTGCCGACAGCGATAAGCCTGCAACGCGACGATATTGAAGTGCGGCTGAAGATCGACCGATGGCAACTGAATTGAATTGGGATTCGGATTGGCCGGCGCCGGCCAAGATCAATCTGTTCCTGCACGTCATCGGTCGGCGTGCCGACGGCTATCACTTGCTGCAAACCGTATTCCGCTTCATCGACATCAATGATTACCTGCGTTTTTCTCCACGTGCCGATGACAAGATCGTGTTGGCGACCGACTTGCCCGGTACGCCTGCCGGGCAGAATCTTGCAGTGCGCGCCGCTTCCGCTCTGTGTGCCACGACGGGTATCCGGAAAGGCGTGACTATCACTATCGACAAGCGACTGCCCATGGGTGGCGGTCTCGGTGGCGGCAGTTCCGACGCCGCCACCACGCTGCTGGCACTCAACCAGCTTTGGGGCGCAGGACTGTCTTCACCCGCGCTACAGACAATCGGCCTTGGCCTGGGTGCGGATGTTCCCGTTTTCATCTATGGGCATAACGCGTTTGCGGAAGGTGTGGGAGAACATCTCACTCACATTGCGGTTCCGCCCGCATGGTATCTGGTACTGGTGCCAGGCGTATCGGTGCCTACCGCCGCTATTTTCAGTGATCCGGAGTTGTGTCGGGATACCCCGGGGATTCGTCCCGGCGACTGGCGACCCGGATTTGGCAGTAACGATCTCGAAGCCGTCGCCTGCCGGCTTTACCCGGAAGTGGCACGCCATCTGCAGTGGCTCAGACAGCGCGCCGATGCCCGCATGAGCGGGTCTGGCGCGTGCTGCTTTGCCGAATTCAACGATAAAGCCTCTGCCCGCGCCATCCTGGCGCAATTACCGGCCGGCATGAAAGGCTTCGTGGCGCAGGGTATCGACCGGCATCCGCTGGCCGAAAAGCCCCGCCAGCATTGACATAGAGCGCAAAAACCCCGAAAATTCGGCTCCTTTTTGGCTCGCCTCTCGGGCTAGTACCGAATTGGGGAGTCGCCAAGCTGGTTAAGGCACCGGATTTTGATTCCGGCATGCGAAGGTTCGAATCCTTCCTCCCCAGCCAGATCGTTCCTTCGGCAGGCGTAGCCTGTCCGATTCACTTAAAAGTTGAGAAGCGCATGGCCTACGACAGCCTGATGGTCTTCACCGGCAACGCCAATCCAAAATTGGCGTCCGATGTCGTCAAGCGCCTCAATATTTCCCTGGGGCGCGCCAACGTTTCGCGTTTCTCCGATGGCGAGATCAATGTTGAGATCATGGAGCACGTGCGCGGTCACGATGTGTTCGTGCTGCAATCC
Source organism: Sterolibacteriaceae bacterium (assembly GCA_025360425.1). GTDB lineage: Bacteria > Pseudomonadota > Gammaproteobacteria > Burkholderiales > Rhodocyclaceae > JANYCD01. The sequence continues at coordinate 37,967 of JANYCD010000022.1, forward strand.
ACCTGTGCGCCGACCAACGACAACCTGATGGAGCTGATTGTGATGGTGGATGCGCTGAAGCGTGCTTCAGCTGGTCGCATCACCGCTGCTATTCCCTACTTCGGCTATGCCCGGCAAGACAGGCGGCCGCGTTCGGCGCGGGTGGGGATCACCGCCAAAGTGGTCGCCAACATGCTGCAAATCGCAGGTGTGCAGCGGGTATTGATGGTGGATCTTCACGCTGACCAGATACAAGGTTTCTTCGATATCCCGGTCGACAATATCTATGCGGCGCCGGTGCTGCTCAACGATGTCTGGAAACGCAACTACGAGGACCTGCTGGTGGTGTCACCCGACGTTGGCGGCGTGGTGCGCGCCCGGGCCTTCGCCAAACAATTGGAAACGGATCTCGCTATCATCGACAAACGACGGCCCAAGGCCAATGTTGCCGAGGTGATGAACATCATCGGCGACGTCGAAGGCCGCACCTGCGTGATCATGGATGACATTGTCGATACGGCCGGGACGCTGTGCAAGGCGGCCCAGGCACTGAAAAAGAACGGCGCCAAGCGGGTGATGGCCTACTGTACCCATCCGGTCCTGTCCGGCGCGGCGATTGCCCGTCTCAATGAGTCGGAGCTGGATGAACTGGTCGTGACCGACACCATCCCGCTACGTGACGACGCCAGGGCTTGCAAGAATATTCGTGTGGTGTCGATCGCCGAACTGCTGGCGGAAACCATTATGCGCATCAGCAACGAATCGTCGGTGTCGTCGCTGTTTATGGAATGATTTTTGTCCGGTCGGCAGCGCAGGCGGAACCTTCCGCTTTGGCTGACGGCCGGTTTTCAACCCCTGCCTGGTCGCGGGCAGGTTATTAAGGAGTATCACCATGCAAATCGAGTTCAACGCCAAAAAGCGCGAACTGCAGGGATCGAGTGCGAGCCGCCGCCTGCGTCGTGCTGGACTGGTTCCCGGCATTCTGTACGGCAGCAACCTCAAGCCCGAGTCCATCGAGCTTGACCACAACGCGCTATTCCAGCATCTGCGCAAGGAGGCATTCCATTCCTCAGTGCTGACCATCAACCTGGAAGGCAACAAGCAGATGTGTCTGCTGCGCGATGTGCAAATGCATGCCTACAAGCGGGAAGTGAAGCATGTCGACTTTCAGCGCATCGACGCCACCCAGAAGATTCACCAGAAGGTGCCACTGCACTTTGTGAACGGCGAAATTGCGCCGGGCGTCAAGCTTCACGGTGGCATGGTGTCGCACGTCATCACCGAGCTCAATGTACGCTGCCTGCCCAAGGATCTGCCAAGCTTCCTTGAGGTCGACCTCAAGGATCTGGATCTCGGGCACTCATTGCACTTGTCGCATATCGCCTTGCCGTCAGGGGTGGAAGTTCATCATGCCGAAGCGGATCCCGTGATTGCCACCGTGCTGGTTCTGGGTGGCAACAAGGCTGATGAGGACGCCGACGCCGCTGTCGCTACCGCTGCGGCAGCCGAAGCTCCCGGTGCCGTAGCAGCCGCCGCCGCAGCAGCCGAGAAGAAATCCGCACCGGCTGACAAGAAGTAGAGATACGAATAGAAATACCGCGCTCTTGCACACCCAGTTGCGCCTGGTCGTCGGCCTCGGTAATCCGGGCGCCGAATACGCTGAAACCCGGCATAACGCCGGGTTTTGGTTTTGTGAGCGTCTGGCGCGCGAACTGGGTGTGAATCTGAGCAGGGAATCACGTTTTCACGGGTCAACGGCGCATGCGCGCGACGCGAACATGCGCCTGCTCACGCCGGCGACGTTCATGAATCATTCCGGCCAATCGGTGCAGGCGCTGATGCATTTCCATCGCATCGCGCCGGCCGAAATGCTGGTGGTGCACGATGAGCTCGATTTGCCGCCGGGACAGATGCGGCTCAAGTTCGGCGGTGGCCTGGGCGGCCATAACGGTCTCAAGGACATCACCGCGCATCTTGGCACGCAGGACTACTGGCGGCTGCGGCTCGGCATCGGCCACCCCGGCGATCGCAGCGAGGTGGTCAACTATGTACTCAAACCGCCACGAAAAGAAGAGCAGGGCGGGATCAACGCCTGTCTTGATCGCGCCCTGCTGGCTTGGCCGGAATTGGCGCACGGCGAATTTAACGCGGCAATGCAAAAAATAAACGCGAAACTTACTGAAGTTTTACCCAAAAATCCATGAGTCTCAAATGCGGCATCGTCGGCCTGCCCAATGTCGGCAAGTCGACCCTGTTCAATGCCCTGACCAAATCGGGCATTGCGGCGGAGAACTATCCCTTCTGCACCATTGAACCCAACGTCGGCATCGTCGAACTACCCGACCCGCGACTGGCTGCGTTGTCGGAAATCGTCAAGCCGCAGAAGATCCAGTCCGCGATTGTCGAGTTCGTCGATATTGCAGGCCTGGTTGCTGGCGCCAGCAAGGGCGAAGGATTGGGTAACCAGTTTCTCGCCAATATTCGCGAGACCGACGCGATTCTGCATGTTGTGCGTTGTTTTCATAACGAAAATATCGTTCACGTCACTGGTGGCGTGAATCCACTTTCGGATATCGAGACCATCGACACCGAACTGGCACTGGCCGATCTTGCCACGGTCGAAAAAAGTCTTACGCGCTACACCAAACAATCCAAATCCGGCGGCGACAAGGAAGCACTGCGTATCGTCGCCGTATTGGAAAAAGCACTGGCGCAGTTGAACCAGGCTCAGCCGGTGCGCGCGCTCGATCTCTCGAAGGAGGAATGGGCGACGCTTAAACCCTTCTGCCTGATCACCGCCAAGCCGGTGCTTTACGCCGCTAACGTCGACGAAAAAGGGTTCAAGGACAATCCGCTGCTGACCACGGTTGAAGCGCATGCAGCAAAAGAAGGGGCGCCGGTCGTATCGTTCTGTGCGGCGCTGGAAGCGGAGATATCGGAACTCGATGACGAAGAGAAAAAAATCTTTCTGGCCGATGTCGGGCAGGAAGAACCGGGGCTCAATCGCCTGATCCGCGCCGCATTTTCACTGCTGGGCTTGCAGACTTATTTCACCGCCGGCGTAAAGGAAGTGCGCGCCTGGACCATCCATGTCGGCGATACGGCGCCCAAGGCGGCGGCCGTGATCCACACCGATTTTGAAAAGGGCTTCATTCGCGCGGAAGTGATTGCCTACGATGACTTCATCGCCTGCAAAGGCGAGCATGGCGCCAAAGAAACCGGCAAGATGCGGCTTGAAGGCAAGGAGTATGTCGTGCGTGACGGTGACGTCATGCACTTTCGTTTCAACGTTTGAACCACCACCCAAGAAAACTGAAGCAGCGAGTTTAATCAGTCGTATGCGGATGGACGGGCTGCGGGACTGAGCCGCAGCGGTGCTTCTCCGATCAACCAGACATTGCGCGGTGGACCATCACCGTCCATGCGTCGGCCGGAAAACTCGGCCCAGAACTGAGTGCCGTCGCCGCGCTTGAGTCGATAGGCCCCATGGAAAGACTGGGCGCGACGAAAAGCGGCATCACTTTCTTTCAACATCAGATCGAGTTCATCCGCGTTGGCAAAACAGGATGCCAGGTTAAGGTCCAGGAGCGCAGACGCTGGTCGGCCAAATAGCTCGGCCAGGCGCGGGTTGGCTTTGATGATGCGTGTGTCCTGCACTACTGCAATACCCAGCGTCGCCGACTGGAAAATCGCCTGCTGTTCCGCCAACAGCAACTCACTTTCAAGGCGGTGATGCACATTGTCGAGCAAGGTCTTGCGCATCGACCGTTGAACGATCACCACCATCACGACACCAACGGCACCCATCACAACAGAGAAAAACTGGTTATCGACGCTGCCCGTCGCAAGGCGCCAGATTGAAGGGAGCAGTGTCGGAATTGCCATGGCAAAAAAAGCCCAGTTACTGATGCCACTCAAAACAGCGGTGGAAAAAGAAATAATCAACGCGCCCAGCAAAAAAAGATTGCCTATTTCGGGATGGGCCGCGGGAAACATTGGGCCACTGAGTATTCCCCATCCGAATCCGCTCAATAGTGCGCCGACCGCGAACAGGGTTTCCCAGCGTCCGGCTTCATCGGCATGTACGATCCTGTTGCTGAATACATACCAAAGAACACCTCGCAAGGCCAGCGTCGACAGCGCATAGGCACCCCAAATCATGAGGCTATCGAAAGTCGATATCCGTGTCAGTACAAGGCACACCAGAACTACACCAAATGCTGCCGAGCCGATGCTGGCGGGTAGTTTGCTGTAGAGCAACTCGATGCGACGCAGCTTGACGGCGTCTTCAAGATTTTGACTGGCTATAGTGGTCATCAGTACTAACCTGTGGTCCGCCAACGCAGCCGCAATGATTGCGACCAACATCACCGACGATAGAAAATTTGACAGTATCCGTATGGGCGATACTAACGGGTTTTACGCGTGTCATATTTAACCAATATGGGTTTCTCTCCCGGCCATCCCGCTTATCGCGGCCGCTTCGCGCCCAGTCCCACCGGGCCTATGCATTTTGGCTCGCTGATCGCGGCGTTAGCCAGTTGTCTGGAGGCGCGCGTACGAAACGGCGAATGGCTGGTACGCATGGAAGATGTTGACCATTCCCGATGCCAGTCGGGCGCCGATTCGCAGATACTCAACGCACTGGAGGCTTTTGGTTTCGCCTGGGATGGCGAGGTACTCCGTCAGACAAAGCGTAACGCGCATTATCAGGCTGCGCTCGATCAACTCAAGGCGAAGGGTGTCGTTTTTCCTTGCGTGTGTACGCGCAAGGAGCTTTCGGATTCGGTGATGGCTTTGGATGGTGGCCAGCGTTATCCCGGGACTTGCCGTCACGGTTTACCCGAGGGCAAAGCCGCGCGGTTGTGGCGTCTGGCGGTTACCGACGAATCGATTGCATGCGACGACGCAATACAAGGACGCTTGGCCCAGAACCTGGCGCGGGATGTGGGAGACTTTGTGCTGCTACGCGCTGATGGACTCTTCGCCTACCAGCTCGCAGTTGTGGTGGACGATGCCGGGCAAGGCATCACGGACATTGTCAGGGGCGCCGATCTTCTGGCGTCAACACCGCGACAGATTTATTTGCAGCGCTGCCTTGGCTTGCCGACGCCCGCTTATGCGCATCTACCGATGGTGGTCAACGCCGCCGGAGAAAAACTTTCCAAGCAGACACGCGCCACGCCGATTGATCACGCACAACCCGTCCCGGCTTTGATTGCGGCGTTGACCCTCCTTGGGCAGGCGCCCCCCGCCGATCTCGCCGGATCAAGCATTGCCGACATCTGGGTTTGGGCGATTCAACATTGGAAGCTATCGCAAGTGCCGCATCAGATGCGTCTGATGGCTCCGGATTACTCGCGATATTCCTGACCTCCGTAGCGCGTCAGGCCGATGGCGAGGCGTACCAGCGAATAAGCGATTCGACTCATGGTGCGACTTGCGATCGACTTGCGCGCAAGCTCATCGCTGCCGATCTCCCTGGCGCCTGAGTCCATTGCGCGCTGCAGGCTGGCACGAAGCGTTTGTGCGAATCCAATGTCGCGCACGACAAGGTTGGCTTCCCGCGCCAGCAACAGGCTGAACGGATCAATATTGGAGGAGCCTACCGTGGCCCAGTTGTGGTCAATGACAGCGACCTTGGCGTGAAGAAAGCTGCGGTGATATTCGAAGACACGAACGTTTGCACGCAGCAGACGTGCATAGAGCGACTGGGTCGCATAATGCAGCAAGCCATACTCGACTTTCCCTTGCAGCAACACGATGACATTCACGCCACGCGCTGCGGCATCGATGAGCGCCAACCGCAAGCTTCGTCCCGGCAAAAAATATGCGTTGGCCATCAAGATTTCTGTTTTTGCGCGCCCGATGGCATCAAGGTAGGCGTCTTCAATATCGCGGCGGTGGCGAAAATTGTCACGAATCACGAAAGCTGCTCTCACCATGCCGCGCTGTTCTGCCGGTTGGGGCGACGGCAGCAACGGCGCGCGGTGGCGCAATGCCGCCCAGCTTACCTGTCGCCACAAATGGCTTGCCGCGTGATGGATCGCAGCGAGTACCGGGCCTTCTACCGCCACCGTGTAATCGATGCGGGGGGGAATTTGGCTTGCGGTATTCGTGTCGTCGATGATGTTGATGCCGCCGACAAAGGCGATCCGGGCGTCGATCACTACCAGTTTACGATGCAGCCGCCGCAGGCGGTTGCGGCGCAGAGTCAACCAGGAAATCTGCGCGCGGTATACCAGCACGCTGACGCCGTCTGCAATCAGCGTCGGGCCCAGCGTTTGCGGAAATTCATGACTGCCAAAGCCGTCGACCAGCACCCTTACCACGACGCCACGCCGCGCCGCACGACCCAGGGCAGCGGCGATGCGAATCCCGGTGGGATCATCCGCAAAAATGTAGGTCTCCAGGTAAATTTCCTGTTGCGCCTGTTCGATCGCCGCTTCCAGTGCCGGGAAATACGCGTCGCCGCTTTCCAGCAAATGCACCAGATTGCCGCCGACAAATTCAACGCTCATGGCAGTTGAAGACACGCGGTCAGCGCGGCATGATCGGAGATGGCCGACCAGGTGCGTCCGCTGTGCATCTGTCGGCTTTGCACCTGAAATCCGCGCACATAGATTCGATCAAGTCGAAACACTGGCAGGGCAGCGGGGAAACTTCGCGTCGGGCGGCCGGATTCACCGCCGAACACTTCGTTCAGACCCAGCCGGATGGCCAGCAAATCATGCGCTCGATTACCCCAGTCGTTGAAGTCGCCGGCGATGATCAATGGCGCATCCGCCGGAACCATGCTCTCAATGCGGCTCGCCAGTGCATCGATCTGTTGCCGCCGCGAGCGTCCGAACAATGAAAGATGCACGCATACGCAGTGCAACGGCTGGTCGAGCATGGGTAGTTTGACCGTGCAATGCAATAACCCGCGCCGCTCGAAACGCAGATGCGTCACGTCCTGATTGTGGCTGCTGGCGATGGGAAAGCGCGAAAGTATGGCATTGCCATGGTGCCCATGATCGGAAACCACGTTGCGGCCATAAGCCGTGTCAAGCCAGACATCTTGTGCCAGAAACTCGTGCTGGGGGGTGGTCGGCCAATCGGTATGGCGTTCAGCGTGGCCAAGGTGCAGTCCTTGTACCTCTTGAAGAAAAACGATGTCGGAATCCAGCATCCGCAGGCATTCCCGCAAGTCATGGACCACAATGCGACGATTGAACTGCGAGAACCCCTTGTGAATGTTATAGGTAGTGACAGTAAGCGACGGCGTGGAATCGGCCATGGGTTGCGGAAAGAGTGCTGATGGAATAAAACTTCAAAAACCGGATTTGCGCGATGAAAGTTTGGTGCGGTTGTCTCAAATGCCCTGCGGAACTAGATTAAACTAAATTATGCGCAGAGGAACCTGATGCGATTGTGCGCGGTTATGTAGCGGCCGGGGAGTCCATGTTAGAAGTTTCCAGCAACAAGTCATACAGCCTGCTCGTGGTGGACGATCAGGCGTTTTTTCATCGACTCATGTCCGGCTATCTGGACGATACCTCTATCACGGTCAAGGCGGCCAAATCGGGAGAAGAAGCCCTCGCCATTATCCGGCGCGAACCGCCCGACATCGTCGTTACCGACATCAGCATGCCGGGCGGCATGTCGGGTCTCGAGTTGTGCCGTCACCTGAAGGCAGACTCTCGTACCGTTGCCATGCCGGTCGTGATTCTGAGTACTCGCAGTGACAGAGAAGACCGGATCAAAGGCTTCGAAGCTGGTGCCGACGATTTTTTTTCAAAAGCCATGGACCGTGAAGAGTTTTTGGTCAGGGTCCGATCGCTGCTGCAATTGCACCAGGCGCGGCGCGATTTGGCCGCCGCACAACTCGCGATTGAGGTTCAGCGCGGGCAGGCACTGCGCGAAACCTTTGAGCGTTACGTGTCGCCCAAGCTGGTCGAAAAAATACTTGCGACTCCCAGTATGCTCGAATTAGCACGCATCGACCGCAATACCCGCCCCATCGTCACCGTGCTATTCGCCGATTTGCGCGGATTCACCCGAATGTCCGAACAACTCGATCCCGATCAGGTCGTGCTGCTGCTCAACGAATATTTCAGCCTGCTCACCGACTGCACCCACCAGAACGAAGGCACCATTTTCAACATGGCCGGGGATAACCTGCTGGTAGGCTTCGGTGCTCCCATCGCGCAGAAGGATGCGACCTTGCGCGCGATAAAAACAGGGCAAAGAATGCTCGGCGAATTCGCCAGGCTCGCGCGTGAATGGAAAGTCAAACACGGCGTTGAGGTTGGCCTTGGCATTGGCATCAACGAAGGCGTGGCAGTGGCAGGAAACGTAGGGTCGCCGGCCTACATGAACTACACGTTGATTGGCGACACCGTGAATACCGCCGCGCGTATCACCCAGCGCGCCAGGGCTGGAGAAATGCTTTTCTCTGAGCGGGTGATGCGCTCCATTCGCCAAGCGGGAATCAAGCTGGATGCCGTCGAGTTACCTGCGATGGAGCTCAAGGGAAAGTCCGAACCGCTGAAAATTTTCTGTGCGCCGACGCTGCAGCGACCGGATCTGGGCATCTAACGGCAAACTGGCAATCCACTTGATTGGATGGCGATTTTTTATTGCATCGCGCTAATGGTTGGACAAATATTCCCTATATAATTATTTAACTCTATGAATAATTTGATTAATTTATGCTTAACATTATTTGATGCATCGCCGCAAAAGATACTTGACTGGGCAGCTATCGAGCATATAATTTATGTCATGGTTTGGGTGCAGTGAGTTCTGTCACCCCTTGCCTATGACGGCTTTGTGAAGCCTCTAGGCGGAACTAACGTCTCCTCCTCCGGCCCGCAAAGGGCCGGTTTGTAGCCCCGGCACTATGTGCCGGGGCTCTTTTTTTTCTCTCCTCCTCCGACCCCCTACTTAATCACTAGCATTGGAATCAGCGCGGGCGCGATATTAAACCCATTTCCCATGGATGGGCAATATTTACCGTGACCAACCTGGGCCCGAACTTCGCGGCTTTGGGCCCGTCCGACGAAGCACTAAAATCCAATTAAGTTGTTGGTGGGCCCGGTCGGACTTGAACCGACGACCAAAGGATTATGAGTCCTCTGCTCTAACCAGCTGAGCTACAGGCCCGTGCATGTCGCCCTTGGGGCGACATGCAGTGAGAGGATCAGGTTTCCGAATCGAGGAAGCTGCGCAGCTTTTCGGACCGGGTGGGGTGGCGCAGCTTGCGCAAGGCCTTGGCTTCGATCTGGCGAATGCGTTCGCGGGTAACGTCGAACTGCTTGCCGACTTCTTCCAGCGTGTGGTCGGTATTCATCTCGATGCCGAAACGCATGCGCAATACCTTGGCTTCGCGCGGGGTGAGGCTGTCCAGCACTTCCTTGGTGATCTCGCGCAGGCTGGCGAACAGAGCGGCGTCAGCGGGCGCCAGTGTCGCCTGATCCTCAATAAAGTCACCCAGATGCGAATCGTCGTCGTCGCCGATCGGCGTTTCCATGGAAATAGGTTCCTTGGAAATCTTGAGGATCTTGCGAATCTTGTCCTCGGGCATTTCCATCTTGACCGCCAACGTCGCGGCATCGGGCTCCAATCCGGTTTCCTGCAAAATCTGGCGCGAGATGCGATTCATCTTGTTGATGGTTTCGATCATGTGCACCGGAATACGAATGGTGCGCGCCTGATCGGCGATCGAACGAGTGATGGCCTGGCGAATCCACCACGTGGCGTAGGTGGAAAATTTGTAGCCGCGACGATACTCGAACTTGTCCACCGCCTTCATCAGTCCGATGTTGCCTTCCTGGATCAGATCGAGGAATTGCAAGCCACGGTTGGTGTATTTTTTGGCAATCGAGATCACCAGGCGCAGGTTGGCCTCGGTCATTTCGCGCTTGGCGCGGCGTGCTTTGGCTTCGCCGGTGGACATCTGCTTGTTGATGTCCTTGAGTTCCTTGAGCGGGATGCCGATGCGGGTTTGCAAGTCGATCAGCTTCTGTTGCTCTTCAAGGATGGCCGGTGCGGCACGCATCAATTGCGAAGCGTAGAGTTTCCCAGCCTGCACTTCGTGCTTGAGCCATTCCATGTTGGTCTCGTTGCCGGGGAACACCTTGATGAAGTGTTGGCGCGGCATGTGCGATTTATCTACGCACAGGTGCAGGATCTTGCGTTCGTGGTTGCGCGCCGCTTCGACCATGCCCCGCACCGAGTCGCACAGACGTTCGATGGTCTTGGCGGTGAACCGGATGTTCATGAGTTCGCCGGAAATCTGCTTCTGGATCTTGAGATAACCCTTGTCCTGGGAGCCTTTCTTCGACAATGCGGACTGGGCTTTGGTGTAGTACTGGTGGATAAGGGCAAAGCGCTCCAGCGCATCCTGCTTTAACTTGAGCAGCGAAGCTGAAGCACGCGCCTCGCCGTCTTCGTCGTCTTCGTCCACGACTTCAATGTCTTCAGCTTCGGCCATCGCTTCGATGTCTTCCGCCACTGCATTGGGATCGATCAAACCATCCACGACTTCGTCGACGCGCATTTCATCGCGCGCCACTCTGCCAGCCAGATCCATGATTTCGGCAACCGTGGTCGGACAGGCGGAGATGGCAATCACCATGTGCTTGAGGCCGTCTTCGATGCGCTTGGCGATTTCAACTTCGCCTTCGCGCGTCAGCAGTTCAACCGAGCCCATCTCGCGCATGTACATGCGCACCGGGTCGGTGGTGCGACCGAATTCGGAGTCCACCGTGGACAAGGCTTGCTCGGCCTGCTCTTCCACTTCCGCGGCATCCACCGCGGCGGGCGCCTGTTCCGTCAGCAGCAACTCTTCGGTCGCAGGTGCCTCATCAAAGACCTGGATACCCATGTCGTTGAACGTGGTGATGATGGACTCGATCTGCTCGGCGTCCACCATGTCGTCGGGCAGGTGATCGTTGATTTCGGTGTAGGTCAGGAAGCCGCGTTCCTTGCCCAGCGCGATAAGGTTCTTGAGCCGGGTGCGCTTGGCCTCCATATCGAGCGGCAGAGGTGCTGCGGGTGCGATCAACGCCATCTTGCCGCGTTTGCCCTTCACTTCAACCTTTGCGCCTTTGACGGGCTTGGCCGGGAATGCTATGACTTCTGTCAGGACAGCTTCCAGTTTGGAACCCTTTGCGGGTTTGGCAAGAGATACGGGTGCAGCGGGTTTAGCAGATGCAGGCATGGGCTTGGCGATGGTTTTCTTGACTGGTGCCGCATGGGCAACAGGTTTCTTGACTGGAATTGCGGGCTTGGCTTTAGCTTTGACTTTGGCCTGAACCGGAACAGGTTTTTTCACCGCCTTGGCCTTGACTGGAGGTTTTTTGGCTGGCACGGTTTTTTTCGCGCTGAGTTTGGCAGCGGCTTTGGATTTCGTGCGCTTTGCGATTTCCTTGGGCATGGCAAATCCTCGGTTCAAACGCTGCGTGGCTGGAAAGCCTTGCAGCCGGTAGTCAAGGCTTGGGGGAACCGGCAATTATACACTAGTCAATTTCCCTGACTTTCGCCGGTTTTTCTCACCAGCAACTCGGCCAGCCGGCGCCGTTCATCTGGAGGAAGTCCGCCTTGCCGTTCCATCGCAGTAAGAGCCGCAATCTCGGATTTGAGTTCCTGAATACGGATGCTGCCCAGTGTCTCCTCGAACTCTTTTTCGCTGCTGGCTTCGTCGGTTTCAGTCGCGACGGCTTCGACGAGGGCCATCACTGCGGCCTCGTGCGACGACCCGCGCAAAAATTCGAGCATCACCCCATGATTGCCGGTGGGCAGTTCACCCTGTTCAAAAGCGCGGGCAATGAAGTGCAGCGCTGCTCCGTCCGGGTGATCGTCAGGAATGATATCGAGCGGCACCCGCGCCGCGCGCTCGGGCCGTTCCAGAATGGCTTTCAGCAGTGTGCGCAGTTTGGAAACTTCGACCGTACGTTTCTGACCGCGGGGTGGCGTGCGGTACCGAGCCAGGGGTTTGAGACCGCACTGGGCCTCTATTTCTGCTTGTGTTAATTGGGCAAGTTTGGCGATCTCATTGGTTATTTGAACTCGGAGAACGGGCGCAGATATCTTTTGAAGCAAGGGTTTTGCTTCTTCCACCAACTGAGTTCGGCCTTCGGCGGTACTTAGGTTGAATTGCTTATCGGACCCCTGATTGGCTGGCTTTTTTATTTCTCGAACCAGATATTCAGATAAGCGCGTGGCGTTTAGCACCAAGTGTTGGAAAGCTTCTTTGCCATTTTCTCTGATGTACTCATCTGGATCTTGGTCGCCTGGCATTTGAAGAATTTCTACGCTTTTGCCGTCGATCAGATGATTAAGGCTTGCCTCCATGGCCCGCCTGGCCGCTCGGTCTCCCGCTTTGTCGCGGTCAAAACAAAACACTACGCGCCTGGCCTGTTTAATGAGTTTGTGTACATGCATTTCCGTAGTCGCAGTACCCAGTGAAGCCACGGCATTTTCGACCCCAAGTTGAGCCAGTCCAACGACGTCCATGTAGCCTTCCACGACAATCACAGTATCGGCTTCATGAATTGCTTTCCTGGCTTGTAGAAGTCCGTAGAGCTCCCGACCCTTCTCGAATAGCGGTGTTTCCGGCGAGTTGAGATACTTGGGTTCACCCTCACCGATGACACGCCCACCAAAGCCGATCACGTTGCCGCGCTGATCGAGGATGGGAAACATGACGCGGTCGCGAAAACGGTCGTAGCGGCGGCCCTGTTCGTTCACGATGACCAGCCCGCATTCCACCAGTGCGACATCGTCGTAATTTGAAAAAGTTTTTTGCAGACTCTGCCAGTCTTCGGGCGCATAGCCAAGGCCGAAGCGGGCGGCTATTTCGCCGGTTAGGCCGCGCCTCTTGAGATAATCAATGGCCTTGGGCGAGGCTTTCAATTGCTGGCGATAAAAGCCGGCGGCGCGCGCCATCACCTCGGTCAGCGGCGCCTTGCGGGCGCTATCCGCCACGCGCTGGACGGATGTTTCGCGCGGCACTTGCAGGCCGATATGTGCAGCGAGATCTTCGACAGCATCGATGAAACCGAGACCCGAATACTGCATGACAAAACCGATGGCGCTGCCATGCGCGCCGCAACCGAAGCAGTGATAAAACTGTTTGGCCGGACTCACCGTAAACGATGGGGTTTTTTCGGAATGAAACGGGCAGCAGGCGCTGTAATTAGCGCCCGCTTTGCGCAAGGGCACATAACGCTCGACGACGTCGACGATGTCGAGACGTCCAAGCAGTTCCTGGATAAAACTTTCGGGGATCACGGCGCGATTATGCGCCGCTCAGCTTGAACTGAGTTTTGCCTTGACGAGTTTGGACACTTCGCCCATGTCGGCGCGGCCGGCGACTTTGGGCTTGACCAGGGCGATCACCTTGCCCATGTCCGAAGGGGCACTGGCGCCTGATTCGGCCACGGCTGCGGTGACGATGATGTCCACTTCAGCAGCGGAAAGCGCCTGTGGCATGTAGGCCATCAGCACTTCCACTTCGAACCTTTCGGCATCGGCCAGATCCTGGCGCTTGCCGGCTTCGAACTGGGTGATCGAATCCTTGCGCTGCTTGAGCATTTTTTCAATGATGGCGATTACCGCCGCGTCGTCGAGCTCGATGCGCTCATCGACTTCTTTTTGTTTCATCGCCGCCATCAGCAGGCGGATCGCCGCCAGGCGCGCCGAGTCCCTGGCGCGCATCGCGGTTTTCATGTCTTCGTTGATGCGCAGCTTGAGAGACATTCGATTCCTCCAAGTGAAAACGCCGAAACCGCCAGTATCGTTGGATATTGGCGGTTTCGGCAGGACTTCGGGGCGACGCTTTTTAGTACATCTTCGGCGGCAACATCTGGCTGCGGATGCGCTTGTGATGGCGCTTCACGGCGGCAGCCAGCTTGCGCTTGCGCTCGGCGGTGGGCTTCTCGTAAAACTCACGCGAACGCAGCTCGGTCAACAGACCGGTCTTCTCGATGGCGCGCTTGAAGCGACGGATCGCGACTTCAAACGGCTCATTTTCCTTTAGACGGATACCCGGCATTGCAATTACCTTGGTTAGAGCGGGAAAGGCGCGCATTGTATCCATTTCCGGGGCGATGTCAAAGGTAAAATGCGTCTCCCATGATCGTACTCGGCATCGAATCCTCCTGCGACGAAACCGGCGTCGCCCTGTTCGACAGCGATCACGGCCTGTTGGCGCACGCCGTCCATACCCAAGTGGCCATGCATGAAGCTTACGGCGGGGTGGTGCCTGAATTGGCGTCAAGAGACCATATACGGCGGTTGATTCCGCTGCTGGAGCGGGTTCTTGCGGAAAGCAGTACGGCCAAGGAAAATATAAACGCCATCGCATACACCGTCGGGCCAGGTTTGGCCGGCGCATTGCTGGTGGGCGCGAGCTTTGCCGAGTCGCTTGCCTTGGCGCTGAATATTCCAGCCGTCCCGGTGCATCATCTCGAAGGCCATTTGCTCTCCCCATTGCTGTCAAAAAACCCACCCAAATTTCCTTTTATTGCCTTGCTCGTTTCGGGTGGGCACACCCAGCTCATGCGTGTCAGCGGAGTGGGTACTTACGAGTTGCTTGGCGAATCGCTCGACGATGCAGCGGGCGAGGCCTTCGACAAGACCGCCAAACTGCTGGGACTCGGCTATCCCGGTGGCCCAGCATTGGCGGCGCTGGCCGAGCAAGGTGTGCCAGGCAAGATCAAACTGCCGCGGCCCATGCTGCATTCCGGCGATTTCGATTTCAGTTTTTCGGGGCTCAAGACAGCGGTGCTGACGGCAGTGCGTCAATCGGCCATGGCAGGATCGGAAAGGGCAGATCTGGCCGCCGAATTTCAGGAAGCCGTGACCGAGGTGCTGACCACCAAGTCACTCGCAGCGGTGCGCCATTGCGGCCTCGATACGCTGGTGGTCGCCGGCGGGGTGGGCGCCAATCATCGTTTGCGCGAACGGTTGAACAAAGCCGCGGCCAAAGCCGGCGCTGGTGTGCACTACCCGGAGCTGGATTTATGCACTGACAATGGCGCAATGATCGCGTTCTGTGGCGCGCAGCGCCTGCTGGCCGGCCTCGTCAAATCTTCTGAAGGCAAACTTGTAGGCAAATTCAGCGTGCGGCCGCGTTGGCCGTTGCAAGAACTGGCCTGAAACTATTTCCTGCCGAGCTTGCCTTCGGTGCCAGACAGCAAGTGCTGAATGTTGGAGCGGTGACGGACAATCAGCAGCGCCGACATGGCGGACACCACGATCAATGCTTCAACCGGCTGGTTCAGCCACCATGCAGCAGAAGGTGCCACCGCCGCGGCAACCAGCGCGGCGAGCGATGAATAGCGCATCACCAGCGCGGTCAGCAACCATGCGCCAACGCAAATCAGCGCCAGCCAACCGCTGAATCCTGCCAAAACCCCAAGCGCGGTAGCCACACCTTTGCCGCCCTTGAACTTGAGGAACAGCGGAAACAGGTGCCCGATAAATGCCGCGAAGCCGGCAGCGGCGACCGCTATTCCATCCGTTCCCAACAGCGCCACCAGCTTCATCGCGACCCAGCCCTTGAGGGCATCGCCGATCAGGGTCAGCAGTGCCGCAAGTTTGTTGCCGGAACGCAGCACGTTGGTGGCACCGGGATTTTTGGAACCGACCGTACGCGGATCGGGCAGGCCGCAAGCGCGCGAGACGATCACCGCAAACGGCAGCGATCCGAGCAGATAGCCGATCAGTACTGCGCACAGCAACAAGGTTTGGGTATTCATGAGTGACTCGTGACTTACAATCGCGGCCATTCTAACCGAGGGGCCAAGCGCTTAAATGGACTTCATCTTCATCGACGACTTGCGTGTGGATGCTCACGTCGGCATTTATCCGCGTGAACAAGCTGCCGCACAAACACTCGAAATCAGCCTGACGTTCGGCGTGCCCGACGAAGCAGCGCAGAACGACGACATCACGCGGACCATCGATTACGCGATGGTGATCGGACGCATTCGTGCAGAGTTGGCGGCGCATCGTTTCAACCTGCTGGAAACGCTGGGCGAATTCGTCATCGAGCTGATGCTGAAGGAGTTCAGCGCGCCGTGGGTGAAGATCAGTATCGCCAAACTGGGCGTGATGAAGGGCGTGCGCCGCGTCGGCGTACAGATCGAACGTAGTCGCTAAAATCTAGGCTGTTGCTGGCGTGTGGCCTACCAGCCCGGCATGTTCGCGCAGGGCGTGAAAGCGGATGCCCGGCCAATTTTCCTCTGCCACCTTGATTTCGGCTGAACTCGATACCAGGATGGTCGGTGCCTCCACCGCATCGTAGTAAATGCGCTGGTTATAGGCTTCGATGAAGCGGTTGAGTTCACGCCCATCGGCCGCAGTTACCCAGCGCGCCATAGTGTGTCGGGTTTGCAGGTAGCGCGCCGCGACACCATATTCGTGCTGGAGCCGGTGGGCGACGACTTCAAATTGGAGCACGCCGATGGCGCCGAGCAGCAATGCTCCACCCACCTGGGGCCGGAATACCTGGATCGCACCTTCTTCACCGAGCTGCATGAGCCCGGTGCGCAATTGTTTGGCGCGCATCGGGTCGGCCACTTCCACACTGCGAAACATTTCCGGCGCAAAGAAAGGTAGTCCGGTGTATTGCAACGATTCGCCTTCAGTCAACGTGTCGCCGAGTTGCAATGTGCCGTGGTTGGGAATACCGATAATGTCGCCGGGATAAGCTTCGTCCAACAATTCGCGCCGCTGCGAAAGAAAGCTGACCACGCTGCCGGGGCGAATGTCCTTGCCGCTGCGCCCAACCCTGAGCCGCATGCCGCGCTCGAAGCGCCCCGAGCAAACGCGCACAAAGGCGATGCGGTCGCGGTGCGCCGGGTCCATGTTGGCCTGGATCTTGAAAACGACGCCGGTGAATTTTTCCTCGGCGGGAAATACTTCGCGTTCGATGGCAAGCCGCGGCCCCGGCGCGGGCGCCAGATCCACCAGTCCATCGAGCACCTCCTTCACGCCGAAGTTGTTGATCGCCGAGCCGAAAAAAACCGGCGTCTGCTTGCCATGCAAAAAGGAATCGCGATTGAACCCGGGCGACGCACCGACAATCAATTCAATTTCATTGCGCGCCTGGGCAAATTTTTCGCCGAAGCGTTGCCCGCTCTCGGGGTTGTCGAGGCCGCGCAGCGTTTCATCATTGCCACCGCGACGATCCGCGCCAGCGCGAAAGATGCGCATCGAATCATCGCGGATATCAAACACGCCATGAAACTGCTTGCCCATGCCCACCGGCCAGGTGAACGGCGCGACATCCATGCCCAGCACGCGTTCCAGTTCGTCCATCAGGTCAAGCGGGGCGCGCACCTCGCGGTCGAGCTTGTTGATGAAAGTCAGGATCGGTGTGTGGCGGGCGCGACAGACTTCCAGCAATCGTTTGGTTTGCGGCTCAACGCCGTTGGCGGCATCGATCACCATGATGGCCGCGTCCACCGCAGTCAGCACGCGGTAGGTGTCCTCGGAGAAATCCTGGTGGCCCGGCGTGTCGAGCAGGTTGATGATGCAGTCGCGGTATTCCATCTGCATCACCGAACTGGCAACCGAGATGCCGCGCTGCTTTTCGATTTCCATCCAGTCGGAGGTCGCATGGCGCGTGGCTTTGCGCGCCTTCACGCTGCCCGCGATGTTGATGGCGCCAGCGAATAGCAGCAACTTCTCGGTGAGCGTGGTCTTGCCGGCATCCGGATGGGAAATGATGGCGAAGGTGCGCCGCCGCGTCACTTCCCGATCCAGGTTCATGGTGCATATCCCCACAAAAAGAACAGGGGGCCAGCATTGCTGCCAGTCCCCCTGCTTGTCCGTTGCCTATGTCTGGTGGGTTGTGACAGATTCGAACTGTCGACCGACGGATTAAGAGTCCGCTGCTCTACCAACTGAGCTAACAACCCGAAATTGCCGCGAATTATACACACGCGGACCTGGCTTCCAGTACTGGTGGGTCGGGCGAGACTCGAACTCGCGACCAACGGATTAAAAGTCCGCTGCTCTACCGACTGAGCTACCGACCCGCCGACAAAAAGAGCGCGGATTATAGGAAGCCCCCCCTCCCCTGTCAAACCGCGTGCCGCGCGGAAATGCGTTTCAGCCTCGCGGATGGTGCACTTCATGCAAGCGTTTGAGCCGCTCGCGTGCCACATGGGTGTACACCTGTGTTGTCGAAATGTCGGTATGCCCCAACAGCAATTGCACGACGCGCAAATCGGCGCCATGGTTGAGCAAATGCGTGGCAAATGCATGGCGCAGCACGTGGGGTGAGACTTTATCGCGCGCAATGCCGGCACGCGTTGCGTATTTCTTGATCAGGCCCCACGCCATCTGGCGGCTCATTCCGGCGCCGCGTACCGTGACGAAGACTGGATCGCAGTTGCGTCCCTTAAGTAATTGCGTTCTGCCTTCCTTGAGATAACGTGCCAACCATTCGATGGCGACCTCGCCCATCGGCACCAGGCGTTCCTTTGAACCCTTGCCAAAAGTACGCACCACGCCGTCCTGCAAGCTGAGTTCGAACAATTTCAGCCCGACCAGTTCCGACACGCGCAGTCCGGTGGCGTAAAGCAATTCAATCATGGCACGGTCGCGCAGCCCCAGCGGCGTGGTGACATCGGGCGCGGCCAGCATGTCTTCAATGTTTTTTTCCGAGAGTGTCTTGGGAAAACGCTCGGCGCGCATCGGCCGCTGGATGTTGAGCAGCGGATCGACACTGATGCGGCCCAGGTCGAGCAACCAGCGATAAAAGCGGCGCAGCGCCGAATGCAACCTTTGCTGGCTGCTGGCTTTGGGCGGGGCGGGCTGTTGGTGAAGGAAGGCGAGGTAGCCGTTGAGTGCAGGCTCGTCGGCGCTGTTCAACGTCTTGCCTTGACCCGAGAGCCAATTCGCGAATAGCGATAGATCACTGCGATAGGCGGACAGCGTGTTCTTCGCCAGGCCATCCTGCAGCCAGATTGCGTCGATGAATTCGTCGATCAGCGCCGAATCAGGCGTGCTCATGAGCCAGCAACCAGCGCTTCACGTCGAGCAAAAAGCCGCCGCGTTCGCGCGCGAAACCACCCAGCGCACCGCCCGCCGCAACCACGCGATGACACGGCACCACCACCGGATAGGGGTTCGAACCGCAAGCCCCGCCCACCGCGCGCGGCCCACTCTTGATACCCGCCGCCACATCGCCGTAGCTGCGCGTTTCGCCCGATGGAATCGCCGCGATCTGTTGCCATACCCGGCGCTGGAAATGCGTGCCCGCAGGTGCCAGCGGCAACGAAAACTCAAAAGAGGAATCTTTCAGGTAAGCATTCAATTGCCGCACAGCTTCCTTCGCCAGCAAGGTTTTCGGCGCGACCGTTGCACGCGGTTCGAGAAAGTCGATCGCGGTGATCTCGTCGTCATTGCAGCACACGCCGAGACTGAAACCCGGCGCTGATACCACGGCTTGATAGGTGGAAGTGTTCATGGCGAGAACGCTTGGATATGAAGTACACATTGTCGGCCTGCTAACGATCTTCGACAAGTGCGGCATGAAACTGCGCTACGGAAATAGTTGGCGACACTTCAACGACGCAGCACAGATTCGGTTCGATCCCGGATACCTATGGCCACCAGTCACTCGCCATTCTTGTCACAGCCGGAAGCGCTGGCCGATCTGATCATGCAACTTGCCTGAAGCACACTTCGCGTGTGCGTTATTGCCGCACTTCACCATCGCCGAGCACGATCCACTTCTGTGATGTGAGGCCTTCCAGGCCCACCGGGCCGCGGGCGTGGAACTTGTCGGTGGAGATGCCGATTTCCGCGCCGAGGCCGTATTCGAAGCCATCGGCGAAGCGCGTCGAGGCGTTCACCATCACCGAACTCGAATCCACTTCGCGCAAAAAGCGCATGGCGTGGCTGTAGTTTTCGGTGACGATGGCGTCGGTGTGCTGCGATGAATACTTGTTGATGTGGGCAATGGCTTCGCCCACATCGGCGACGACCTTGACCGAGATGATCGCGGCGAGGTATTCCTCGTAATAGTCCTTTTCCGTGGCAATTTTGGCCTGCGGCACCAGCTTGCGTGTTTCCTCGCAGCCTCGGATTTCGATCCCGTTTGCAAGCAACATCCGCGCGATCTGCGGCAGTTGTGCCGCTGCGATCGAGCGCGCTACCAGCAGCGACTCCGCCGTATTGCAGGTGCCCAGCCGCTGCGCCTTGGCATTCTCAACGATCTTCAGCGCCTTGGCCGGATCGGCGGCATCGTCGATATAGACGTGGCAATTGCCGTCGAGATGCTTGATCACCGGTACGCGTGCTTCCTTGCTGACACGCTCGATCAGTCCCTTGCCGCCGCGCGGCACGATCACGTCCACATACTGCGGCATGGCAACGAGCTCACCCACTGCGGCGCGATCCGTGGTTTCGATCACCTGCACCGCCGTTTCCGGCAGACCAGCGGATTTCAGTCCGACGCGGACGCAGGCGGCGATGGCCTGGTTGGCGCGGATCGCCTCCTTGCCGCCACGCAGAATCGCCGCATTGCCCGACTTTATGCACAGCGCAGCGGCCTCGGCGGTGACATTGGGACGCGCTTCGTAAATGATGCCGACCACGCCAAGCGGAACCCGCATCCGGCCCACCTGGATGCCGCTGGGGCGACGTTTGAGATCGGTGATCTCGCCCACCGGGTCG
>JANYCD010000067.1 GCA_025360425.1 Sterolibacteriaceae bacterium
TAACTCAGGTTCCAGGATATCAGCATTCAAAATAGGTTGCATCAATTTTGCGATGTGGCTCATTACTTCGACCACTACTGAATTTCCAAACTGCTTGTATGCCCGCGTATCCGATACCGGAATCCTGAACGTATCGGGAAAACCCATCAGCCGCGCGCATTCACGCGGCGTGAGGCGGCGTGGACATTTGCGCTTGCCTTGGTCGATCAAAATTTCCGAACCGTCCTTGTAGTAGCGTGCAGAAAGTGTGCGCGCCACATTCTCCGGGCCAACCAGCCCGAAACCGAAACCGTTGCCGGCGGCACGGTGCTTTGCCGCGTAGTTTTGCAGGTAGGTCCACAGGTGGTCGGTGAGGGTGAACTTCGGTTGCACGCGCTTTTTCCTGTGATCGAAATAGGTGTCGCCATCCCACGGCAACAGCGGCTCGCTGCCGTCCGTGCGATGCAATATCTCCTTCAACGTGAGCCTGCCTTTCTCCGGCAGCGGCAGGGCATTCCAGTCGAAGGCCACAGGCTCGCGAAAGCCGACGATGAGGATGCGCTCACGATGCTGGGGCACGAAGTGCGCGCCGTCAATGACACGATGATGGATGTGGTAGCCGAGCTCTTCAGTCAACGTCCGCTTGATGACATCGAAGGTGCGGCCCTTGTCGTGGGAGACAAGGTTTTTGACGTTTTCCAGCAGGAAGGCCCGCGGTTTTTTTTCTTCGATGATGCGGCACACGTCAAAGAACAGGGTGCCCTGCGTTTCGTCCTTGAAGCCGTGCGCACGGCCCAGCGCGTTCTTCTTCGACACGCCGGCAATGGAAAAGGGCTGGCAGGGAAAACCCGCGAGCAACAGGTCATGGTCCGGCACATCCTTGGCCTGCACCTGCGTGATGTCGCCGTGGATGCCGTGGCCGTCAAGCGGGAAGTTTTGCGCATAGGTTTTTTGCGCGTAGCTGTCCCATTCGCTGGTAAACACGCAACGGCCACCGATGTCCTCGAAGGCTTTGCGAATGCCGCCGATGCCGGCGAACAAGTCGATAAAGCGGAAGGGCGCTTCGTCGGTCAGCGGCAGTTCCAGCGGCAACAGTTGCTGTATCGCCGGAATGATGTTTGGGGACGGCTCGACCTCACGGGCCTCCCAGCGACGCACGGTACGGATGTCGACGCTGAGATGTTTGGCGATCTCTTTTTGCGTGTGAGTTTTGCGCGCGGCCAGCAGGTAATCAAGGGCGCCGCCCGACCCCCCGGTAAACAGAACGACAGCCATGTCCAACTCCTCTGGGAATTTTTGCGGACATTACGCCCTTTTTTTGACACATTCAAGAGAAACCCGAAGAATGGCAGTGGGTGCGAGATTGCGGCATCTTAGCCAGCGGTATTGACCCGTTCCCAGCCGTGGTGTTACTTTGGTAACACCACTTTTGAGGAGTTCGCCATGGCCGCCTCCACCACCCTGAAACTCCCCGACGAACTGAAATCGCGCATCGCCTCGGCCGCCGCCGCCTCGGGAAAAACCGCA
This sequence comes from Sterolibacteriaceae bacterium, assembly GCA_025360425.1. Lineage (GTDB taxonomy): Bacteria > Pseudomonadota > Gammaproteobacteria > Burkholderiales > Rhodocyclaceae > JANYCD01. Next base: position 1,507 of record JANYCD010000067.1, read on the forward strand.
CATGCCTGGATGATCGAGGCCATCGAAGCGCAGGCGGCGTTGGCGGAGCGGCGACGCGAGTTTGTGGCCTCTGCGCTGGAAGCCCGACAGGAGGTCGCCCAATACGGCCTGGTCCATGACGCCGACGAGGTATTCAGTTATATCCAGGCCAAGGTTGAGGGCAAGGCTGCGAAGCGCCCCAAGCTTCGGAAATATTGAGCCGTGACGCGGCTGGCGTTTTCGCCGCGTGCGTTGCGCGATATTGCGCGCCTCGCGGAACTCCTGATCGACACCGACATGACAACCGCCACCGCGACAGCCGCGATTTTGTGCGATGGTCTGAGCCTTCTGAAACTGCACCCCCTGGTCGGGCGCGGTGCGGAGTCTGGCATGCGTGAGTTGATCATTTCCCGCGGCCGCAGCGGCTATGTCGCGCTGTACGACTATGACGTTGCCAACGACATCGCGCTGATTCTCGCGATACGCCATCAGCGGGAGGGCGGTTACGAGTAGCCCTTAAGAGGCGTGTATGGGCAGGCGCACCTTCAACGCTTCTCGCCGTGCATCCTGATCCACGCCGCGAAGGCTGGCTCCTCCAGATCGCCAGCGGCCAATGCAAGCACTGTCGCAGTGGCCTCTGCCTGTTCAGCCTTCAGGCGATAGCCGTTGATATGGAGAAACAGGCCGACAGAGAGGAACGCAGCTCGCTTGTTGCCGTCGACGAACGGGTGGTTCTGCGCGATGCCGAAACCATAAGCCGCCGCGAGATCGGCGAAGTCCGGTGAACCGTAGGCCACAAGATTGAGCGGCCGCGCCAGCGCCGATTCGAGCAGACCTTCATCGCGCAGGCCGGATGTGCCGCCGTGCTCGGCCAGGCTTTCGTCATGCAACAGCAACAGCGCCTGCTTGTCGACCCAACGCCAACTCATTTCGCCAGTGTGTGAAAGGTGTCGCGGAACGCGCGCATGAATTCGCGTCCCGCATCGAGTTGTTCCTCCATCTTCGGATCGTAGGGCGTGATGGCGTAGCCCTCCGGCGTTTCGGTGATGAACACGGTGTCGCCTTTTTCCAGCTTGAGGCGCGCCAATACGTCCCTAGGCAAAATAACGCCGACGGAATTGCCGATCTGGGTGAGTTTAAGCTGGTACATGGTGACGTTCCTTACGTTATAACGTCAGTAATACTACGCTCTGTCCATGCGACTTGCAAGGCGATACTGCGGTTCGGTGTCATCCAATCCATCAACCGGGCCGTAGACTTGGAAAGATGCATCCGATTAACTTCCCTCCCTTGACCATGACCTTTTTCCGCGCCGGACGCAGACGTTTCCTGGGCGCGTTGCTCGCGACTTCCGCTGCCGTACTTTGCGGCTGTTCGCCGCTCGCCATCATCAACGGGCTTACACCTTCCGACACTTACCACTCCACGGTCGGCCTCGCTTATGGTTCGCTGGCCCGGCAGCGGCTGGATGTTTATCGCCCCGCGCATGTCACCGGCGCTGCGCCAATGGTGGTCTTTTTTTATGGTGGCAACTGGAACAGCGGTGAGCGCAGCGATTATCTGTTCGTTGCCGAGGCACTCGCTTCGCGAGGGTTTGTTGTGGTGCTGGCTGATTACCGCCTCTATCCCGAAGTGCGTTTCCCTGACTTTCTCGACGACTGCGCGCTGGCCGTGCGGTGGGCTTTCGAGCACGGCGCCGAATACGGTGGTGATACGCGCAATTTCTATTTGATGGGGCATTCGGCCGGAGCCTACAACGCGGCGATGCTGGCGTTAAATCCGCAATATCTGCGCGGCGCGGGTGTCGACGTCAAGCGGTTACGCGGTCTGATCACGCTGGCCGGGCCGTTCGATTTTCTGCCGCTGCAAAACAAAGTCAGCAAGAAAGTATTCGGTTTCCCCGACACGCCGCTCAACACACAGCCGATACAGTTCGCTTCCGCATCTGCGCCGCCCGCTTTGCTGCTGACGGCGAAGGAAGACGATGTTGTCGATCCCGGCAACAGCGTGCG
>JANYCD010000009.1 GCA_025360425.1 Sterolibacteriaceae bacterium
CCGTCCTGGATCGGCGACACGATCATCGCCCAGCCGCTGTTGATGCGCTTGCGCGAACGTGGCGCGCGCATCGATGTCCTCGCCCCGGCATGGAGTGCGCCGCTGTTGGGTCGCATGCCCGAAGTCAACCGCGTCATTGAAAGCCCGTTCCGCCATGGCGACTTCGCCTTGCTCAAGCGCCGTGCGCTGGGCCTGCAACTCGCAGATGAGCACTACGACGAAGCCATCGTTCTGCCCAACTCATGGAAGTCGGCACTCATCCCCTGGTTCGCCGGCATCCCGAAGCGCACCGGTTTCATCGGTGAAGCGCGCATCGGCCTGCTCAACAATCGCCATGTACTCAACCCTGCGGCCGTGCCGCTGCTGGCCGAGCGCTACGCCAGCCTGGCCGAACCTGCTGGCGGTCCTCTACCGCGCCCACTGCCGCAGCCACATTTAAGTTCCACCGCCGAACAGCAGGCAGCCGTGTGCGCAACGCTTGGCTTGTCGTCACCTGCGCATCCACTCGCATTCTGCCCCGGCGCCGAATACGGTCCGGCCAAGCGTTGGCCGGCGCGCCACTTTGCCGCGCTGGCGAAATCGCTGGCTACACCGGACAATCCGGTATGGCTGATCGGCTCGGACAAGGACAAGGCCACCGGTGATGAAATCGCCAGCCTCGCCAACGGTCATGCCATCAACCTCTGTGGTCGAACCACGCTGCAGCAAGCCATTGATCTGCTCGCCTGCGCATCCGCCGTGGTCAGCAACGACTCCGGCCTGATGCATGTTGCCGCAGCATTGGGCCGCCCGCTGGTGGCGGTTTATGGATCGTCCAGCCCGGCCTATACGCCGCCACTCTCGCCACGTGCGAAAATCGTGACATTGAATTTGATTTGCAGCCCGTGCTTCAAACGCGAATGTCCGCTGGGGCACCTCAATTGCCTGGAAAAACTGGGGCCGGAGCAAATCCTCGCCGCGATGGATAATATCGGCCATGCCAACGACTAAAAATTTTTTCGCCACGCCGCAGGACGTGGAAGCCGCGTTCTACGAAGCGCTGGAGCGCTCCGATCTCGAAGCCATGATGGCGCTCTGGTCGGAGGACGACGAAATCGTCTGTATCCATCCGGGCGGCCCGCGGCTGTCTGGTTACGTCACGATCCGCGAATCGTGGCGCCGCATTTTCGAAAGCGGCACCAAGCTGCACGTGCAGATCACTCCGCTTTCCGCCGTGGTGAATCCATTTACCGCCGTCCACAGTTTGATCGAGCACGTCACGGTGGCGGGACAGAACCAGGAAACCGCGCCCATCGTCAGCACCAATGTTTATGTGCGCGGCCCCACTGGCTGGCGCATGGTGGTTCATCACGGTTCACCTTCTCCTCCCGAATCATTCGGCGACTCGCCCAAGACTTTGCATTGAGCGCAACAACGTCTTTCGTCGCTCCATCATGGTTGCCCGGAGCACATGCGCAAACCATCTGGCCGCTGCTGCGCAAAGGTTCCCTTCCGTCCTACCGACGCGAACGCTGGACCACGCCGGACCAGGATTTTATCGATCTCGATTGGAGCGATGGGCCGGCAAGAGGTGACAGCCTACCCCCCGTCCCCCTTCCCGGAGAGGGGGGCGATACCGGTTCGCTTCGCTCCATTTCACTGGATGGTTCGTCTTGGGGCGGCCCTGCGACGAATGCGCCGCTGGTGGTGCTGTTCCATGGTCTTGAAGGCAGTTCGCGCAGCCACTATGCGCGACGGCTGATGCATGCTGTTGCAGAGCGGGGCTGGCGCGGTGTCGTGGTGCATTTTCGCGGCTGTTCCGGCGAGGCCAATCTGCTGCAGCGCGCCTATCACTCCGGCGATTCTGCGGAGATCGATTGGACATTGCGCCGCTTCAAGCAGCTTCATCCGCAAGCGCCGTTGTTCGCCGTCGGTTTTTCGCTCGGCGGCAACGCGCTGCTCAAATGGCTGGGCGAACAGGGAGAAGCGGCAAGGTCAGTGGTCGACGGCGCAGCCTCGATCTGCCCGCCACTCGATCTTGCTGCGGCAAACGAATCCCTCAGCCACGGCTTCAATCTTGTGTATGCGCGGCATTTCCTCAACACGCTCATTCCCAAGGCCGTTGCCAAACTGGGCCGATATCCCGGCCTCTACTCGGCCGGGTTGGTCAAGCGCGCCAGGACGCTCTACGATTTCGACGATGCCGTCACCGCACCCTTGCATGGCTTTCGCGGTGCGAACGACTATTACGCACGCTCCTCGGCGAAGCAGTTTCTCGGCGGCATTCGGGTACCGACGCTGTTGATCAACACCCTCAACGACCCATTCCTGCCCCTTGCGGCTCTGCCGCGCAGCCACGAGATCAGCCCGCGTGTTTGTTTTGAAACACATGGACAAGGCGGTCACGTCGGCTTCGTCGTCGGACGTTTTCCCGGCCAACTCGACTGGCTGCCACAGCGTGTGTTGACACACTTTTCCGAGATGCCATGAAACATGGGTATCTGCATATGATCCCTTCGGATCAAAGCAATCGTCACATCGTCACATGAGTTTGGGATAATCAGGCAATTCTCCCGAGGTCCAGCCATGCATACTCCCGCTCCTGAAATCTTCAAGGCCTACGACATCCGCGGCATCGTCGACAAAACGCTGACGGCGGAAACGGTACGCGCCATCGGCCATGCCCTTGGCAGTGAGGCACGTGCGCGCAAGGTCGCCAGCATCGCCGTCGGTCGTGACGGCCGACTGTCGGGCGCGGAGCTTTTCGCTGCGCTGGCACAGGGCATCAACCAGGCCGGCGTGGATGTCATCGACATCGGCTGCGTACCGACGCCGGTCAGCTACTTCGCCGCCCACGAACTGGGAACCGACAGTTGTGTCTCGGTCACCGGCAGCCACAATCCGCCCGACTACAACGGCCTCAAGATGGTGTTGGCCGGCCAGACCCTCTACGGCGACATGATTCAGGATTTGCGTCGTCGCATCGAGCAAGCTGATCTGGTCAATGGCAAGGGCAGCGTGCATACGGCCAACGTGCGCAGCGCCTATCTGTCGCGCATCGTGACCGACGTCAAGCTGGCGCGGCCGATGAAGATCGTCATCGACTGCGGCAACGGTGTCGCCGGTGCCTTTGCGCCGGAACTATTCCGCCGCATGGGCTGCGAGGTTATCGAACTGTTTTGCGAAGTGGATGGCAGCTTTCCCAACCATCATCCTGATCCGTCCAAGCCGGAGAACCTGGTCGACGTGCAGCGCACGCTGCGCGACACTGATGCCGAACTTGGACTCGCATTTGATGGTGACGGCGACCGGCTCGGTGTCGTTACCAAGGATGGCGAGATCATCTACCCTGACCGTCAACTAATGCTGTTCGCCGCCGACGTGTTGATGCGCAAGCCCGGCGCCACCATCATTTTCGACGTCAAGTGCTCGCGCCATGTTGCCGCGACCATCCGTCACCAGGGCGGCAAGCCGCTGATGTGGAATACCGGCCATGCGCTGATCAAGACCAAGCTCAAGCAAACCGGCGCACCGCTCGCCGGCGAGATGAGCGGCCACATGTTCTTCAAGGAACGCTGGTATGGCTTCGACGATGGTCTCTACGCTGGCGCGCGCCTGCTCGAAATCGTCTCGCGCTGGCCCGATGCCAACTGGCCGCTGAAGCACCTGCCGAATGGCATCTCGACACCAGAGCTCAATCTGAAGATGAAGGAAGGCGAGCCGCACGCCCTGATCGACAAGCTCAAGCGCGATGGCCGTTTCCCTACCGCACAGGAGTTGATCACCATCGACGGCGTGCGCGCCGAATACAAGGATGGCTTCGGCCTGGCACGTGCGTCAAACACGACGCCGGTGGTCGTGCTGCGCTTTGAGGCAGACACGCAAAAAGCGCTGAAGCGGATTCAGGAAGAATTCAGGAGTGCATTGGCAGCCGCATGGCCGGGATTGCAGATCGACTTCTAAAAGTCGTCTAGCGCTTCAGCGCCAGCGTCAGTCCATCCGCGAACGCGAGCAGCGAGAGCGCTACCCGCTCGTCGTGGTGAAGCTTGTCGTTGATTGCGCGTAGCGCGCACGTATCTTTGGATTGATCGGACGCGTCGGCTACTGCGCCGGACCACAGCATGTTGTCGAACACGATCAGCCCGCCATTGCGCACCAGTTTCAGGCAACGCTCGTAATACGCATCGTAGTTCGACTTGTCGGCATCGATAAAAACGAAGTCGAATTTCTCCGACTCGCCTGCTGCCAAGAGCGCGTCCAATGTTTCAAGTGCCGGCGCGATGCGCAGATCAATCTTGCGCGCGACACCGGCACGCTGCCAGTAACGCTTGCCAACAGCGGTCCACTCCTCGCTGACGTCACAGCAAATGAGGCGGCCGTCATACGGCAGCGCGAGTGCCACGCTGAGCGCGCTATAGCCGGTGAAAGTACCAATTTCCAGGCAGTTTTTCGCGCCGGTTGCCTGGATCAGCAACGAGAAGAACTGTCCCTGTTCGGCGGTAATTTGCATCCGCGCTTCGGCGAGCAGCGCGGTTTCGGCACGCAATTCGGCCATCAATGTGGGCTCGCGCAATGAATGGTCCGCGACGTATTGAAGAACTTTCTGGTCTACGAATGGTGTTTTGCCGGCCATTAAATACTCCTTCGGCAATACTCTGCCGCAGCGGGACAAAGACGGGCATCCGGTCAGTGCGCGGTCACTGCGGATGCCGCAATAATCAGCGACACGCCGGCGTCAACCTCAAACCGGGTTGGTCTCCGAGTCGGAAGAAGCGTCGCGCTTCGCACCGGGCTTGGGCCCGCGTGCCGGGGTCGGCAGGTTGCCGGAAAGCCGGCAGCTGATGCCCTCGATGGTTTTGCCATCGACATAGCGCGTCACTTTGCAGGAGATGACTTCACCTGCTGCTGAAAGTTGCGATACGCAAGCACTCACCACTGCCAGCGGCAAATGCAGCGCTTTGGCGATCTCATAGTCGAGTCCTTCGCCGTTGGTTTTCAGAAATTTGAGGATTGACTCTTTCATCCGGGGTTCCCTGCGCTGCCTTCCGTGTGTAGGCTCCGCCCCATATTGCGCCCGCAGCGTTGTCGATGCAAGGGGAGCGGAAATAAAGAGGCCTGCACGAGGCAGGCCTGGGTACTGCAAAACCGCTTGAATTACTTCTTCTTGGCGGCTTTCTTGCCTGCAACAGCGGCCTTGAACCCTGCACCCGGGGTGAAGCGCGGCACGGTTGTCGCGGCAATCTTGAGTTCCTTGCCTGTTTGCGGATTGCGGCCGATACGAGCGGCGCGCTTGGAAGACTTGAAGGTACCAAAGCCAATCAAGGCAACGGTGCCGCCTTTGGAAACAGTTTTAACGACAGCGCCGGTCACAGCGGACAGGGCCTTCTCGGCAGCGACCTTGGTAATGTCGGCTTCCGCGGCAATGATTTCGATCAGTTCGGACTTGTTCATGTATTACCTCCTTGGGTTTTGGGTGGAACTCCGAGCGCGAATAGTAACGCAGGGCACGGAAATAGGGGAGCCTTGATGCAAGGGACTTTTGGGGGGGTATAAGCCCGGGATACCAGATGGCCCATGGGGAAGTCAAAATTTTTCGTCGCCAACGCCCGATTGGCGCTGCCGCAGTGCGAATTTTGCACGTTGTGGAAAGGACAGAAACCGCAGCCAGGCCCGACATGATTTATGATTCAAACAATGAGCACCTTCAAAGTCCTGCAATTCAACATGCAGTTTGGCCAGGGTTGGGACGATAACGATCCCGACCACGCGCCCATCAATCTCGATCAGACCATCGCCGAAATCCGCCACCATGATGCCGATATCGTGTTGTTGCAGGAGGTCGAGCAGGCCAATCCGGGCGGTGTGCAGCCCAATCCACCGGCCAACTACACCAGGCTGCGTGCCGCGTTGACCGGCTACGATGGATTCCTCTCGATCCGCAAACCCGATCCGCGTGAACTTCCCTTCGGCATCGGGCTGGCCATCTTTTCCAAAACACCATTGCGCGACACCATGCTGCGCGACCTGCCTTCACCGCCGATCGAATTTGAGTTCGAAGGCGAAACCAAAACGCCGACCGACCGTCTGCTCATCGGCGCAACGACCATCGTTGGCGGACATGAACTACGGATTTTCAATACCCACCTGCTGGCGTTTTTCATGCTCAAGTCGTCGAGCGAAGAACATAACGGGCAGCGCGAACTGGTACTCGAGCAACTGCGCGCCTCACAGGGTGCCACGCTGCTCGGTGGTGATTTCAACGTCAGCCGACACGAATCGCTGGTGCGGCAATTTTCCGGCGCGGGGTACAACACCGTGCAGCAGGAAAAAATTACCTGGCGCCGCCGCCCCTACGTGCTTGACCACATCTTCTACAGTCGGCACTTGCGCACGGTCAGCCATGCCGTTCAGCCGACGCCGGCATCCGACCACCACATTCTGGTCGCGGAATTCGAATTTACCGGCTGAAATTCTGACCCTAAACCGGCAAATATTCGACCACGATCTAAAAAGGTTTCGAATAAATCTTTCGCAGGTCGACCTTGCTGATCTTCCCGGTCGATGTCAGCGGCATGGCTTCGATGAAGATGATCTCGTCGGGCAACCACCATTTCGCAACGCTGCTGGCCATGTGCGCGAGCAAGACAGCAGCCGTTACCGTGGCACCGGGCTTGAGCGTACACAGCAGCAGCGGGCGTTCCTGCCACCTTGGATGGGGAATGCTGATCGCCGCGGCCTGTGCCACGGCTTCGTGACTTGTCGCGGCGCTTTCCAGTTGCAGGGTGCTGATCCACTCACCACCCGACTTGATGACGTCCTTGGCCCGGTCAGCAATCTCGATGGTGCCATCGGGGAAAATGCGTGCGATATCTCCGGTATCCGGCCAGTCCACCGTTTCGGATTCATTCTGGCCCAGATAACGCCCCGCCACCGATGCGCCGCGAACGAACATCGTGCCGCGGGCAACACCGTCGTGTGGAAGAGTCTTGCTGTCTTCGTCGACAATGTGGAATTGAACCGAAAACGCGGCCCGGCGCTGACGCTGCTGTCTGAGCCGGCGCCGGTTCTCCGGATCGGTTTGGTCACTCCCCGGCGGCGGCGAACCGCGTGTCGCGCCGGGTGCCTCGGTCATGCCCCAGGTCTGGCACGGCTCGATGCCGAATTCCTCGAAATCCGCGAACAGGGAAGCGGGCACGCGCGTTCCCGCGACCATCGCCACCCGCACCGAAGGCAGCGTCAGGCCTTTGGCACGCAGCAGCGCAATGATGTCCGTCCACACCGTCGGCACGGCGCCCACGATGGTCACGCCCTCGCCGCGAATCAATTCGATCACGCTCGCCGGATCGAAGGCACGGCCGGGCAACACCAGTTTGTGGCCGTTCATCGGCGCCGTGAACGGCATGTTCCAGCCGTTTGAGTGAAATTGGCGCAAGCGGCATCGCTACTTCCAGCGCACCCGGGCGATAGCCGCCGAGCATGTCGGCCATCGTCATGTTCATCGCATTGAGGGTGATGCTGCGATGGGAATACACCACGCCCTTGGGCAGGCCGGTGGTGCCCGAGGTGTAGCAAATTGTCGCCGCTTGTCGCTCATCGAATTGTGGCCAGACAAAGTCGTCGTCGTGGGTGGCCACAAACGCGGCCTTGGAGATCAGGTTCGGCAGCGGACTGTACGGCAAGATCGTGCCTTCACCCATATAAATCCAGGCACGGACACCCGGCGTCAGGCGGAACAGAGACTCGGCGATGGTGATCGTAGCGGGATCAATTAAGATCACTTGATCGTCGACCTGGTTGATCATTTGCGCCAGATGGTCCGGCGTCAGGCGCGGATTGATCGTATGCAGCGACGCCCCGATGCCGAGCGCGCCGCAGAACAATTCCACATGGTCGATCGTGTTCCAGGCCAGCGAACCGATGCGCGAGTCCACGCCATGGCCGCGCGCAGCAAGCGCCTTGGCAAGAAGCAGTGCCCGCCGCCGTAATTCGAACCAGGTGCAGCGTTCAATATGGCCGTCAATGTTGCGGCCAACAACTTCGGTCGATCCGGCATTTTCCGCAGCAAAATCGATCAGGCGCGACAGCAGCAGCGGTACATCCATCATCAGGCCGAGCATGGCGATCTCTCTTCAACACCAGCTATTCGCTTAGTGACTGGCTTCTCCCCATTGCCAAGTGTGTGTCCCATCATTTTGACTATATTATGTTCGAACTACATGAATGACACGTCAATTTTCCAACGGAGTTTCCTCATGACCACAGCCTCTCTGCCGATCAACATCGATAGTCGCGGTGCCGTCGAAATCCTCACGCTGAACAGGCCTGACACACTAAATGCGCTGGATGTCGACATGGCGCGTGCCCTGCACGCCTATTTCACGGCATTGCAAAGTCGACTGGAGGTACGCGTCATCGTGCTGCGTGCGGCGGGTCGCGCATTTTCGGCGGGGGCGGATCTTGACTCCAGTGCGTTCGCGGCGGTGGGGCCGGGTCGCGCACAACGACAGATGGAAATGCAGAAGCTGTATTCCAGCATCGTTCGCCTGATGCGCACCTGTCCGCAACCCATTATTGGCCTGATTCAGGGAGCCGCTTGCGGTGGCGGATTTTCCCTGCTGCTGGCCTGCGACGTGCGTTACGCGACGGCACGCGCGAAGATGAATGCCGCTTATCTGCGCATCGGCCTCGGCGGTTGCGACATGGGCTCCGGCTATCTGCTGCCGCGCCTGATCGGATTGTCGGTGGCTTCCGAATACCTGATGAGCGCCCGCTTCATGAGCGCCGAGCGCGCCCTGTCCGCCGGCCTGGTGAGTGCGATTGTGGAACCCGATCAATTGCTGACGACCGGTCTGGACATGGCCAATGACATGCTCAAAGCCGCACCGATGGGGCTGCGCATGACCAAGGACATCCTCAATGTGCTGATCGACATAGGCAGCCTCGAAGCGGGCCTGGCGCTGGAAGACCGGCAGCAGACCATCCTCCTTGAAACGGCGGATCACCACGAAGCGGTCGCCGCATTCAAGGAACGACGCGCGCCGAACTATTCGGACGAATGAACGCTTACTCGATCCCCAGCAAACCCGCCTTGACGTAACGGGGGCCCGAGACGCGGTCTGGCGCGAAAAGAATATCCAGTTCGGCGATGTCCGTGGCCGAGAGTTCGCAGTCCGTCGCGGCGACATTCTGTTCCAGATAGTCGATGCGGCGCGTGCCGGGGATCGGCACAACGTGCGGATGCTTGTTTAGCAGCCAGGCCAGCGCGATCTGGGCGTTGGTCATCCCGCGCGCGGCGGAAAAGCTGCCCAGACCTGCCACCAATCGATGGTTGGCTGCACCGGCATCGCCGGTGAAACGTGGATTGCGTTTGCGAAAATCATTTTCCGCCAAACTATCCGCTCTCACAGTGCCGGTAAGGAAGGCGCGGCCCAGCGGACTGTAGGCCACAAACGTGGTGCCCAGCTCCGCGCAAACCTTGAGCATTTCGTCTTCGGGTCCGCGCGTCCATAGCGAATACTCGCTTTGCAATGCCGCCACCGGATGCACGACACAGGCAGCACGCAAGGTTTTTGCCGATACTTCGGACAATCCGATCTGGCGTACCTTGCCCGCCTTCACCAGATCGGCCATGGCGCCCACCGTATCTTCAATGGGGGTGTCCGGATTGCGCCGGTGGCAGTAGTAGAGATCGATGACATCGACACCGAGCCGTTGCAGCGAAGCATCGCAACAGGCACGAATGTAGGCCGGGCTGTTGTCGATGGTTCGTTCGTACTTGCCCGGCTCGCGCACGATGCCGAACTTGGTGGCGATCGCCACTTGCGCGCGTCGTGTCGCGCCGCCCTGCTTGAGGAATCGCCCGATCAGGTTTTCGTTGTGGCCCAACCCATAGGTATCGGCCGTATCGAGGAAGTTAACGCCTAGCTCCAGCGCCCGGGCAAGGGTCAGCAGCGACGCACTGTCATCGCTGTCGCCGTAAAATTCGCTCATGCCCATGCAGCCCAAACCAATTGTAGATACGGGCGTTTTGGCTTGTCCCAACGAACGTTGTTTCATGGCATTCACCTTCCAAAGTTCACAATTGGCTTCCATCGTGCCCTGACTGATGCGGAATCGCAAGGCCGACAACGCATTGATCATGTACCGAAAGCCACCTGTCGGCCCGCCGCCGGCCCCTTATAATCGGGCTCTACGCCACTTCCTGCTGCGCCCCTATTGGCGTGGCGACTGATCATGCCCGAGCAAACCATTTCCCGATTGAAGATCGATCGCAACGCACCGCTCAAGCGCTCTTCACGGCTGCGTTGGTGGCCGGCGGTCGTGGCAGTACTGGTCGTGGGTGGAATTTTCTTTCTGCGTTCCAACAGAGACATCTCCGTCGAGACGATCAACGTGACGACCGCCTATCCTTATCAGGCAGTGACGGATCTCAACGCAACGGGCTACGTGGTGGCGCAGCGCAAGGCGGCCGTGGCCACCAAGGCGACCGGACGCCTGGAATGGCTGGGTGTGCAGGAAGGCAGCGTGGTCAAGGCGGGAGACGTTATCGCCCGGTTGGAGAGCAAGGATGTTGCAGCGGCGGCCGAACAGGCGGCCGCCGGCGTTCAATCGGCCAGGGCCGAATTGCAGGATGCGAAAGTTTCATGGAACCGCGCGCAGGATCTGGCCAACAAAAAATTCATTCCGGTTTCGCAACTGGATACCGCCAAGGCTCGCTATGACAAGGCGCGCGCCGCCGTAGCAGTGGCCGAGGCGAATCGACGCGGCGCCGATGTAGCGGTCGACCAGACCCTGATCCGCGCGCCGTTCGACGGCGTGGTGCTGACCAAGGCCGCCAACATGGGCGACATCGTCACGCCGTTTTCTTCCGCCACCGACAGCAAAGGCGCGGTGGTGACGATGGCCGACATGGAAACGCTGGAAGTCGAGGCCGACGTCTCGGAATCCAGCCTGGCCAAGGTCAAGGTCGGTCAGCCGTGCGAAATCGCGCTCGATGCCTTTCCCGACCTGCGCTTGCGCGGCGAGGTGAGCCGCATCGTGCCCACCGTTGACCGCAGCAAGGCCAGCGTGATGACCAAGGTGCGCTTCATTGATCGCGATGCGCGCGTGCTGCCCGAGATGAGTGCCAAAGTTGCATTCCTCTCTGCAGCAGTCGCACCCGACCAGCGCAAGCCGCTCACCGTGGTACATCCCGACGCCATCGTTCAGCGCGATGGCAAGCCGACCGTATTTGTTGTCACCGACGCTGTAGCCAAAGCCGTCACCGTCACCACTGGTCGCAAGATCGGTGACCTGGTTGAAGTCAGCGGCGTGAAACCCGAAGACAAGGTGGTCGTCAAACCGACCGACCGTGTGCACGACGGCAGCCATGTAGTGCCGGAAAAGAAATGAGCGACGGCAACGGTGCAGCGCCACCGCTGGTGCGTCTGCACGACATCACCAAGTCCTACAAGCGCGGCGCGCAAATCGTGCCGGTGCTGTCCGGCATCAGCTTCGACATTGGCGCTGGTGAATTTCTTGCGTTGATGGGGCCTTCGGGTTCGGGCAAGAGCACACTGCTCAACCTGATCGCCGGCATCGACCAGCCCGACAGCGGCGAGTTGCTGGTCGATGGCGTGAACATCGGCGCCCTGAGCGAGGTCGAACTGGCCGACTGGCGCGCCGGCAACGTCGGTTTCATTTTCCAGTTCTACAACCTGATGCCGGTGCTGACCGCGTTCGAAAACGTGGAACTGCCCTTGCTGCTGGCGTCCCTTTCCCGCGCCGAACGCCGCGACCATGTCGAAGCGGTGCTTGAGCTGGTGGGGCTGCAAGACCGCGCAGAACATTATCCGAACGAACTGTCCGGCGGCCAGCAGCAGCGCGTGGCAATCGCGCGGGCATTGGTCAGCGACCCCAACCTGATCGTGGCCGACGAACCGACCGGCGACCTTGACCGCGAATCCGCCGAGGACATCCTCAAGCTGATGCAAACGCTGAATCGCGAACTCCACAAAACCATCATCCTGGTGACCCACGACGCCCGCGCCGCAGCCCATGCCCATGCCATCATGCATCTGGAAAAAGGCGAACTGTCGGCGCGTGAGGAAGTGACTGGGCACTAAGCGCGCGCCAATGCACCTGCTCAAGCTGATCTCGCGCAATGCGCTGCGCCACAAGCTGCGCACCTCGCTCACCGTGCTGGGTCTGATGGTGGCGGTGCTGGCCTTCGGCTTGTTGCAAACCGTGGTAGGCGCCTGGTATGCCAAAGCCGAAGCGGCGAAAGCAAATCGTCTGGTGACGCGCAATGCCATCTCATTGGTATTTTCGATGCCACTGTCCTACCGCCAGAAAATCCGCACGGTCGAAGGCGTCAAACAGGTGTCACTGGCAAACTGGGTCGGTTCAATTTACAAGGAGCCGAAAAACTTCTTCGCCCAATTTGCTGTTGACGATATGTACTTCGATGCCTATCCCGAGTACGTTATGTCGGAACAGCAGAAGCACGACTACATGCACGACCGCAGGGGCTGCATCGTCGGCCGCCGTCTCGCCGAGACCTACGGCTTCAAGGTCGGCGACAGCCTCGCCATGCGCGGCGCAATCTTTCCCGGTGACTGGAACTTCGTCGTCCGCGCCATCTACGACGGGGCAGAGAAGAACACCGATAGCGCGCAGATGTTCTTCCACTGGGACTACCTCAACGAAACCGTCAAGATCCGCTACCCACGCAGGTTGGATCAAGTCGGTGTGTACATCGTCGTCGCCGCCGACTCGGATAACAGCGCCCGCATCGCGCTCGACGTGGACAAGCTGTTCAAAAACTCCGCGGCCGAAACGCTTACCGAAACCGAGAAGGCCTTCCAGCTCGGCTTCATCTCGATGTCGGCCACCATTGTCGAAGGCGTGCGCCTGATTTCGTATCTGGTCATCTTCATCATCATGGCGGTGATGGCCAACACCATCGCCATGACCGTTCGCGAACGCACCAGTGAATACGCAACGCTCAAAGCCCTCGGCTTCGGGCCGGGGTTTGTCGGCGCGCTAATTTATGGCGAATCATTGGTGATCGCGCTCGCCGGCGGGGTGCTGGGCATCCTGCTGACCTTCCCGGTGGGTGCCGGTTTCGCCAGCCAACTGGGCAAGTTCTTCCCGGTATTCCAGGTCTCTCTCGCCACCGTGCAACTACAACTGGTATGCGCGGTGGTTGTCGGTCTGGCTGCCGCAGTGCTACCGGCACGCCAAGCCGGTCGGATAAAAATCGTTGATGGCCTGCGGAGCATTGCCTGATGGCCCTGCCCCTCTCCTACAGCCTGCGCAACTTGTGGACACGCAAGCTCACCACGCTGCTCACCGCAGGCGGCATGGCATTGGTGGTGTTCGTGTTCGCCGCAGTGCTGATGCTGGAGGCCGGGCTGAACCATACGCTGGTGGATACCGGCAATGTGGAAAACGTGATCGCGATCCGCAAGGGTGCTGGCGCCGAGATACAAAGCGGCATATTGCGTCCGGCCGCCGGCCTGATCGAGAGCCAGCCGCAAGTCGAAACGGGGCCGGATGGCGCGCCGCTGTCGTCCAAGGAAACCGTGGTGCTGATCTCGCTGCAAAAACGTTCCGACGACAAACCCTCCAACGTCACCGCCCGCGGCGTCGGCATGCTTGCGTTCAACCTGCGGCCGCAGATTCGCATCGCCGCCGGACGCGTGTTTCGCCCCGGTAGTCACGAATTGGTGGTGGGCAAGAGCATCGCCAGCAAGTTTCAGGGCGCCGGTCTTGGAGAAGTGATCCACTTTGCCGGCGGCAACTGGAACGTAGTTGGCATCATTGACAGCGACGGCAGTGGTTTCGACTCCGAAATATGGGGTGACGCCGAACAATTGATGCCAGCATTCCGGCGTCAATCGGTGTTCTCATCCATGGTCGTCAAGCTTGCCGACCCGTCGACCTTCGACGCTTTCAAGCACGCCATCGAGAGCGATCCGCGCCTGACCGTGGAAGTGAAACGCGAGCGACAGTTCTATGCCGACCAGTCCGAGGCAATGGCCACCTTCATTCGTGTGCTCGGCATGACGCTGACGGCGATCTTCTCCATCGGCGCCATCATCGGCGCCATGATCACCATGTATTCGGCGGTCGCCAACCGTACCGGCGAGATCGGCACGCTGCGCGCGCTGGGTTTTCGGCGCAGCGCAGTGATGGGAGCATTTCTGGTCGAGTCATTGTTGCAGGCGCTGGTTGGCGGCATCATCGGTTTGTTCATGGCCTCGTTCATGCAACTGGTGACGGTATCGACGATGAACTTCCAGTCATTCGCAGAACTCGCCTTCGGCTTTACCATGACGCCGGGCATCATCATCAAGACATTGCTGTTCTCGCTGCTGATGGGGCTCATCGGCGGCTTCATGCCCGCCGCGCGCGCCGCAGGCATGAACATCGTGACGGCCTTGCGCTCGGTGTGAACTTGCGCTTCCAGCAATACCGGGCGTCAGTGAACCGCCGTCAGATGCGGAACATTCCTTAGTCTGAGGTTGATCACCAGCACGCGATTGCCGAGCAGAACCACCGTGCCGCTACAGCGGTTGTTGCCGGTGTCGCTGTACTCGAAACCATAAATGCGGCGAATGCGCAGCACCCCGTCCATGTCGCGCGACAGTGCAACGCGCTTGATCGCCACGGTGTCATCGAGCAACTGCAATTGCTCCGAATCGCACGCATCTTTTACTGCCAGCACCGCTGCATCGCGCGCCTTGAGGCTGTCGAGCCAAAGCCAGACGCCGGCCGCAATAACCAACAGGCCCGAGAGTGCTGCCAAATCCATGTGAGCCGCCTTTGCAGGGAACGCGTGATTGCCGAGAATAACCCACGTTGCGGCGC
>JANYCD010000024.1 GCA_025360425.1 Sterolibacteriaceae bacterium
ATCGCGGCGAGGGCGCCGCTCCTACAGCGATGGGACTACCAGTGATCGCCGTTGACCGCAAGGCCGACGAACCGTTGGCGGCGCTCAAGGACTTCCTGTCCGGCTTCGGCGGACGGGTGCTGCTGCTGGCCGAGTCTGCGGGGCGACGCGAGACGATCCTCGAATACCTGAATGAGCGCGGCTTGAAACCCGCGCCCTGCGCCGACTACACAAGTTTCGTCGGCAGCAGTGAAGCCTTCATGATCAGCGCCGCACCGATCTCCGGCGGTTTCGTCGCGGTGGAATCGAAGTTCGCTTTCATTACCGAAAACGAGCTTTATGCCGCGACTGCGCGTCCCCGCGGCAAGCGCGGCGACGTGCGACGCTCCAATCTCGAAGGCTGGCTGCGCGACTTATCCGAGCTGCGCATCGGCGATCCGGTAGTGCATGAGTCACATGGCATCGGCCGTTACATGGGCTTGAAGCACATGGACTACGGCGAGGGCGATACGGAATTCCTGCATCTGGAATACGCCGGCGGCGATACGCTTTATGTCCCGGTTGCACAACTGCATGTAATCTCGCGCTACAGCGGCGCCGATCCCGAAGCTGTGGATTTGCATACCCTTGGATCCGGCCAATGGGAGAAGGCGAAAAAGAAAGCGGCCGAGCAGGTGCACGACACCGCCGCCGAGTTGCTGCATCTCTATGCCCAGCGCGCCTTGCGCACGGGGCATCAGTTCGAGTTCAAGGCGCACGACATGGAAGTCTTTGCCGACGGTTTCGGCTTCGAGGAAACGCCGGATCAGCAGGCTGCCATCAACGCCGTGATCGAGGACATGCGCTCCGGCAAGCCGATGGATCGACTGGTGTGCGGCGACGTCGGCTTCGGCAAAACCGAAGTCGCGTTGCGCGCCGCTTTTGTCGCGATCGCCGGCGGCAAACAAGTGGCGGTGCTGTGTCCCACCACGCTGCTCGCCGAGCAGCACTACCAGACCTTCACTGATCGTTTCGCGCAGGTCGGTCACGAGTGGCCGGTCAAGATCGCGGAAATTTCCCGATTCAAGAGCGCGAAGGAACAGGCGCAGGCCATCGTCGATCTCGAAGCCGGAAAAATCGACATCCTGATCGGTACCCACCGGCTGCTGCAAAAGGACGTGAAATTCGAACGCCTTGGACTGGTCATCATCGATGAAGAACATCGCTTCGGCGTAAGGCAAAAAGAGGGCCTCAAGGCACTGCGCGCCGAGGTCGACGTGCTGACGCTGACCGCGACGCCGATTCCACGCACGCTGGGACTTTCGCTCGAAGGCCTGCGTGATTTCTCGGTGATCGCAACCGCGCCGCAAAAGCGGCTGGCGATCAAGACTTTCGTCTCGCGCTGGTCGCTGGGTCTGGTGCGCGAGGCGTGTTTGCGCGAGTTCAAGCGCGGCGGCCAGGTCTACTTTCTGCACAACGAAGTGGACACCATCGAAAACATGCGTGAGCGTCTCGAAAAACTGCTGCCGGAATCGCGCATCGTGATCGGCCACGGCCAGTTGCCGGAGCGCGAACTGGAACGGGTAATGCGCGAGTTCACGCAGCAGAAACACAATCTGTTGCTATGTTCGACCATCATCGAAACCGGCATCGACAATCCGCACGCCAATACCATCGTCATCAATCGCGCCGACAAGTTCGGCCTCGCCCAGTTGCATCAGTTGCGCGGCCGTGTTGGTCGCTCGCACCACCAGGCTTACGCCTACCTGCTCACCCACGAAGATGCCAAGCCATCAGTCCAGGCCCAGCGCCGGCTGGACGCGATCCAGGCCATGGAAGAACTCGGTTCCGGTTTCTTCCTCGCCATGCACGACCTGGAAATTCGTGGCGCCGGCGAAGTGCTGGGCGAGAACCAGAGCGGCGAAATCCACGAGATCGGTTTCGCGCTCTACACCAACATGCTCCACGCTGCCGTCAAATCGCTCAAGACCGGCACCAAGATGCCGGACCTGACGCAGCCATTGTCGGTCACTTCCGAGATCAGCCTGAGCACGCCAGCCTTGTTGCCGAATGACTACTGTCCCGACGTGCATGAGCGTTTGACGCTCTATAAGCGCCTCGCCAATTGCGATACCGATGACGACCTGCGCGCGTTGCAGGAAGAGTTGATCGACCGCTTTGGCGAACTGCCGCGGCAAACCATCGCCCTGTTTGAAACCCACCGCCTGCGCATCCTCAGCCGGCCGCTGGGGATTACCAAACTGGACGCCTCGACGCACACGATACAATTGCAATTCATTCCCAACCCGCCCATCGACCCGGCCCGCATCATCAAGCTGATCCAGGCCGACCGTGCCTTCAAGCTGGCCGGCCAGGATCGGCTGACCTGGAAGAAGGAAATGCCGACCCTGCAAGAGCGCGTGCTGGCGATCAAGGAACTGTTCAAGAAACTCGGACCGCACGAAACGAAGCAATAATTTTTTCATGCAATCAATTTAAACAATCCCATGCCCCTGATCAAACCCTTTCGCGGTCTGCGCCCGGCTCCTGGCCGCGCCGCCGATATCGCCGCACCACCCTACGATGTCCTGTCCACTGCTGAAGCGCGCCTCATTGTCCATGGGAGTGCCGCCGACAAGCCATGGAGTTTTTTGCATATCTCCAAACCTGAAATCGATTTACCGCCGGACACCGATCCCCATGCGCCCGAGGTCTACGCCAAGGCAGCGAGCAATCTGCAAAAAATGCTTGCCTCCGGCGTTCTTGCCCGCGATGAACAGGACTGCTACTACGCCTATCGGCTGACGATGGGCGCCCACGTCCAGACTGGGCTGGTGGCCGCCGCGTCGGTGGCCGACTACGATAGCAATCGCATTCGCAAGCACGAGTTCACCCGGCCCGAGAAGGAAGACGATCGGGTGCGCCAGATCGAAGCGGTGGGCGCACAGACCGGTCCGGTGCTGCTTGCCTATCCGCATTCGGATGCTGCTGACGTACTGATCGCGCAGGCCAGCAGCGGCACTCCCGATGCCGATGTCACCGCCGACGACGGCATTCGCCATATGACCTGGGTCATCCGCGACACAGGCACCGTTGCCGGAATCAGCAAGGTATTTGACGCGATGCCGGCACTCTACATCGCCGATGGCCATCACCGTTCCGCCGCTGCATCGCGCGTCGCCAAGGGCCGGCGCAATGCCGGCGCCTTAGGCTCGGACGCGGATTATTTTCTGGCGGTGATCTTTCCCCATCACCAGATGAAGATCATGGACTACAACCGCGTGGTCAAGGATTTGAACGGACTGACCGACGCCGACTTCCTGGAGTGCGTCGGCGAATGTTTCGCTGTCGAGTCCGCCACATCCGCAGTGCACCCGGCGCAGCCCACCGAGTTCGGGCTTTATCTTCCCGGACGCTGGTTCAAGCTGACCATCCAGCCTGAACTTGTTCCCCATAATGACCCGGTGGCGAAGCTCGATGTCAGCCTGCTCTCCGACTACCTGCTCGGCCCGGTACTGGGTATTGCCGACCTGCGCCGCGACAAGCGCATCGATTTTGTCGGCGGCATTCGTGGCCTGAGCGAATTGGAGAAGCGCGTCGACAGCGGTGAGATGGCCGTCGCGTTCGCACTGCATGCGACGCGCATGGAAGATTTGATGGCGGTCGCCGATGCTGGCGAAGTCATGCCACCCAAGTCAACCTGGTTCGAACCCAAGCTGGCCGACGGCCTGGTGTCGCACGTGCTCGACTAATTGGTATTGGCGTTTGCATCCAGAGATTAATTTCATTTTTGATGAGGTTGTTCAATACATGACTTTCACTACCAATCTCGTGCTGATCGATGGAGTGCATGTAGTCGTCCCCAACTCACTGAATCTGATTACGCCCTATGTCCTGCTGGAGCAGCAGGATTGGTTTGAAGACGAAATAAAATTTCTGCGCCGTCTGCTGCAGCCAGGGCAGAAAGTAATTGATATCGGCGCCAATTATGGCGTTTACGCCATCTCCATGGCCAAAACAGTGGGGCCGACAGGCTGCGTATGGGCTTTCGAGCCGTCATCAGAAACCGCAAAACTGCTTGCGGAGGGAATCGGCGTCAATGGTTTTAACCAGATCGTTCTTGACCGGAGTGCCCTTTCCAATACCTGTGGCACAGCGCAACTATCCCTGAATCAGAACTCCGAATTAAATGCGCTTGTTCATGACATGCCGTCAATGAAGGACAGTGAAACAGTGTCCCTGATGACCCTTGACGAATGCATGAAAAAATATGGCTGGCGAGATATTGCATTCCTGAAAATCGACGCCGAAGGAGAAGAAGCCAACATACTGAAGGGGGGAGATCAGTTTTTCGCCGAATTATCCCCACTTGTTCAGTACGAGGTAAAAGCAGGAGAAGACCTGCATTTGGAACTGGTGCATGGATTTGCCACGCTTGGCTACAACTCGTATCGATTAGTGCCAGGACTTGGCTTGCTTGTTCCCTTCAATGCGGAATCCAAACCAGATGGGTATCTGCTTAATTTATTCTGCTGCAAACCTGATCGTGCCGCACAGCTTGCCACCAATGGATATTTGCTGGAATCCGCGACCTGGATTCCAGGGACAAGGGCGGAATGGCTTAATGAGATGTCAAAAAAAGGCAAGGATTCCACTGTGTATCACTGGCGTCACACTATTGCCGCGTTGCCATATGGAGTTCAACTCGCCAGCCTTTGGGAGCAGACCACGACCATGGGGCGCAGCGCAGAAGTTGAAGATGCTTTATTTTGTTATGCACTGAGTCGAGACACTACCCTATCTTCTACAGAGCGATTTGGTGCATTGGAAACGAGTTTCAACCTACTCAAAACATCGAGCGAGAAAGAACCTTCACATCTGCGCTTATCAAGCTTGGCCCGAGTAGCGCGAGACTATGGCGCCCGGTCAATCGCTGTAGATGCCCTCCAAAAAATGATCGCCTCCGTTGTCGAACACAGTCAGACGGATCCAAGTGAGCCATTCCTCCCGCCAGTGGAACGGTTTGATTCAATACCCCCGGGCGAAGATTTTGATAATTGGATTGTGGCGGCTGCACTGGAAGAGATTGAGCGACTTGGATCATTTTCGTCTTTCTATACCGGGCCTGCCGCCCGGCAGCGTCTCGAAATGATTCGCACTCTAGGGTTTGGCAGCGATGAAATGAAACGTCGCCTGGAGTTATTGGAGAAGCGATTCGGACTTGTCGTGTCACAACTGCAATGAGAAATTTGCATTTTTCGGCATCAACCTGGGCCGATCCAAAACTGGCCGATGGTCTGGTGTCGCACGCGCTCGACTGATCGCATGGATCACGTCCTCCAGGTAGCGGGGAAATTGTGGTTTACACTGGTAGCGCAGCCACGTAAAAGTCGTTATCAAAAACATACAATTTATAAATGGAGGAAGCACACATGACCGCAACGCTCACCTATGTCGTTTATTCGGCGATTCTGACCTGGATGTCGTACATCGTCGGCAGCACGACTCGCAACAGGTTGTGGACACTCAAGGGGTACATGATCGGCATGGGCAACCGTGATGATCGCGATACCACGGCGCCACCGACGACGCTGTCGCGCCGCGTCGACCGCGCCACGACGAACCAGATCGAGTCTTTTATCACCTTCGCCGCATTGGCGCTGACTGCGCATGCAGCCGGCGTTGACAACGAGCAGGTGGCAATGGGCGCGATGATTTATTTTTGGGCGCGCGTCGGCTACCTGTTGCTCTACTATGCCGGTGTTCCCTATGTGCGCACCGTCGTCTGGTTTGTTAGTGTTTGGGGGCAAATCATGATCATCAAGGCATTGATCTAAAAAGTATCAGGCAGCGAATAAACCGGCATTCACGCGCGTCGACGCAGACACCTTTAGACCCGGAGAGGTCCGGACGGGTGTGCAGGAATGCCGGTTCAGGTCTTGCCCAGCGAACGTTGCATCAGTACATGGGGGATGCCGGCCTCAATGAACGTTTCGCCCGTTTTTTCAAAACCGAGCCGTCGGTAGAATCCCTCCGCATGCGCCTGCGCATGCAGCACGAGGTGTTGCTGCCTCGCGACCTGTGCCGATTCCAGCAAACGTTCCAGTAGCGCCCGACCCACGCCCTTGCCGCGCCACTCAGGCAACACCGCCATGCGACCGATGTGGCCGTCCGCCAATAATCGACCGGTGCCAACAGCCGCTCCCGATCCGTCATAGGCAACAACATGGCGTGACACGGCATCGTGCTCGTCCCATTCCAGCGCCATGGGGACTTTTTGTTCGTTGATGAAAACCTGTTCGCGCACGTGACGTGCATCAGTCGCAAGTGCGTTCCAGTCGCCCTCTTCGATCCGATACTCGACGATCACCGCCGAAGTGTACGCCGGCACACGATCGAAAAGTTGGATCACGTCGCAATTGCGCATGCGGATGCAGCCGATCGAACCAGGTTTGCCCATGTGTGCGCTGTCCGGACTGCCGTGAATGTAGATGTAGCGGCGCATGGTATCGACTGTACCGAGGCGATTGAAACCCGGCTTGCGCCCAGATAGCCAGAGGATGCGGGTCAGCATCCAGTCTCGTCCGGGATTATCAAGGCCCAGTTTTGGCGTCCAGGTTTCGCCGGTCGGACGACGCTTCACGAACACGGTATTTTCAGGAGCGTCGGCGCCGATCTTGGCGCGAATGATGTGCGCGCCGCGTGGCGTCTGATTGCTGCCATAGACTTCTCCTGCGCCTTTGGTTGCGGTGGACACCCGATAGCGATGCAGCAGACGACCGTCATCGGCAAACAGTTCCAAAGTCTGACCCGGCAAGCTGACGCGGATTTGCATTCAGGTTTGCAATGTCCGCGTACGACGGGCGGAGAAAAAACTGGATAACAAGCCGCCGCATTCCTCTTTTAGCAATCCGCCGGCGACTTCGGTGTGATGATTGAGCCGGGTCTCGGCAAACAGATTCACGACACTGCCGACCGCGCCGGTCTTGGGGTCCGTGGCGCCGAACACCAGGCGCCCGATGCGGGCATGCATGATGGCGCCAGCACACATCACGCAGGGCTCCAGCGTCACATAGAGTTCGCAACCCGGCAGGCGGTAATTGCCGAGGCGCGCGGCAGCGGCGCGCAGTGCCATGATCTCGGCATGGGCACTGGGGTCGTGGCCGAGGATGGGCTGATTGAAGCCGCGGCCAATGATCGCGCCGTCCTTGACCACCACCGCGCCTACCGGTACCTCGCCGCAACTGCCGGCTTCGCGCGCCAGTTCCAGTGCAGCGTGCATAAATTTCGGATCCATTCCGATATTATGCAACAGTGCCTTCCCCGACCGGGCGGCAACCATCCCAGGAGACGCAAATGGTCAAGTACAACGTCACCACCGCCTTCGGGCTGCCCAATTTTCATGTGGTCAAATCACACGGCATCGTGCGTGGCATTACCGTGCGTTCGCGTTCGGTGGTCGGCAATTTGTTTGCCGCCATCGAATCCCTGTTCGGCGGCAACATCACCCTGTATGCCGGGCTGTGCGAACGGGCTCGCGAGGACGCTTACGAACTGATGTGCGATCACGCGATGCAATGCGGCGCCAATGCGATTATCGGTGTTCACTATGAGTCGAACGAGGTCATGGCTGGCATTACCGAGGTGCTGTGTTACGGCACTGCGGTAACGGTCGAGCCGGTGCAATAACATTCCATGAAGAAAATATTTACGCTCGCGCTGCTGGTACTTTCGTGCTGCGTCACCGCCGCCGAATTCAAGATCTCGAATGTCGGGCTCAGCGGCAATGAATTGAAGGAAATCTGCGACCGGTCGGAGCCCGAGTGCTTCTCCTACATCATCGGCGCAGTCGATGGTTTCGAAGTGGCGTTCACGGTTTTTCTCGATGCGCAAAAGCGCAAGAACGTGTCGCTGGTGATCACCCCGTATTGCCTGCCGGAGGGCGTAACGCGGCAGAAAGTATTCGAGGTTGCAAAGCAATATCTCTACGACAATCCAGGCCGCCGCGAGTTTGATGCTGCCTCAAACATCGTGGCAGGGCTGGCGAAAGTCTACCCCTGCTCGAAGCCTTAGGGGAAACTGGTTTCACGGACCCAACTGCTGGCCCTAGTATTGGCTGCCCGAGATGTAATGCTCCAGCTGGTCGATAATGAATTTCTGTTCGCTGATCATGTCCTTCACCAGATCGCCGATGGAAAGGATACCGATCAACTTCCCCTGATCCAGCACCGGCAAATGTCGCACCCGGATATCCGTCATCAAGGCCATGCACTCTTCGTTGGTCTGATCGGGTCGCACGTACATGACCTGGGATGACATGATCTCGCCTACGGGCGTGCTCTTTGATGAATGTCCCTTGAGTGCGATCTTGCGGGCATAGTCGCGCTCGGTGAAGATGCCAACAATCGTGTCGCCATCAGTCACCAGCAACGCACCGATATTTTTTTCGCTCATCAACTTGATGGCTTCAAACACCGTTGTCGCTGGCGGAATCGTGAACACCGCCTGGGCGGGCTTGGCTTTAAGAACCTGGGCTACAGTCTTCATGGGAAAACCCCTCCTCTGCTACCAGTTTAGGACGTTCACCCGTTTTCGTCCATCGTGATCAGCCTCTGACTGGGTCGCAACCAAGCAATTACTACCAACAACGACTCTAGACGGTGTCGAGTTTTTTGCGCCGTCTAATTTAATAACGATGGCTTATCTACCTAACTGAAGCGGTTGTTATGTTAGGTACCGAACAGAACGGCCCAATATTTATAGCCATAGTTCACCAATGGATTCGGTAAGCTCAGCATCATCGGTCCCTCGTTTCGAACGAACCAGGGGAGCTACTTATGGACAATTCAATACCACCTACTCCATCAGTGCCTACCCATCATAAATCTCATATCAGTAAAAAAATGGTCGTCGCTATGCTGCCCTTTGTTGGCTTGTGTTTTTCGGGCAAAGTCAATGCTCAATTTGCATATAAATGTTTCCCCGAAAAAGGCTCCTCATATGTAACAGCAGTACCTTGCCCAGCCGGCGTTACGTGGCAAAAAATTCTTATTGATCAGTACTACCATCCGCATCAAGCGAAGGTTCGAAAAATTGAAAAACCCAAGATTGCTGCCAGGTGATTGACATACGGAGCGTATCAAAACTCGACATGTCAAAACACAGTTCTCGACCCATATGTGTTGCCTCATATGTGCCTCCCTTCCTGCCTGGATGTCGAAGGACGGAGTTCGACGCCATAGGCCATAAAAACCCGCAGAGACAAGTACTGTGCGGGTTTTCCGGAGTTCCTAGAAGTGGAACTTGGTGGTGCTGACGGGCTCGAATTTAACCCGCTATGACGCATGGTTGAGCAGTAAAT
>JANYCD010000029.1 GCA_025360425.1 Sterolibacteriaceae bacterium
ATGAAGGAAGGCGAGGACAAGTTTCTCGAACAAGCGCGCCTCGCCCGGCGCTACGGCGCGGCGGTGATCGTGATGGCCTTCGACAAGCTGGGCCAGGCAGATACTTTTGAACGCAAGACCTCGATCTGCAAACGTGCCTACGAACTGTTGGTGGCCGACGGTTTCCCTGCCGAGGACATCATCTTCGATGCCAACATTTTTGCCATCGCGACGGGCATCCCCGAGCATGACAACTATGCGGTCGATTTCATCGAAGCGCTGAAGTGGATCAAGACCAATCTTCCTTACGCGAAAACCAGCGGCGGCGTCTCCAATGTGAGCTTTTCCTTCCGCGGCAATGATCCGGTGCGCGAGGCGATCCACACCGTCTTCCTCTACCACGCGGTACAGGCAGGGCTCACCATGGGTATCGTCAACGCCGGTCAGTTGGGCGTCTACGACGATCTCGATCCGGTGCTGAAGCAAAAGGTCGAGGACGTGGTGTTGAATCGCACGCCTGCCGGTGACATAAACCCGGGTGAAGCGTTGGTCGAGTTTGCGCAGACCGTAAAAGGACAGGCGAAGGAAAACGTACAGGACCTCGCCTGGCGCGAATGGACGGTCGATAAACGTCTCGAACACGCGTTGGTCAAGGGCATCACCGAGTACGTGGTGGCCGATACCGAGGAATGCCGCGCGGCAGTTGAAGCCGCAGGCGGTCCGCCGCTGGGCGTCATCGAAGGCCCGCTGATGGCCGGCATGAATGTGGTCGGCGATTTGTTCGGCGCCGGCAAGATGTTCCTGCCCCAGGTGGTGAAGTCGGCGCGTGTGATGAAGCAGGCCGTGGCGCATCTGCTGCCCTATATCGAGGCGGAAAAAATCCGCACCGGGGTCACCTCCAAGGGCCGCATCATCATGGCGACGGTCAAGGGTGACGTGCACGATATCGGCAAGAATATCGTCGGCGTGGTGCTGGGCTGCAATGGCTATGAGGTGATCGACCTTGGCGTGATGGTGGCCACCGAAAAAATCCTCAACGCCGCGCGCGAGCATGGTGTCGATGTGATCGGGTTGTCTGGGTTGATCACGCCCTCGCTCGAAGAGATGAGCCATGTCGCGGCGGAAATGCAGCGCCAGGGTTTCATCGTGCCGCTGCTGATCGGCGGTGCGACGACTTCGCGCGCTCACACCGCCATCAAGATCGCGCCCCACTACCAGTCACCGGTGGTCTACGTGCCTGATGCTTCGCGCGCTGTGGGCGTGGTGACCAAGCTGCTCTCCATCGACCACGCTGCCGACTACAAGGCTGAAGTCGCGGCCGATTACGAGAAGGTGCGCGCCCAGCATGCCAACAAAAAGGGTGTGACCCTGGTGTCGCTGGCCACCGCACGCGTCAATCGCGCCAAGCTCGCCTATGCGCCGGTGAAACCGTACAAGACCGGCATCGTCACCCTGCGCAATGTCGATCTCGCCACGCTGGCGAAGTACATCGATTGGGGCCCGTTCTTCCAGACCTGGGATCTGGCCGGCGCTTATCCAAAGATACTCGACGACGCGCTGGTCGGCGAAGCCGCGCGCAATGTATTGCGCGACGGCAAGGAAATGCTGGAGCAGGTCATCCAGCGCAAATGGTTGAAGGCCAATGCCGTGTTCGGCATCTTCCCCGCCAATGCAGTGGGCGACGATGTTGAGCTGTACCAGGATGCGTCGCGTGCCAAGGTGCTGGCCACGTGGCGCGGATTGCGTCAGCAACATCAGCGGCCTGAAGGCAAGCCTAACGAATGTCTTTCCGATTTTGTCGCGCCCCGGATTGAACAAGGCGGTGTGGCGGATTACGCAGGCGCATTCGCAGTCACTGCGGGCATCGGTATCGAAAAGAAGCTCGCCGAATTCGAGGCCGCGCACGACGATTACCGCGCCATCATGTTGAAATCGATTGCCGATCGGCTGGCCGAGGCTTGCGCCGAGTGGCTGCACGAGCGGGTGCGCAAGGAGTACTGGGGCTACGCGACCGACGAGCAACTCGGCAACGAAGCATTAATCGCCGAACAATATCGTGGCATCCGCCCCGCGCCGGGCTACCCGGCTTGCCCTGACCATACCGCGAAGGGTGAACTGTTCCGCCTGCTCGATGCACCGAACAAGGTCGGCATGAACATCACCGAAAATTTTGCCATGACGCCGACGGCGGCGGTGGCGGGCTTCTACCTTGCCCACCCGGAGGCGCATTACTTTGCGGTGAGCAAGATCGGTCGCGATCAACTCGAAGACTGGGCGCAGCGTAGTGGCATGAGCGTTGCCGAAGCGGAGCGCTGGCTGGCGCCTATTCTTTAGGGGTTTGTGATGACGATACCAAGATACAGAGGTTGCGCCAATATTCGCCCCAGCCGGTCTAGGTAAAATCAAACGCCAGCTGTTTTTGGTGCTTGATGGCAAGTAGATAGACCGCTGATTTCAGAGCAGCGTAGAGAACCAGATATTCATCCATTACGTATTCACGCAATTCGCCTTTGCTGTCCAGCTTGGCAATCCGTGATTCTATTTTTTCCAGCTTGGCCAATGCTTCAACCGATTCCGCCTGGCTCTTTAGAAATGGCCTTCCCATCCCGGGAAAGCGTTCCAGGTTGGGAACAACCGTCTCGCCCAATTCATCGAGCAGACGATCAAACCCCTGCGGGTGTTCGTTCTCGGCCCAGAAGGTTTCGATCAGCGTCAGGTTGGACTCAAAGTTGGCCGTAAATCGGACAGTGACCTTGTCGCGGTTTGTCATTCTGCCCGCTGCTTTAGGCTGCGCGGCGCTTCTTGATCTTCCGCAGGGTGACCTTGGCATCGGTCACACGCCCAGCCTCTATGTCGGACAACCCTTTTTCCACCTCATCGATTAGAAGCAAATGAATGCGGGCTCGCTCCAGTTGGTGATAGTGATCGAGTCTCCGCGCGTCAATCAGTGCGACATAACTTTCACCGTTTCTGGTGATGATTTTTTCGGCACCGGCTTTAACCTGCTCGGCCAACTCAGAGAGATTGGCGCGGGCCTGCGAGAACGGCACCACATCATTTGAGGAAATTCCCATGGCAACTCCTTAGAACAAGATAATGTGCAATATCTTGTACATGATAAGGCAAGTTGGGGCAGAACGGAAACCTTTGCTTATGCTTGGGCCGCAGTCTTCAGCGCAGCGACCGGAAGAACTCGCGCAGTTCAGAGACGATGACGTCGGGGCTTTCCATCGGAGCAAAGTGGCCGCCCTTGGCGAAGCGTTGATAGCGTTGCAGGTTGTAGTTTTTCTCCGACCATGATTTCGGCAGGCAGATGATTTCATTTTCGAATACTGCGACGCCTGTCGGCGCTTCAACCAGCGGCTGCCGGTGATGTGAAGCTTTCCATGGGTTGTGCGCACATTCATAGTAGTAACGTGCCGAACTGCCGCCACTCCCGGTGGCCCAGTACAACATCATTGTCGTCAGCAACTCGTCGCGCGTAAACATGCTTTCCACGTCGCCACGACAATCACTCCAGGTGCGCCGTTTTTCCAGAATCCAGGCACATTGCGCAACAGGTGAATCGTTCAGGCCGTAGGCCAGCGTCTGGGGTTTGGTTGCCTGGAGCGCCGAATACCCGCTCTCGGCGGCGAAGAAAAGTTCATTCTTGGCTTGCCAGCCTTGCTCGTCGGGAGCGAAATCTCCCGGGCCGCCGGGAAAAGGCCCCTGAAAGATATCAAGCGGCAGCGGCAGACTGACATAGATGCCATAAAGCTTGTCGGCATGCTTGTGCCCAAGCTGCGCGGTGACAAGGGAGCCCCAGTCGCCGCCGTAGGAAGCGAAGCGTTTGTAGCCGAGCTGGTCCTGCATCAGTTGCACCCAAAGATCCGCAGTGCGCCAGAAGTTCAGGCCGGTGTTCGCCAGCGGCGTCGAATAGCCGTAGCCGGGCAGTGAAGGCACGATCACGTCGAATGCGTCGGCAGGATCACCGCCGAAAGCAGCCGGGTCGCTCAAGGGACCGATGATTTTTTTCATGTCCCAAAACGTCCACGGCCAACCGTGATTGAGGATGATCGGAATCGGTTTCGGTCCCTTGCCCGGCTGGTGAATGAAGTGGATCGGGTTACCCTCGATCGTGGTCCGGTAATGGGGGAAGACGTTGATTGCCTTCTCCTGCGCGCGCCAGTCAAAGCCTGTGCGCCAGTAGGTGCAAAGCTCCTTCAGGTATTCGGCATTGGTACCGTATGCCCATTGGTCGTTGCCCAGGTCGTTGGGATAACGGGCACGCGCCAGGCGGTCGTGCAAATCCGTGATCACTGAATCCGGCACACTGATGCTGAACTTTTCCATCACTCGTCTCCTCAGGTATGCGTTGTTAAATAATGTGTTGCGGTCGCACGGCCTGTCGAGGCTTTATTCGGACAAGCGACTCACGTGTTAAATACCCCAGACCACGGCTTTGTTCTTTTTCAATGACAGTTCCAGAAGCTCCACCAGGGGCACTGCGCGTTGCGTCAGGTTGACGAATGGACGGCTGCTGCCGTCGTCGGCGCGCTCTTTTTGGGGAAGATCGTCTTCGCTCTTGCCGGCCCTTCCGGCTTTATCAGTGGCGATTGCGGCCTTGAGGCGCGCAATGGCATCGGGCAGTTGTTCCAGGGTAACGATGCCCTGGTCAGCAACGTCCTTGCCCATGATCGCCATCATGCGTTGGGCGACATCGCCAAACATGATCACATCACCGGCGGCCTGCGACTGAAATACGATAATCATTGTTCTGTGATCCACGCCTTGATACGTTCGGCGACGACGCGCCAGTCGCGCTCCAGCATCAATCCGTGCCCCATGCCCGGGAAAATCTCTGCTTCAACGCCGTAGGTACGGGCGGTCATCTGTGCGGTAGAGGCAGGCATCAGGTGATCGTGTTCAGCGCCGAGAACCAGCAGGCGTGCTTGCACGCCTGCTGGTTCTTGTACTTTTAAAACACTATCCCCCCACCCCCCTTCCCGAGGAAGGGGGCGACTATTCTTGCTCGCTTTGTTCGTACCAAGGTTTTGCAGGATTTGTGATGTGCTGGGCAGATTGAACAAGGTCATGTCCCAGATCGCCCGATGCGATTCGGGCTGCGCGAGGTGATAGAAACGCTTCAGGTCATCCAGCGTCACCTCTTGGGCGAACAGCGCTTCGCGTAGTGACTCGTACGAAGCCTTGCCGCCTGCCATCATGTCATTGAGATTGTTCAATAACGCCGGGCGCGTGAACAAGGCGTTGAATGCCACGCCCATCATGCCCTGCGGTGGCACGGTGCACATCAGCACGGCTGCCGGCGCTGCATATTGCTCAAGATATTTCTGCACAATGAAGCCACCCATGGAGTGCCCGATCAATATCGGGGGCGTCGGCAGTTGTTCGACCACTTCGCGCACGTCATCAATGTAATCGGAGATTGACAGCGTATCCAGCTTGTCGCGGCCGCGGCTGCCGCCATGCCCCGACAGCGAGAGCGCATGCGCCGCAAATCCGGCTTTGGCGAAGAATGGCAGGAAGTGTTCTTCCCAGCACCATGCGCCGGTGAATGCGCCATGAATGAACAGCAGCGGCGTCTTGTGCTTCAGGCGGGCAGGAATGTGCGCGAGAACTTCAAGCGCTGAATGAGCGTCGCGGATATTCAATGGGGAATGGTCTTGGAATTATTCTTGAGAGACTGATTCTACCGCGCGAGCACTTCTTTCAGCGCTGCGACCCGCGCTTGATGGATACGCTGTGGAATTTGTGCAGGATCGGTACAAGCCTTGGCAATCGCAGCGGCATCCACGGATTGTGCGGCTGCAAGCGCCCGCTGCCAATGCCCGGCCTGCGGATAGGGTCGGTTCTCGAAGCCGAGGCGACCGCGATAGTCGGCCTCGCTGGCCTGCAACACAAGCGCAAATCGCTCCGGCCGGCGAAAAGCGTCGCAGTGCTCAAGTACCCGCATGATGGTGACCGGTTTCAATTCGTCAACGCGATGAATGTCGCCATGAAAGCGGGCAACAAGAAGAGCCAGGTCGCGGCAGTCGACGGGTACGCGCAGCCGTTCGCAAAGAGGCCCCAGCATGGCGACACTGCGTGCCTCGTGGCCGATGTGGCGTGGCAGCACATCCGCGGGCGTGGTGCCCTTGCCCAAGTCGTGCGTCAACGCCGCGAAGCGTACCGGCAGCATCGACCGCAGGTGTGCCGCCATGTCGATGACCATCATCACATGCACGCCGGTATCCACTTCCGGGTGGAAGTCGGCGCGCTGCGGAACACCCCACAGCGCGTCAACTTCGGGCAGAATTTTCCTGAGCGCACCGCAACTGCGCAATATCTCGAACATGCGCGAAGGCTTGTCTTCCATCAAGCCGCGACTGAATTCCTGCCAAACGCGCTCTCGTACCAGATGATCAACCTCGCCCTGGTCAGTCATCTGCCGCATCAGTGCGAGAGTTTCTTCAGCCAGGGTGAAGTCAGTGAAGCGCGCCGCAAAACGTGCGACGCGCAGGATGCGCACCGGGTCTTCGGCGAAGGCCGACGATACGTGACGCAGAACTTTCATTTCAAGATCGCGGCGACCGTGATAAGGATCGATCAGTGCGCCACTTTCACTTTTGGCGATGGCGTTGATGGTGAGATCACGCCGCGCCAGATCCTGCTCCAGTGTCACGTCCGGCGCGGCGTGAAAGGCAAAGCCCTTGTAGCCCGGAGCCGTTTTGCGCTCGGTACGCGCCAGGGCATATTCCTCATGGGTTTGCGGATGCAAAAATACCGGGAAGTCCTTGCCCACCGGCTTGTAACCCAGCGCGTTCATTTGTTCCGGCGTAGCACCGACGACGACGTAGTCCCGATCCTGCACTGGCAGACCAAGGAGTTCATCGCGAACAGCACCACCGACGGAAAAAATTTGCATGGTCTTGTTGTCAGGCTCGACGATCAATCGCTGCGTGCATGCTGCTCGCCGCACCGGCAGGCCGTCCGGGCAACACAGCCAGTGCCATTCTACCGCCCTGCTCTACGCCGGAATTCGTCGTTGCTGGCCAGCTTGCTGTTCTGCGCGAGGTAGGTGGGGGCGATGCTTTCAAGCGGCGTGGGAACGATGCCGAACGGCAACGTGCAGGCGGCATCACAAGTATTTGAGACCTGCATCGAGTCATGGCTGTCGCGACTCAGCGGGATGCCGGGAACGAATTCCATCGCCAGTGCCTGCAGCCGGGCGAGCGCATCAGGCAAGCCGATGATAGGGCGGCGATGCCCGCTGTACCGGCCGGCCAGCGCGACCAGCTCGCGCAGCGAATAAGTTTTTGGCCCACACAGGTGGTAGGTCCTGCCGACAGAATCAGTGTTGTCCAGACTGTCGACGATGCTCGCCGCCACGTCCTCGACCCACACCGGCTGAAATTGTGCGTTCGGACAACCCAGAGGAACTAGCGGAAAAATCTTCTGCAAATCGGCAAACAGGTTGAGGAATGCATCGCCAGCGCCGAAGATCACCGACGGCCGAAACAGGGTGACCGCTATCTCAGGCGGTGCCGCCAGAATGGCGGTTTCGCCATCAGCCTTGGAGCGCAGATAACCTGAAGGTGCATCCGCCGCCGCCTTGAGCGCCGACATGTGCAGCAGGCGTTTGATGCCAAGCTGTTTTGCCGTCGCGACAATTTTTTGCGGCAGTTTCACATGCGCCTGCGCGAAGTGATTGCCGTAAGGGGTGCCCCGCCCACCTTGCAGAATGCCGACGAGATTGATGACCGCGTCCTGATCGCGCATCAGGCTTGCAAGTGCCGCAGCATCGTGAATATCAGCCGTAATCACGTCCACAGTTGGCAACAGGATCAATTCCCTGGCGCGCTCACGGCGCCGGCTGGGTACCGTGACGTCGATGCCTTGGTCCGCAAGCCGCCGTACGACATGGCGACCAACAAATCCCGAACCGCCGATGACCAATACATTTTGAATTTTCATTGCAGACCGATCCGGTATGAAGTGTTTCCGCGTGATGATGGAATCAAGGCAAATTCGTGACCCCGGTCTGCCGGGTCGGCTGGATGATACCCAGCCGGGATTTCAGCGAACGGGGTTTTTCGTCGAACAGGATGGCGTAATAGATCGCGTTGCTCATGACCTTCTTGACGTAATCGCGCGTTTCGCTGAAAGGAATGGTCTCGATGTAAATGGCACCCTCCATCGGCGCATCGCCCAACCAGCGCCGCGCACGGCTGGGCCCGGCATTGTAGGCTGCGCAAGCCAGCACCGGGTGATTGTCGAGACTGGTCAGTACCATCTTCAAATAGTTGGTGCCGAGGGTCACATTGGTTCCCATGTCCGCTACCTGTGCCGGGCGGTAATCGGCCAGGCCGATTTTGCGTGCCACCCATTGCGCGGTTTTCGGCATCAGTTGCATCAATCCCTGTGCGCCAACACCCGACTTGGCACCCATGATGAAGCGGCTTTCCTGCCGCATCAACGCATAGATCCAGCCATCGTCCAGATCCAGTTCCTTTGCCTTCGGACCGATCTGGTCGCGGTAGGGTGCGAGATAACGCAGCGAATAATCGTGTTCCTCAAGCGTGTGCTCTGCGCTAAAAATGGCCCGGTCGAATACGTCATTGCGGCGCGCCAGCTCAGCGGTTGCCAGCAGTTGTCGATCCGTCATGCCGCGAATTGACCAATTCCATTCGCGTGTGCCTTCGACGCGCATATCAAGGCGAAATAACGCCAGCGCACGTTTCAGTCCTGGATTGGCGGCAATCGTCGCCAACTCTTCGGTTGATGGCGGCAGCGCGCGCGGCGGCAAGACCGCGCTCCAACCCAGTTCGTCGTCGGCGAGGTTGCTGTAGAAGTTCGGTTGATGGCCGATTTGCTGGTAGCGCGCGCGTGCCTCATCGGGTTTGCCCAACGCCATCAAGGCACGGCCGCGCCAATACATCCAGTCCGGTTTTGCCTGCATCTGCGGCGGCATTTGCATGATCGCTTGATCGACCGTAGCCCAGTCGAGTGCGCGCAATGCTGCACGCACCCGCCACGCCAACTGTTCTTCCGAAAGCGAAGCACCTTCCGCCAACGCATACCAGGGCAGGGCTTCGCTCATGTGGCGCCGTGCTGCCTGCATCGCCAGTTGGCCCCAGGCATAGGCCTGATCATCCACTGAAAAACTGTTCTGCACTTTGCGCCAGCGCAACGCTGCTTCCTGCGGGTCCTGGCGCGCCAGTTGTTGAACGGCGAACAGCACGGTCTCGCGGCCCGCGCGGCTGGCGGCAAAATTTTTCGGCAACTTCTTGTCGAGCGTGCGGCCCGGATTGGCAGCCGCAGTTTCAAGCGATTTTGCCTGCGGCAACTCCTCGTTCGGCAAGTATTCGGCAGCGCGGCGCGCCTCGGCCAGATTGCCGGCTTCGAGCTGGCGTCGTACCCGTTGCCACACATCATCGATCGAGAGACGTTTGCCGACTACCAGCCGATCAATCACCGGATCGCAGGACTGCGGCAGGTTGGTGGCGGAAAACCAGGCCGGGCGCGCCTCATCAAGCGCCGTGGAATCCTTTTCCAACAGCAGCCG
This sequence comes from Sterolibacteriaceae bacterium, assembly GCA_025360425.1. Lineage (GTDB taxonomy): Bacteria > Pseudomonadota > Gammaproteobacteria > Burkholderiales > Rhodocyclaceae > JANYCD01. The sequence goes on from JANYCD010000029.1 coordinate 9,524, forward strand.
CGTTTGCCAGTCGTAGCAGACGATCTCCTGATCGGACTGGACCAACAGCGGATATTCCTTGCGGAACGTTTCCCATTGACCGCGCTGGCCGAGATTTTTGAGCCACTCGGCGCGCAGCTTTTCCGCCAGCCAGGTGCCAGCTTCGTGGGTCAGGAAGTCGGTCACGCCGGCGTCATCGTCGCTATTCAGCCGCAGGCGTAACAACCAGTAGTGCGCCCACGGCTCAAGATCGTATCCATGCAAATTTTCGATGAGGCGCGCCAGCTTTGGCGCTTCGCCGACTCTGAAGGCTTCGCGGGCGACGAGAAATTTGTCGTCGCCCGGCGCCGCAAACGCCAGCAGAGGCAGGAGAAGAGCACCAACGAGAAGCTTGGCGGCAGAGGCGGTATAGTCGCGAATCATGAATTGAATGTAGCACAGCCGCCATGGTGCCCTTGCCCGAAAATCCATTGCTAAATCCCGCCTATCGCTCTGACTTGCGGCGTACCCGCATCGCGGCGCGAGAAACCATTCCTGCGCATCAACATGCACAGTTTTCGGCTGCAGTGGATGATCATCTCAAGCATTTTTTGGCATCCCGCCCGCCCGGCGTGCTGGCCTTCTGCTGGCCGATTCGTGCCGAATTCGATTGCCGGTCGTTGGCGCGACATCTTATCGATTGCGGTTGGCGCTTCTGCATTCCTGTCGTGGTCAAGGTTGACGCACCAATGATATTCCGCGCATGGGCGCCTGATTCAACCATGACCATCGACCGTTACGGTATTCCGATTCCGGCTGACGGCGCAGTATTGATTCCGGATGTGGTACTGCTCCCCCTGGTTGCCTTTGACCGGTGCGGCTTTCGCCTCGGCTACGGTGGTGGTTATTTTGACCGTACGCTGGTGGCTATCGTTCCCCGGCCGTTCACTGTCGGCATTGGATTTGAAGTCGCACGTGTCGATACTATTCAGCCGCAGGCACACGACATCCCTCTTGACGCTGTCGTTACCGAGGCAGGCGCTGAGTTTTTTAATGGTTGAGCAACTTTCAAATCTTGCCTGACCACCCTCAAGCGGCATAGACCGGGAGCTTCGGCAATAATGTCGGCCTGACTGAACAGCCGTGGAGTGTTGAGGTGGCAAATCCCGTTAGCAGAGTGTTGTTTGCCAGCCTGATTGGCACAGCCATTGAGTTCTTCGATTTTTATATCTTTGCCAACGCTGCGGTGCTGGTTTTTCCAAAGCTGTTTTTTCCGGGCTCCGATCCCGCTGCCGCGATGATGCAATCCTTCGCGACCTTCTCGATCGCATTCTTTGCACGTCCCATAGGATCGGCATTGTTCGGGCATTTCGGCGATCGTATCGGCCGCAAGGCGACGCTGGTGACCGCATTGTTGACCATGGGGATTTCAACGCTGGTCATCGGACTGCTGCCCACTTATGCGGAAATAGGTTCTTTGGCACCCATCATGCTGGCCCTGTGCCGTTTTGGTCAGGGTCTTGGATTGGGTGGCGAATGGGGCGGCGCAGTGCTGCTTGCAACTGAATATGCGCCGCCAGGCAAGCGTGCCTGGTACGGCATGTTTCCCCAGTTGGGTGCGCCATTGGGTCTGTTTCTCTCAGGGGTCAGTTTTCTGCTGTTGAGCAGGCTGATGACGGAAGACCAGTTTCTCGGCTTTGGCTGGCGCATTCCGTTTCTGGCCAGCGCGATTCTGGTGATGATGGGGCTCTATGTACGTTTGAAAATTACCGAAACGCCGGCTTTTCAGCACGTGTTGGAAAACAACAAGCGCGTCAGGTTTCCCATCATGGTTGTCTTTCGCCGTCACGCGCGCGCGATGGTATTGGGTGTCTCAATGACTATCGGCGGCTTTGTGCTGTTCTACCTGATTACGGTTTTCGCATTGGGTTGGGCAACGACTGCGCTCAACGTTCCACGATCGGATTTCGTGGTGGTTCAGTTGTTTTCCATGGTGTTTTTTGCAGCGGCGATTCCGCTCTCTGCTGCGCTGGTCGACCGCTATGGCGGCCGTGTTGTACTGTTGTTCGTCGCCGTTTCAACGATTGTGTTTGGCTGGTTGTTTGCGCCCATGTTCGGGTCCGGCGATCTGGTTCAAATCGCCCTGTTCCTGATACTCGGCATGACCGTGCTGGGAATGAACTATGGTCCGATAGGCGCCGTCCTTTCCGGCCTGTTTCCAACCGAGGTGCGCTATACGGGGTCGTCATTGACCTACAACCTGGGTGGCATCCTCGGCGCATCGCTGGCTCCCTATATCGCCACATGGCTGGCTCGCAATGATGGGCTTGCCTCAGTCGGCTACTACCTGTCGTGCGCCGGCGTGCTCAGTCTTTTGGCACTGCTGATAGCGGGCAGGAAATACATGGATCGCGATGCTGCGGCAAACGGCTAACCCGCTATCGCTTTCTCCATGCGCGCCAGCGCTGCATCCAGGGTTGCCCGCGGGCAACCGAAGTTGAGTCGAACAAATCCCGGTGCGCCGAAGTCGGCGCCGTCAGACAGTCCGACGCCAACGTCTTCGAAGAAACGCTGCGGGTTGTCGACGCCATGTGTCTTGCACAATTCACGCGCATCGATCCAGGCCAGATAAGTCGCTTCCACCGGCGCCATGGACAGCCCCTTCATGCGACCCAGTATTGCTTCGACGTGTCGCGCGTTGCCGCGCAAATACTCAAGCAGTGCGCTGCGCCACGGCCGGCCATGACGGAAAGCGGCTTCGCAGGCGACCAGGCCCAGCGTATTCACGTGCGGCATGATGCCCTGCATCACCGTGCGAAAGTCGCGGCGCAGTCGGGTATCGGCAATCACTGCGAAGGCGCAGCCCAGACCGGGAATGTTGAATGTTTTTGAAGGCGCCATCAGGGTGATGGTGCGCTTCGCCATCTCCGGCGACAGGCTGGCGAAGGGCCGGTGCCTGCGTGTCGGGTCAAGAATCAGGTCGCAGTGAATTTCGTCGGAACAGACAATCAGATTATGTTTTTCGGCGAGTCGCGCTATTTTCAATAGTTCGTTTTCGTGCCACGCGCGTCCAACGGGATTGTGCGGATGACAGAGCAACAGTGTTTTAGCCTTGCTCTGTTTCAGCACCTGCTCGGTGGCATCGACGTCCCAACGCCAAAGCGAGTCATCAAGCACCAATGCCGCGCTTGCCACACTGCGTTGAGAGTGCTTTGGCGCGGAAAGAAAGGGCGGATAAATCGGCGTTGCGGTAAACACCGTATCGCCCGCGTCGCCAGCAGCGCGGCAAGCCACCTCAAGTCCGGCCACCAGTCCCGGCAGCCACACCAGCCATTCCTCTTTCACCGACCACGCATATTCACGCTCAAGATGCTTGATGACTGCATCCACCAACGATGGCCAGGGCTGGCCGTAGCCGAACAGGCCATACTTGACGCGGTGCTGGAGCGCCTCCAGCACCGCAGGCGGCGCAGCGAAATCCATATCCGCCACCCACAGCGGAATGACATCGCGGTCAGCGTATTTGTTCCACTTGGTGGAGTCGCCGCCGCGACGATCAATGACCGTATCGAAATCGAAAACCATGCTCAGGCGGCGTGCGCGATTCCGAGATAGCGGTAGCCGGCGAAGCGCGGCACATTCTTCAGATACTCCGTCTCCAATCGGTCAAGCGCGAAACCGCTGTCACGAATCAGCGCCGGCATGTCGCGATTGAGATTGCAACCGCCCATGCAGCGTTTCCACAGTGGGTTGAGCCGATTCTGCCAGCGTTGCACACCAATATCCGGCGAGCGACCATGCTCGCAGAAAATCAGGCGACCGCCAGGCTTGAGCACACGCCGCATTTGTTTCAGTGCCTGTTCAACGCCGGGGATCGTGCATAGGGAGAAGGTCACCAGCACCGTATCCATGCTTTCATTTCCCAGCGGAATTGATTCGCAGCCCTGCGGCACAAGATCCACCGGAAACGGCAGATCACGGCTGCGTTGCCGCGCCAGGGCCAGCAATTCCTCGCCCGGATCGATGCCGATCACGCGCTCGACTTTCGCCGGGTCGTAGAAGGGCAGGTTGTGGCCGGAGCCAATGCCGACTTCCAGCACGCGGCCGCTCGCCAATGGCGTGACCAGCTGACGCTGTTCCTTCATCATCTCCTGGCCGCAAGCGCAGTCGATGATGCGCGGCAGAATGTACTTGTCGTATAAGCCCATGGATTCCCCTCGCCTTTATCCCAGAAACAGCTTGTAGGCCGGATTGTCGGTTTCGTCGCAATGGCTGTAGCCGAGTTCCTTGAGAAAAACGCCGAAGGCTTTTTTCTCCGCCGCCGGCACCTGCATGCCGACCAGCACGCGGCCATGGTCGGCGCCATGATTGCGGTAGTGGAACAAGCTGATGTTCCAGCCCTTGCTCATGTGTTCAAGAAAATTCATCAAGGCACCGGGACGTTCGGGGAACTCGAAGCGATAGATGATCTCGTCCTTGAGGCTGGCCGCATGGCCGCCGACCATGTGCCGGATGTGCAGCTTGGCCATTTCGTCGTCGCTCAGGTCCAGCGTCGCCAACTCATGGCTGCGCAACGACTTGACCAGCTTCAGCGACTCGGCACGATTGGCGACCTGCACACCAACGAAGACATGCGCCTCCTTTGTGTCGGCATAGCGATAATTGAATTCGGTGATGGCGCGTTTGCCGATCAGACTGCAGAAGCGCTTGAAGCTGCCCGGTTTTTCCGGGATCGTCACCGCCAGCACGGCTTCGCGCTGCTCGCCGATTTCGGCACGTTCGGCGACGAAGCGCAGGCGATCAAAGTTGCTGTTGGCGCCGGAAGCCACCGCCACCAGGGTTTTGTTTTTGAGCTTGTGTTGCGCAGCATAGGCTTTCGCGCCGGCGATCGCCAATGCGCCTGAGGGTTCGAGAATGGCGCGCGTATCTTCAAACACATCCTTGATCGCGGCGCAGATCGCATCGGTGTCGACCAGGATCACGTCGTCGACCAGCGCCTTGCACAGACGAAAGGTTTCCTCGCCAACGTATTTCACCGCCGTGCCGTCGGCGAACAACCCCACCTGCGTCAGCCGCACGCGCTTGCCGGCTTTGAGCGAGCGCGCCATGGCGTCGGCATCGAAGGTTTCCACGCCGATGATTCTGGTTTCCGGTCGCATGTGTTTGATGTACGCCGCCACGCCTGAGATCAGTCCGCCACCGCCGATGGAGCAAAACACTGCATCAATATGTCCCGGATGTTGCTTGACGATTTCCATGCCGATGGTGCCCTGCCCGGCGATGACATGCGGATCGTCGTAGGGGTGCACAAACGTGAGCTTGTGTTTTTTCTCCAACGTCAGTGCATGTGCGTAGGCTTCGTCGAAGGAGTCGCCGGCCAGCACGACTTCACCGCCGCGCGCCTTCACCGCTTGTATTTTGATTTCCGGGGTGGTCTCCGGCATCACGATCACCGCCCGACAACCGAGCCGCGCAGCGGCCAGTGCCACGCCCTGGGCGTGGTTGCCGGCGGAGGCGCAGATCACGCCGTGCTTAAGCTGCGCCGGGGTCAATTGCACCATCTTGTTGTAGGCGCCGCGCAGTTTGAAGGAAAAAACCGGCTGCATGTCCTCACGCTTCAGCAAAATGCGGTTGCCGGCGCGTTTCGACAAATTGGTGGCGAGGTCGAGTGGGGTTTCAATCGCCACGTCATAGACGCGGGCGTTGCGGATTTTCTCGATGTAGTCGATTTTCATGGCTGCTGGGTGTGGAGGGGTGGTGCAGGTGACCGGAAAGAGGCGAAGGGTATCAGTCCCGATGCAGTCACGGCAAGGCGCTGGAAGCTCGCTCCCGAGGCGCTTATTTGAATTCGAAGCCGATGTTGAAGGAGTCGAATGTCTGCCCGCTACCCCCGCCGCGCGACGTGGCGAATTCTTCGCTGCGGCGGACTCGAGTCAGCGAAAAGCGCAATTGCGCATAGCGCAACGAAAAACCCGCAGTCAGATCGTGTACGCCGGTGCGGCGATCCACGCTGGGGCTGTCGTGAAAAACCGTGCCGTCGAGAAAGATGTTGCGTGCCACCAGCCGGTAATCGGCGCCGACAAAAGCGTACCACTCGAAGTTCCGGCCCTGCTCCTGTTCATGTCGCGTGCCTTGCAGCATGGCGCCGCCCGGTTCGATGCCATCGGGGCCGAAACCAGTCATGTGCTGGCCAAAGCGAACGATGCCGCCGGCGCGCGCTAGCGTCATCACCGTGCCGACGGTCACGCCATAGTGTGGAACAAAGTCGAAGTTGTCATTGCCGTAGCGATGTTTGTGCAGGTAGCCGAGCAGAAAGGCAGCCTCGGTGGGATTCTGGTTACCCCATCCGCGTGGCCTGTTGACGCCAATCAGCCGGTGCCACTCAGTCTGTACTGGTCGTCCAAGTGCAACCGGGCCAACCACGCCGACATCCGCCTCCACTGTGTCGAGGGTACTGGCCGTTGCATGCTGCGCAATGCCGCCGAGATATAGCCATGCCGCCCAGGGCCGATCGAATGGCTGTGGCGTTGATACGGTGATCGCTCTCGGTGTGTACAGGTTCTGACCGCCGAACAAACCGAACTCGGTGCTGGCCGAAGGATCGGAGAGCAGGTTGAGCATCCATGCGGAAGAATTCTTCAGCAGATCTTCAAACAGCCCCAGCTTTACGCCAACGCCGACCTTGAATCCGTTGGTGTAATTACGGTCGGTTCCCGCCCATTTGTCGTTCTCGATGAACAACTGCAATTCACTGATCCTGGCATCCGCCACGACCTCTTTCGCCAGTTCGGCGGTGTCCGCCGCCGCGATGGCATCGACCGACGCAAATGGGACAAAAATCAACGCAACGAAAATCGACAAGCGGGCGGCAAAAAGTTTCATGGACAAGAGCGTAACAGGAAGCGGGTGTTTGTCGTGTGTCCAGTACACTCGGGCAATGGATTTTCTCAGCGGCGCGGAGTCGAGCCTGATCGGGCTATTCGTTTCCAGTTTTGTCTCCGCCACCTTGCTGCCCGGTAGTTCCGAGGTGGTGTTGTTCGCGGTGCTGAAGCTGTATCCGGATCAGGTTTTCGCCGCAGTCGCGTTGGCAACCGTGGGCAATACGCTGGGTGGCATGACGACTTTCTGGATGGCGCGCGCGTTGCCGCAAAAGACATTGCAGAAAATTTCACCACGCCATCTGGGCTGGGTGCGGCGTTGGGGCAGTGCCTCGTTGGTGATGGCGTGGGCACCCATTATCGGCGATGCATTGTGCGTGGCCGCTGGTTGGTTGCATTTGCGCTGGCTGCCTTGCGCGCTCTGGATGATGCTGGGCAAGGGCGTGCGCTATGGCGTGATTGCAGCCGGGACGCTGGCCTGGTGAGTGGCGATACGCCACCAGTAAGCAGTCACTAGCATGCCGGCAATGGCCAGTCCGCCGACCGCAGCAATCCAGAATCCGGCCGCGCCGCGCGGTGGTCCCCACTGATCACCAAGTCCCAACATCACCCCACCCGCCAGCCCGAAGCCCCAAAGGAACACGGCGTAGATCAGCATCGGCACCAGGGCTTTCTTGTAACCCCGTACCAAGTTGACCATCACCGCTTGCAAGCCGTCGGCAAGGTGGTAGATCGCGACGATTGCCAGCAAATGTGCCGCCAGTTGTTGCACCTCGTTGTCGTGGCTGTAGAGCGCGGCGATGGCGTGATTGCCGAAGGTGAGCAACAAGCTGACGCAGACCGCGCAACCCAATCCCATGGCCAGGCCAGTGAGTCCGATATGGCGCGCCGTGTCGGGTTCGCCGCGCCCCAGTGCCTGCCCCGCAAGAATTCCCGCCGCCTGGCCGATCGCCAACGGCAGCATATACAGCAGCGCGGTAAGGTTGGCGGCGATCTGGTGCGCACCTGAAGCGGTCGGTCCCAGCCGCGCGATGAACAACGCCATGAAGGTAAAGGCGGTCACATCCACCAGAAAGGTTGCTCCGATCGGCAAGCCCAGCCGCAACTGGGCTGCCAGCCGTGGCAGATGCGGCGCGCTGCAGCGGCTGAAAATCGCGTAGGTGGCATATGCGGGTTCGCTGCGGCACCAGCCCCAGCCGATCAGGCAGATGATCCATGCGATCAATGATGAAGCGATGCCGCAACCCGCCGCACCCATTGCCGGAATACTCAGCGCACCATACATGAACACGATATTGAGCGGAATCTTCAACGCCAGCCCGATCAGATTTAGCACCATGATCGGTCTTGGTTTGCCGATGCCCGACGAAAATCCGTAGAGCACGCGAAATGCCAGTTGCGCCGGAATGCCCCAGGCCAGCGCATCGAGATAGGCGACGACCTTGGTTGCAACCGCCGGTTGCAAATGCGACAGCGCCAGTAGCGGCTGCGGATTTTTCAGCAGGGCCAGCGCCGCGACCGCCAGCCCCAGCGTAAGCCATGCCGTCTGCCGCACTTCCTCGCCAATTTCGGCATGCTGCCCGGCGCCCTGAAGGTGGGCGATCATCGGCGGCAACGCCAGCAGCACCCCGATAATGGCGACAAACACCGAGATGTAGATCGCCGCACCTACGCCGATGGCGGCCAGATCCAGCGGCGAAAGACGGCCGGCCATCACGGTGTCGATCACGCCATTGAGCACTACCGCCACCTGGGCGATCAACATCGGCCAGGCCAGATGCAGCAGGTCGCGCCAGGGATGGCGATGTGTTGAGTTCATGGTCGCGGGGTTGTATTTTGTAGGAGCCCCGTCCTCGGGGCGATAGCGCTATCACCCCGAGGACGGGGCTCCTACGGCAGACATCTCGTGGCAAACGTTCAGCGCTGGATCAGTTCGATCTTGTAGCCATCGGGGTCTTCGACAAAAGCGATCACGGTACTGCCGTGCTTCATCGGTCCGGCTTCACGTACCACTCTGCCGCCGCGATGCCTGATCTCGTCGCAGGCCTTGGCGGCATCGGGTACTGCCAGTGCGACGTGGCCGTAAGCGGTGCCGAGTTCATATTTGTCTACGCCGTAGTTGTAAGTCAGTTCAATGTCGGCGCCGCTTTCTTCTTCGCCGTAGCCGACGAAGGCCAGCGTGAATTTTCCGTCGGGATAATCGCGCTTGCGATGCAGGCGCATGCCAAGCACCTCGGTATAGAAAGCGATGGAGCGATCCATATCGCCGACGCGGAGCATGGTGTGCAGGATTTTCATGAGCGCCTCAAATGATGGGAAGTTCCGGCGTGCGTTGCTTCAATTCCTTGCGCGCCGCACGGCAGTTGGGATACAGCGATTCGACCACGGCCCAGAAGCGCGGGCTGTGATTCATTTCAACCAGATGTCCCAGTTCGTGGGCCACCACGTAATCGATCAGGTGCAATGGCAGGTGGATGAGACGCCAGTTGAGGCGAATGCCGGTTGCACTGCAACTGCCCCAGCGTGTGCGCGCCGAAGACAGCCCGAGCGGCGGTACCTTGCGGCCGAGCTGCAGCGCATAAAAATCCACGCGCTGGTTAAAGACTTCGAGAGCGCGACGCTGCAAGGCGCGCCGCGCCAGCGCATCGAGGTCTGCATCGGGTTTCGCGGCGAGCACCAGAACATCACCTTCCCAGCGCACACGGTTGCTGCCGGCAATCACACGCACTTCTGCTTCGCCGCCCAATAGCGGCAAGCGTTGTCCATCGCGCATCGTCAATTGCCGTCGCGCGCCGCTGCCGGCATATTCATCGAGCTTGCCCGTCACCCATGCGCCGTTGCTGCGGATGAAGGTTTCGATTTCGGCGATGGTGACGCGATGCGGCGAGCCGATGTGCAAGCCGCGCTCATCGATGCGCATCGTGAGTCGCCGCCGACCGCCGACCGAAAGCGCATAGGCGACGATGCGGGCGCCGATCTGGACGTGGCGCAATTTCTGCGCAGGCTTCTCGGGACGGTTTTGAAACAGGGGGAGCTGTTCGTTCATGCGAATGCCGCAAACAGGTCGTCATTGCGATTCGACTGCGGCATGGCGGCGATGGCGCGCGCAAGCACCTGTTCGATGATGTCCATTGGTTGTTCGATCAAATGCCAATTGCAGCGCAAGACATCGGCTTCGACCTGAATCCAGCCGCTGCGCGCTGCGAATGACAAGGTCAGCGCAGGCATGGACTGGCCAATTGCCGCAGTCAATCGCGCCGCAACCTCTTTCACCACCCGTCCGGCCTCGCGGCGCTGCCAGGCCTCGGCAGCGTCCTGCACCTGGCGCGCGCTGGCGTCGGGTGGCAGCGGCAAATGCAACACCGTGCCGTCGAGCGCAGCCTGTTTGCGATCGGTATCGAGTTGCAGCGTGATCGG
>JANYCD010000032.1 GCA_025360425.1 Sterolibacteriaceae bacterium
CTACCAAGTCGACCCACACCAAACTCTGACGAACCAACTCCTAAGGTTTGGCAACCTTGAACACCCATAACGTCGTCGAGCCACCAAGACTCGGAATTTCCGGTGTCAGTGTCTGCAACGAGACATCCACCGGCCCGCCACCACCGGTAGTGATTGACACGTACTGCGTGCCATCCTTGCCGAACGTGATCGGAAATGCATTCGGCGTCAGGTCAAGCCGGGCCTGCCAGAGCATCTTTCCCGTTGCGCTGTCGGAAGCACGGAACCAGCGATCACGCGATCCTTCAAAGATCAGGCCGCCCGATGTCGCCAGTATTGAGCTGGCTTGCGGAGCGCGGCGGCGCTGCTGCCACACGGTCTGATGCGTTTCAAGGTTGATCGCTGCAACACGGCCAAAATTCCCATCGGTGTCGGGCCTTGGCAGCGGCGTGTATTGAATGTCCCAAGCCTCGCCCGGCTTCCACAGAAACTCCATGCAGGACTCGAACATCGGCAGATACAGTGTCCTGGTGGTCGGATCGTAGGCGGTCGCGGGCCAGCTGCGCGCACCGGCGGGGAACGGGCAGATCATTTTCGGCCTGCCGGCTTCCGGCTCCATTTTGGGATCGGAGGTTTTCTTGCCGGTTTGCGCATCAATCGCCGTTATCAGCGTTTGCAATCCGATGTCATGCGAGAACAGATAGCGACCGGTTTTGGCGTCCAGCGCGTCTCCAATCCCGAGCTTGCCGAACGTCACCACCATCCTGGTCGGTCCCTGCGCGGTCGGCAAGGTAACGATGGTGCGTTCGAATGCCCAATCCAGATCCCATACTTCACGCGCGTGATGCTGGTAATACCAGACCAGCTCACCCGTTTCGGGGTTCAGCGCCAGCGTGGTATCGGTATAGAGCGCATCGGCCGAGCCATCCTTGCTGGGCTTTGGCTGCATCAGCGGCGCGATGTGATAGGTCTGACCGGTGCCGAAATACACCAGATTAAGTTCTGCATCGTAGGTGCCGCCATCCCAGACCGATCCGCCGTAACGGTTTGACAGTGGCGCACCGTTCCATGTGTCGCCACCGGGCTTGCCCGGTCGTGCCACCGTGTTGAAACGCCATACTTCCTTACCGGTCTTGCCGTCCAGCGCTACGATCATGCAGCCGCCCGGATAAGCGCCGCCGGAACAGCCGGAAACACCTTGAATCACCTTGTCGTGGATAACGATCGGGCCGCCGGTCAAGCGCAATACGCCAGCCGACTTTTCGATCAGATGATCCCAAAGCTGCGCGCCGGTTCTGCTATCGAGCGCAACCATGTGGTTGTCCAGCGTCGGCACGTACAGGGTGGTTCCGTAAATCGCCATGCTGCGTGGCTGGGTGGTCGGCGGGCCGGCCGGAGTGACCGGCGCCGCCTCGCGCTTGAACTTCCACAGCAGCTCGCCGTCCCTGACATCCAGCGCCTGCACGGTACCGTTGCTGTTGATGAACATCACGCCATCATGGACCAGCGGCGTGATCTGGTTGGTGCCGACCGGCAGCGAAAGACTCCAGGCCAACTGGATGCGATCTGCATTGCCCGTATTGATCTGATTGAGCGGGCTATAGCCATAGCCATCATCGGTGCGGCGCCAGCTCAGCCAGTCCTCATTCGGCGGATTGCGCAGCATGGCCTCGGTCACCGGCGCCATCGCTGCAAGCAAGGCCGTGCGCTGTGCTGTGACGGTGCGATATTTTTCATCCTGGTTATTGCTGGCGTTGCCTGCCCCGCCCGCCTCTTCGCCACCTTCCTTCAGTCGCGGAGCGCTGGCGGACTTCTTCCCCGCCACTGCCAATGCCAGCCCATTACTGGCAAGAATGTAATTCGTCATGTCCGCATAGACCTTGGCATCAAGACCTCCCGGTTTGGCCGGCGGCATGTTTGCTTTGATAAAGGTGAGCATGGCTTCGCCGCCCTGCTGTTGCCATTTCTCCTTGAAGGCCTTGCCTGAAAGCGGCGGAGCAAATGCGCCGCCCAGCTTTTCCCCATGGCAAGCAGCGCAATTGGCGGCATAGGCTGATTCGCCGGCAGACGCGGCATAGGCAAAATTTGCTGCCGGAATGGCACCAACCAACCCCATCATGCACAGCGATGCCAATGCGGCGCGACGAATTTTCAACATGCTTTTTCTCCTCGAATAATCGTTTTTATTGACGCGGTCGGTCTGCCTGAACAACAGCCGGGCCGTCGGAAAAATCTGCCGCCGATGTGTTTCAGATCGGCGGATGCTGCTGAACCTCCGGATAGAGCGAATAACCTTTGCCAACACCGTACTCCATGATTCCGTAACCCACTTCCTCGCCATCGCGCACTTCGATCACATGGTCGCAGAGGGTACGCACAAGCTTGCGAATGGCGGGGTCTTCCAGGTTCCAGCAGTCATGTTCGATGTGCAGTTTACCCTTGTCATCCCCATGGAACCAGCCGTTAAGCCCGCCATACAGACCACCTTTGAGAAAGTAACGCGCCGGCAGCGTACGAATCTTCAAGGTCTTGATGGCCCCGTCCTCAAGGCGGATGTCGAACTCACCTTCCTGCACCGTTTGTCCAAGCGAATCCGCGGCCCAGACGATGCGATGGCTGACGCCAACCAGACGGCGTCCCGGATCGGCCTTGCTGCCCAGCGGAAAGACTTCTTCACCGGAAAGGTAAATCGGATCGCCCGGCGCGCGCTCCTTGAAAAATACATGCAGCCCGCGTTTTGGAAACTGGATCGTGGTCCACGCGTAGAAAAATGGCGGATAGAACGTGACCGGCGGATGCGACTCATCGGTGCGCATCTCGGCGCGCACGCCCCAGGAATGATCGCGCTGGCCAAGCCATTGCGCCGGTGTAATTTCGTAACGCTTGCCGCCCGCTTCGAGCCAGCCGCTATAGCCGCCGAGTTGCTGCGCGCGGGCCATGTCTTCGGTCACCCGCCCATTGCGACGGCGGAAGTGTGGCTCTTCCTCATGCGCGTTCATGGTGGCAATAAATTCAAGATCGAAACTCACGCCCGAATCGTTCGGCGCCAGTTGCAGCCGATGACGGCGCAAGCCTTCCAGCACCTGAATCTTCAGCGGCCCCACCGTTGTCTCCAGCGGATTCGGCCGCAGCCGGCGTGAGACGCGAAAGTTGTATTGCGTAGTGCCGATCGTGACACCGGCGAAGGCATCCATGACATTGCGGTTGGGGTGATAGCCAAGACCGATGTCGAAGATCACCTCACCCGACGCGGGATGCCCGGTGTACCAAAGCCGCTCCATCCATGTCGGATCACTGGTGCCGACATGATCGAAGGTGGTCGGCAATTGGTGGCCGAGCAAATCATCCTGGGGTGTGAGCATGGTTCTTCCTATTCTGCGCCGCCAGAAATTTCGGCAAACATAGGCTTGGCCGAAGTCGACAGCTCCCATTTGAGTTGGCGATTCATGTAACGAAACAAGGCTGCATCCAGAGCGGCAGCGGTGTCCACCGACAATTGCGCGCGCTGCTGTTCGAGCCAGTCCATCAAGGCGCAAACACGCTGGTCACCTTCGTCACGCAGTGCTTCCAGCACGCGCGGGTCGCTCGAATCAGGTGCAGTCTCGGGGATGAATTTGGTGTCGACGCCGAGGCTACCGAGCGACACCGCCAGTTCAACGAGGGCCGCAAGTTGCTCTCCCAAAAATGCGGGGGACCAATCGGCACGCAAGCGAATATTGTTGAGCATGTAGATCACGCCGAACGCCTGGCCGCGGGCGAACTCGCCATCGAGATGCGGAATGATTTCGCTGCGCAGCGTGGCCACCATGCCGTCGATCAATCGCGGAAGGGAATTATTCATTGCAGCAGCTTCTCGATCTGGCGCAATACCGGCGCCAATTGGGTTCCCATGGCCGGCATACGCATGTCGTTGAAACGCCCCTCCTCGAAGCAGCGTATCGCCGCGATATGCGTCAGGGCCAGCTTGACCAGCGAAAACACCAGGTAGAAATGAACCGATGCCGGGTTCACCTTGATGCCGCTCTCACGTTCGTATTGAGCGATGAATTCATCGCGCGGGATGAGACGGCAAATCAGCCCTGAGCCCATGGCAAACTGCGGCAAAAAAGCCCAACCGATGTCCTCGTGTGGATCGCCGACATGCACCAGCTCCCAATCGAGGATGGCGGTGATACGGCCATCCTGTTCGAGAAAGTTGCCGAGGCGATAGTCCCCGTGCACCAGACTCACGCGCGGCGCCACCGGCTGATTGCGCCTCAACCAGCGCAACGCCCAGTGCAGCATGGGATGAGATTTAAGCGCCCAACGTGCGCCAGCTTCCTGCCAGAAATCGATCTGTTTCAGCGCCGCGTTTTCCACCGTCGTGTCGTTTTGTGCGATGCCACTATTACGCGCATCGCAGGCATGCAGTGCGGCGATGGCCGAAACAAACTGTGCGCCGATACTCTGGCGATAGCCGGCTTCGAAACTGCCCGACCAAGGCACCGGCGCCACACCCGGCATCTTTTCGCTGATGAAAAATGGCGCACCGAGAATGGCAACATCATCGCTCCACCAGAATACGCGCGGCACCGGCACCCGGCTGGTTTCAAGGGCCTTCAGCGCGGCGTACTGCGGGTGGGCGCTGTAGGGCGCGAACAGTCCGTAGGGTGGGCCAAGCCTCAGGATCAAGCCACGTTCATCGCTGCTGCCTTCTTCACGCGCAGTAAAACCATAGGTAATCCAGGAAAAGCCCACCGCATAGCGCGTGAATGGGCCCACCGTCCATGACCGTCCGCTTTGGGCTTGCAAATAACTTGAGAGTCGATCACGCAGCAGCGCCTCATCATCAAGTGGATTGGGTGGCTTCTGTTCGAGAGGCGTCATGACCGAATTTTAGCCGACGCAGACCCGACTAAACTGGATGGACCAGCGTCAATGCTGGGCTTCGGGCATTCGCAAGACCAATCCGTCCAGCTCTTCGCTGATCTTGATCTGGCATGAAAGTCGACTGGTTTCCTGAACGTTGTCGGTAAGGGCAAGCATTTCCTGTTCGATGCCGGGCGCGGCCGGACCTGTCTTTCCGATCCAGTCCGGATCCACATAGACATGGCAGGTACCACACGCGGCAAGACCGCCACAGTCACCATCAATGCCTTCCACCAGATTGTCCAGGGCAACTTCCATCGCTGACTGTCCGGTAGCAGCATCGACGACGCGTTCGGTACCATCGGAAGTGATAAATATGATTTTTGGCATGGGTCAGTTCTCTCTATCTCAATATTTGATGGTTACTTTCACCTTGCGGATGCGCGACGATTTCAGGCGTGCAGCCGGACCGGCAGATCGATGAAGCCATGAATCAGATTGGAAGGAACACGCACCGGCTCCCCCACAACCTCGACCTGTGAATAGCGTGCCAGAATTTCCTCGACCAGCACCTTGAGTTGAAGTTCGGCGACACGATTGCCCAGGCAGCGGTGGATGCCGAAGCCGAACGACAGATGGTGCCGCGGGCGTGGGCGATCGACGATGAACTCCATCGGTCGGTCGATGACCTCCTCATCGCGATTGCCCGAGAGGTACCACATCGCCACCTTGTCGCCCTTGCGAATCTTCTGACCCTGGAACTCAATGTCTTCGATGGCTGTGCGGCGCATGTGCGAAATCGGCGTCTGCCAGCGCACAATTTCGGGAACGATGCTGGAAATCAGGGCGCGGTTGGCCTTGGCCTTGGCGAATCCTTCCGGGAACAATGAAGCGGCATAAGCCCCGCCCGACATCGAACTGCGCGTAGTGTCGTTGCCGCCGACGATCAGCAGCACCAGCATGCCGAGAAAGTCGGTTGGGGTCAGATTCTGCATCGATGGCGCATGCGCCAGCATCGATACGAGGTCGGGCTGCGGCGGCAATTTCTTGCGCTCGGCGTAGAGCTCCTGAAAATAGGCCAGGCATTCCATCAGCTCCTGCTCACGCTGCTCCCAAGTGTCGACGAGACCGTAGCCGGGCCGGGTGGTGACGACATCTGACCAGCGCGTCAACTTGCTCCGATCCTCGAAAGGAAAATCGAGCAGGGTTGCCAGCATCATGGTCGTCAGCTCGATGGAGACGCGGTCGACCCAGTTGAAGGTCTCGCCGATCGGCAGCGAATCCAGCACATTCTTCGTCCGTTCGCGAATTTTTGCCTCGAAACGCAGCAGATTCTGCGGCGCCACGATCGGGGCCACCGCCAGGCGATGCACGTCATGCGTGGGCGGATCCATGCCGAGGAAGTTGGGCAGGGAGATGCCACCCTCGACGGCATTCAGCGTCGTATCATCAAGGACGAAGCTGCCATTGGTGTGATCGGATGAGAACACTTTGTGGTTCATGTCCACGGCCACGATGTCGTTGAATTTGGTGATCGACCAATAAGGACCGTAGGCGCTTTCGGCGCAGTAATGCACCGGCGCCTCCTTGCGCAGGCGCGCGAAGTAAGGGTGCAGCGCTTCAATCGCGAAGAGTTCGGGGTTGCTCACATCAATCTTGTCGAGCGGAATCGTCCGCGCGATTTCGGCGTGTTCTGCCTGGGTTTTCATGTGCATTCTCCTTGCCGGTAGCGGAGCTACCGTTTTATTTTTCAACGAATGTGGATACCGCCCGAATACACTAACCCAAAATGCAGCTTTTCGGAGAGTGGTTTTATTCGAACCATTTAATCGATGCGCCACAGCATTTTTGACCAACCCGGCAAGCGATCCTTGGCAGCGCTGCCCTGCCCCTATAATCGCGCCATGAAATTTGCCCCCGCCGGCCCCGACGCCCTCGCCGGCCACACCCCGATGATGGTCCAGTATATGCGGCTCAAGGCGCAGCATGCCGACACGCTGCTGTTCTACCGCATGGGCGACTTCTACGAGCTGTTCCACGAGGATGCGGAAAAGGCGGCACGGCTGCTCGACATCACCTTGACCTCGCGTGGGCAGTCGGCCGGCGTACCAATCCGGATGGCGGGCGTGCCCTATCACGCGGTGGAGCAATATCTGGCCAAGCTGGTAAAGCTGGGCGAATCCGTCGCGATCTGCGAACAGATCGGCGATCCCGCCACCAGTAAAGGGCCGGTGGAGCGCGCCGTGGTGCGCATCGTCACGCCGGGCACGCTGACCGATGCCGCCCTGCTCGATGACCGCAACGACAGCCTGCTGCTGGCCGTCACGTTTGAACGGCAGCGCGCCGGCCTGGCCTGGCTCAATCTCGCCAATGGCGATCTGCGTCTGCTGGAAACTTCGGTCGATGCGCTGCCCACGCATTTCGAGCGTCTGCGCCCGGCGGAATTGCTGATCCCTGACGGGTTGGCTGATGCGTTCCCCGATGCCAAGGCCACTGCGGTGCGTCGCTTGCCCGACTGGCATTTCGATATCGACTCGGCGACGCGTGCGTTGACGCAGCACTTTGGTACCCGCGACCTCGCCGGTTTTGGCGCCGAAGCAGTGAGCCTTGGTCTGGGGGCGGCGGGTGCGCTGTTTCAATACGCGCGCGCCACACAAATGCAGGCGCTGGCGCACATTCGCGGTCTCAGCGTCGAACATGAAGACGCGTACCTGAAAATGGACGCGGCGACGCGGCGCAATCTCGAAATCAGCGAGACACTGCGCGGCGAAGCGGCCCCCACCCTGCTCTCGATGCTCGATACTTGTGTCACCACCATGGGCGCGCGCTGGCTGCGACATTGCCTGCACCATCCATTGGCTGATCGCAGCGTTGCCGCAGGGCGCCATGTAGCGGTTGCTGAATTGCTGGGCGATGCAGGCAATGGGCCGTACCAAAGGATACGCAAGGAATTGCGCGGCGTGGCCGACATCGAACGCATTACCGCGCGTGTCGCGCTGAAGAGCGCGCGGCCGCGTGATCTCTCCACTCTGCGCGACAGCCTCGGCAAACTGGCCTCGCTGCGCAGCACGCTCGGCGCATCGCACGCCGCACTGCTGGGCGCGCTGCTTGGCGACTTGGCGACACCGGAAGACTGCCTGGCGTTGCTGACGCGCGCCATCGAATCAGAACCGGGCGTCCTGCTGCGTGATGGCGGCGTGATGGCCAGCGGTTATTCGTCCGATCTTGACGAACTGCGCGCGATCCAGGCCAACTGCGGCCAGTTCCTGCTCGATCTTGAAGTACGCGAGAAGACACGCAGCGGCATCACCAATCTCAAGGTCGAATTCAACAAGGTGCACGGCTTCTATATCGAAGTCACGCATGCCAACACTGCGAAGATTCCGGACGACTATCGCCGCCGCCAGACACTGAAGAACGCCGAGCGTTACATCACGCCGGAACTCAAGGCATTCGAAGACAAGGCCCTTTCCGCCAACGACCGCGCCCTGGCGCTGGAAAAACAGCTCTACCAGGCCCTGCTGGAAACGCTGGCGGACTGGATCACCGAGTTGCAGCGCATCGCCCGCGCCCTGGCCCAGCTCGACGGCCTTTGCGCATTCGCCGATGCCGCCGTGCGCCTTGATTATCGCGCGCCCGAGTTCCGCAACGAGGCCGGCATCGACATCGAGGCCGGCCGGCATCCGGTGGTCGAAGGACAAGTCGACAATTTCATTGCCAATGATGTTCGACTCGGCGCAACGCGCCGCATGCTACTGATCACCGGCCCCAACATGGGTGGCAAATCGACCTACATGCGCCAAACCGCATTGATCGTATTGCTCGCGCATTGCGGCAGTTTCGTGCCGGCCCTGCGCTGCAGTCTGGGACCGATTGATGCGATTTTCACCCGCATCGGCGCGTCCGACGATCTGGCTTCGGGTCGCTCGACTTTCATGGTGGAAATGACCGAAGCCGCCGCGATCCTGCATGGCGCGAGCGAACGCAGTCTGGTTTTGATGGATGAAATCGGGCGCGGCACCTCGACCTTCGACGGCCTCGCGCTGGCCTTCGCCATCGCCCGTCACCTGATCGAAAAAAATCGTGCGCTATCGCTGTTCTCTACCCACTATTTCGAGCTGACACGACTCGCCCAGGACTATCCGGAATGCGCCAACGTGCATCTCGATGCGGTGGAACATGGCCACAGCATCGTCTTCATGCATGCAGTCGAAGAAGGTCCGGCTTCGCAGAGCTACGGCATCCAGGTAGCAGCGCTGGCCGGTATTCCCGGCACGGTGGTGCGCGATGCCAAGCGCCGACTCGCCCAATTGGAAAATGCCCAGGTGGCAAAGAGCGGCCAGCCCGACATGTTTGTCACCGCAGTCGATGAACAAACGCCGGTAACGCATGTTGCTGTTGCTGCGCTTGAAGCGCTCGACCCGGATGCACTGTCGCCGCGTGAAGCGCTGGAAAAACTCTACGCACTGAAACGCATGACGCGATGAAACAGGCCATCGTTCTCGCGCTGGCCATACTGCTGGCGGCCGCTGCACGTGCCGAACCCGTGAGTTTCGCTATCTTCGGCGACACACCGTATAACAGTTCGGAACGCAACCGGTTGCCCGGGTTGATCAGCGAGATGGATGCGGCAAACCTGGCGGTGATCATCCATATCGGCGATATCAAGAGCGGCCAAAGCCCGTGCAGCGATGAAGTTTTTCGCGACATTCTTGGCGCATTTCAGGCTGCGCAGACGCCGCTGGTCTATGTACCTGGCGACAACGAGTGGACCGACTGCCACCGCAAGGACAATGGCCAGTATGATCCAATAGAGCGCCTGCACAAGCTGCGCCAACTGTTTTTCGCCGATGACTTCGCACTCGGCCAGCGCAAACTGAAGCTGGAACGTCAGAGCAGGCAGGCGGGTTTCGAAGCCTATGTCGAAAACGTGCGCTGGGAAATGGGCGGCGTGCTGTTCGTCGGCCTCAACATTCCGGGCAGCGACAACAATATCGGCAAAAATCCGTTGCAACCTTCGGCGGAATTTCTTGCGCGTGGCCGTGCCAACGCACACTGGCTGCATGAGTCCTTCGCCATCGCCAAAGCCCGCAAGATGCCCGGCATCCTCATCGCAATTCAGGCCGATCCGGATTTTGAGGCGGACGCCATGGGACACACCAACCTCGCCTACCAGGGTTTCATCAAGCAGTTGCGCGAGCAAACATTGGCCTTCCCTGGCAAGGTGGTGTTGGCCCACGGCGATACGCATTACGAACGAATCGACAAGCCTTTATTTGATGCGCAAACCTTCAAATCCGTGGCGAACTTTACGCGGGTGGAAACCTACGGCTCACCCTTCATGGGTTGGGTCAAGGGCGTCGTTGATACGAACGATCCCGAGGTGTTCCGCTTCTCGCCGCGACCTTATTCTTCCACTCAATGAAAGTCCCGGCTGCTGGTCGGCAACCGGCCCAATAACGC
The DNA here is from genome assembly GCA_025360425.1 of Sterolibacteriaceae bacterium. Lineage (GTDB taxonomy): Bacteria > Pseudomonadota > Gammaproteobacteria > Burkholderiales > Rhodocyclaceae > JANYCD01. The sequence continues at coordinate 10,291 of JANYCD010000032.1, forward strand.
GGTATGGTCCACCAGCCGTTTGGCGATCAGATGGACTACTTCGCCTTCCCTTTGCAGCACACCCAGCACACCCAGCAATCTTGCGCCGAGCAACTCTCGCCGCTGACGCTCGACAAGCTTCGGATGAATGATCACATTGGCGAGTCCTGTCTCGTCTTCCAAAGTCAAAAACACCACGCCACTCGCCGTTCCCGGGCGCTGGCGACCGGTGACGATGCCGACACAGCGCGCCGGACCGGTGTGACCGAGCGTGCGCAAGCCCAGCGTCGTGGTGTAGCGACGATCCAGATGTTGGCGCAGCAAACTCAAGGGATGGTGGCCAAGGGTCAGGCCCAGTGTCGCGTAATCCCTCACGACATCCTCGCCCTCTCGCGGCGCTGCGAGCAATGTCTTTATTTCCGCTGCGGGGGCATCCAGCAGCAGATCGCGCTGGATGGGAACAGCAGCCACTGCCCAGGCGGCCTGACGCCGATGCCCGGCCAGCGTCGCCAAAGCCCCCGCCGCCGCAAGCGCATCCATTTCATGCCGATTCAGATTTGCCCGCCGCACCAGATCGGCCACATCCATGAATGGCCGTGCGCCTGCGACGCGTTCTCCGGCCTCCCGATTCAGTCCTCCAATCTGCCGCAATCCCAGGCGCACGGCTGAGTATTTCTCACCCTGTAGCGTTGCCTCCCATGCACTGGAAGCCACGTCCACCGCTCGTACTTCGACGCCATGGCGCCGTGCATCCTGGATCAATTGGGAAGATGAATAAAAGCCCATCGGCTGTGCATTGAGCAACCCCACTAGAAAGGCCGCCGGCTCATACCGTTTGAGCCAGGCCGACGCATACGCCAGCAGCGCGAAGCTGGCGGCGTGCGACTCGGGAAAACCATAGTCACCGAAGCCCTCGATCTGGCGAAACAATGCTGCGGCGAATTCCGCCGTGTAGCCGCGCTCGGCCATGCCGCCCAGTAGCTTCTCCTTGAAGGGTGCAAGTCCGCCCTTGCGCTTCCATGCTGCCATGGCGCGGCGCAATTGATCGGCCTCACCCGGCGTGAAGCCGGCGGCAACCATGGAAAGCTGCATGGCCTGTTCCTGAAAGATCGGCACACCCAGGGTTCTTTCCAGCACACCTTTTACGGCAACGGAGGGATAACTTACCCGCTCCAATCCCTGCCGCCGCCGCAGATATGGATGCACCATACCGCCCTGGATCGGCCCCGGTCGCACGATGGCCACTTCGATCACCAGATCATAGAAGCTGGCCGGCTTGAGGCGCGGCAGCATGGACATCTGCGCACGCGATTCGATCTGGAACACGCCGATGGTGTCGGCGTGGCTGATCATTTCATAAACCGCCGGATCTTCGCGCGGCATATCCTGCATGTGGAAACGTTGTCCGCTGCGCTTTGAAATCCACTCCAGTGCATATCGAATTGCGCTGAGCATGCCCAGCGCCAGCACATCCACCTTCATCAGACCCAGCGCATCGATGTCGTCCTTGTCCCACTGGATCACGCTGCGGCCAGCCATGGCGGCGTTCTCGATGGGCACCAGACGATCGAGCCGCCCCCTGCTGATGACAAAGCCGCCGACATGCTGCGACAAGTGACGCGGAAAGCCGATCAATTCCCGTGCCAGCCACAGCCATTTTTCAACGCGCGGACTGTGCGGATCGAGACCCACCTCGGCAAAGCGTTGCGGCCATTCCTCACGCCTATCCCACCAGGCCAGCGACGCCGTCAGTGCATTGATCTTATCCACATCGATACCCAACGCCCGACCCGCATCGCGCAGCGCCGAGCGGCTGCGATAACTGATCACCGTCGCGGCCAGGGCAGCACGCTCGCGGCCGTATTTGGCATAGATGTACTGGATCACTTCCTCACGCCGCTGGTGCTCGAAATCCACGTCAATGTCGGGCGGCTCATTGCGCTCTTTCGACAGAAAGCGTTCGAACAGCAATTCCGAGCAGGCCGGGTCAACCTCAGTGATGCCCAACGCGTAACACACCGCCGAGTTGGCCGCCGAACCGCGCCCCTGGCAAAGAATGCCAACGCCACGGGCGAAATTCACGATGTCGTAGACGGTGAGGAAATAAGGCTCGTAGCGAAGTTCGGCGATCAGCGCCAGCTCGTGTTCGATACGGTCTCGCACTTTTTGCGAAGCACCTTGGGGATAGCGACCGGATAGCCCCTTGTCCACTTCAGCTCGTAAATGCGAAGCCGGCGTCGCGCCGGGAGGTACGATCTCCTCCGGATACTCGTAACGCAGTTCATCCAGCGAGAATTCGCACAGCGCGGCAATGCGCACGGTTTCGGCCAACAGCTCGGATGGATAAAGACGCGCCAGTATCAACCTGGAACGCAGGTGACGTTCGCCGTTGGGAAACAAGGCGTGCCCGGCACGATCAACGGAAGTCTTCAGACGCAGTGCCGTCAGTATGTCCTGCAAGGGCCGGCGTGCACGCACATGCATATGCACGTCGCCAGCCGCCGCCAACGGCAAGCCGGTAGCCTTCGACAAGACGCGCGCTTGTGCCAGGCGTTCGGCATCATCGGCCTGCAAGTAACGTTCGAAAGCGATCCAGCAATGATCGGGAAAACATTCCGCCAGCCACAACCCATCTGCCGCGCTGGCTGTACGCGGCGCCAGCCACAGCGCGATGCAATCCGGCACACCATGCGCCAGATCGCCGCGCACAAGTTGATAAGCACCCTTTTCCGCACGACGCCGGCCCAGCGTGATGATGGCCGAGAGATTGCCGTAGCCGGCGCGGTTCTGCGCCAGTAGTACCAGCTTCATTCCGTCGGCAAGAACAATCTCGGTGCCGATCAGCAGCTTGAGTCCCGCCGACTTCGCTGCGACATGCGCACGCACGATGCCGGCCAAGGAGCATTCGTCGGTGATCGCCAGTGCCGTGTAGCCGAGTGCCTTTGCCTGCGCCACCAGTTCCTGCGCATGCGAAGCGCCGCGCAGGAAACTGAAATTGGAGAGGCAGTGCAGCTCGGCGTAATCGGGCAAGCGTGGCATTACCACCCTTGATTGGTCATCAAAACCGCCAAAGACGTAGCGGTATGCGATAAGCAATCATTCGTTCTTGGTCGAGACCACGGCGCCGTTGCTGGAGTTGCACTACAAGTTCCGCACATTCTCCAGACAGGGACTGAGCATGAAATCACGCAGGGAGCGAACTACCGTTCCCGTAGGTTGAACAACCTCGAGGTTGCTCGCCATAAAGTAGAGGGATCAGGCGTATTAGAGTGGTTTTTCCACGTCCGTTACGCCTCGCCACATGTGCATGCCCATCAAGCCGAATTTCCCGAATCCTCGACCGAGTATAGGAATCCACAACAATCAGTTTGGTCAGGCAGGCCATAGAAGTTTTTCCCCAAATAATGTGGCAGGCATGTTATCCCTTCTGAAAGCTCACCCGGTGAGCCACTATTTGAAAGGTACAAAATCCGGTAGAGCAAAAGCCAGCAGCTTGGCAGCGCGATTCAATGTGAGATCGAAACTTGCGAACAATAGCCCCGGCATCGACAAACGAATACGGTCAGCGCTGGCCAGATGAATGCTGTCATAGCCGCGTAAACCAAAACCTTCAGCAAGTTCGGCCGCACGTTCCATCAGTGCAGCGTCAGCAGACACCGTTGAATAGGCAATCCAATCCCGTCTGAACAAACTGACGGCGTCAGCATAATCGTTGTCGCGCAGGCGCTGTCCGCGCCAGGCGGCGGCAAGCGCGGCCCGTACTTCCACGTAGCCAAGATCCGAACAGACGACAAGATCCGCACTTCCTGCCAACTTGAGCGTTTCGGCAGAACCACTTTCCCGTACATAGAGCTTGACGATGGCCGAACTGTCGAGATAGACCGGGAGCTTCATCTGCGATTCCCAAGAATCCAGTCAGAAAGAGGCTCTCCAGTCATTTTTGGCAATTTATCCAGACGACGCTTGGCATAAGGAGACCGACCCTGATTCCAGCGAACCCCGAGGATATCCGGTAATCCTTCAGGAGAAATTTCAACAGGTGCAAGGCGGACCAAGGGCTTCTTGTGGGAAGTCACCACCACTGCTTCACCATCTCCCGCCAAACGCAAGTAATAGGCGAGACGGGCTTTCAGTTCTTTAACGGGCACATCCATGAGGTCACCTTTTTAATAAAAAATGGTCATTTAATTTAAAATTTTAGCACACTATATCTTAGCTTTAAGCGAAAAATCCCTGCAGGAACCAGCCGCCCGGCGCCCGACATTCCCGATAGATCCACAACCAGCGTGTGTCGGCGGAGCAGGCGACGAAGTAATCACGACGCACGTCGCCGGTTGCTTCGCCGCCATCCCACCAGCCGGATTCGATGCGTTCCGGCCCGGCCATCAATTTCAAGGGTCCGCGACAATGGGGTCGACCATCGACTTCCGGCAATGACTCCGGTTGGTCGAGCAACAAAAATGGTCGCTGAAAAGATGCTGGTTCACTGCTGTCAATTTTTTCAGTGATGGCCACATGGCGAGTGGCGCATTCCGGACGATGATCGGCATGCGCTGTCAGGCGGTAAACCTGCCCATCCCCCAACCGTGCACGCAGCCGCTCCAGCAAGGTATTCATCGCATCCCGCGCGGCATCCGCATCATCGAACATGGCCGCACTGCGTCCCGGCAGCGAAATCACGCTTACCGCTTCCAGCCGCAGCGCTTCGACCGGGGCCTTGAGCGCGATGCGTTCGATGCGTTCGCGCAGCACGCGCTCGATGCGTTCGCCGTCACGGGTGAGATCGGCAAACTGCAGGCTGACCAGGGTATCGCCCTGCCGGTGCAACAAGCGCAGCGCGAGTTCGCGCAGGCCGGCCTGGCGCGCTGCAAGCCAGCCGGTCAGTGCCGATGTCAGACGACGCGCGGCGAACAGCAGTGCAGCGGCAGTTTCCACCGGCGCCGGCAACACCAGAGACAACTGGAATTGATCGGGAAAAACAAAGTCGGGCCGCAGATCAGACATGTTGCCGAAAGCGCGCGCCATGAGATTGACGACCTCCGTCCCGATGCGCCTGGCCAGGACGGCGGAAGGCAGATTGCGTGCATCCGCCAGCGTGGCTACGCCAAAGCGTGCCAGCAATTCTGCCGCTTTGCCGGGCAGCACGGATATTGACAACGCATCCAATTGTTGGCGCAGCGTGCTCTGGTCGAGGCAAACCGTAGCGATTCCGCTTTCAGCCAGCCAAAGCGCACCCAAGGGTGTCATGGCTACAGCAATATGGGCGGTGAAGCCCTGCGTTCGCACGCCTTCCGTCACCACCGCGAGAAGCTTTTCCAAACCACCAAACAGGCGCAGACAAGCGCCGACTTCCAGCAGCAAAGCACAGGACGTCAGTGTGACACGTGGCGTGAAGCCGCCGGCCCAGCAGGCCAGCGCATGCAGCACCGCGGCTTCGCGTGCGGCATCACGCTTGACGAGGGTGATCGCGGGCACCAGCGCGCGCGCTGCGGCGACACCGATTCCTGTGTTTACCCCCGCCCGTCGGGCCGCATCGTCGCAAACGAGAATGCGTCCCTGCTCGACGACAGCGCTAGGTGATGACGGCAGGCTGCCGGCTTCGAGCGGAAGCCCCGGCAGATAGATTGCCAGCCACAGCGAATTCATAGTCATCGCGCCATTTTGCAGGTCGCTGTAGATCGAGATACAAAGTCTGGTGACACGGCGGGCCACGCCGTTTGAGCAGGCTGACCCCGAGCGCGCCACGAGGTCCATTGGACAAGACGAGTCGCAAGGGTGCGACCGAAGAGTCCTCCGCGGCTCGGGCCGGACGAAACAGGAAGGCCAGTGCATTGCCACCGGCAGCGGCAACTTGCAGCCGCCGCACTTGTCGGGAATCGGCCTGTACAGCCCAGCACACCACAGCCGCAGGCGCACCGCTGGCCAAGGCTTGCTCTGCGGCCCACAGACCATCCCGTCTCTGTATGGGGGAAACCACCGCGAGACGCGCAAGGTCTTCCACTGCGGCGGCCCAGGCAGGCGCATGCAGCGGATGCGGAGGAGCCACCAGCAGCGACCAGCCACCCATTTCCTTCACGCGCAACAAAGCCGGCATCAGCATGGAAACTTCGCCCAGGCCGACACCATCCAGCAAGACTTCGGTGAGTGCCCCACGTGGCCAGCCACCACCGGGTAGTTCGGCATCAAGCGCGGCAAAACCGCTGGATACGCCAGGCAGGACAGTGCTTGCCACATGATCGCCGCGCCAGACATCGGACCGGGCGAGGATTTCAGCGAGGGGGATTGCAGCGTTCATAAAGCATCGCCGTTGCGGATCAGGCCCACGGCAATGCCTTCGATGACCAGCGAACTGTCGGCCACGATGGGCTTGTAGCGCGGATTTTCGGCAAGCAGCTCGATTTTCCCACCGCGCCGCTTGAGGCGCTTGACGGTGACTTCGTCGCCCAATCGGGCGACGACAATCTGGCCGCTGCGGGCCTCCGAGGTCTTATGTACTGCCAGCAGGTCGCCATCAAGCATGCCGATGCCGGTCATGCTGTTGCCGCGCACCTTCAGCAGATAATCGGCACGCGGGCTGAACAACGCAGGATTAACTTGCAGCTTGCCAAGCTGGTTCTCCACCGCCAGCAGCGGGCTGCCCGCCGCCACCGAACCGATCAGCGGCAGCCCAAGCTGTTCCACCAGGCGAATGCCGCGTGCAGAACCAGCGTCGAGGATGATGACGCCTTTGCGCGCCAGAGTCTTGAGGTGGTCTTCAGCGGCATTAGGCGAGGCAAAGCCGAAGGCATTGCAGATTTCCATCCGCGTCGGTGGTGCGCCGAGCACCTCCAGGCTGCTGCGGATGAAATCGAGGATTTCCTGCTGACGCGGGGTAAGGTCCATGGCTATGCTCCTTTTGTCCAAGACTGTATATAAATACAGTCAAGTGAAAAAAGCAAGCCTTTTTTGTCCGCCGCGGAAAAAATCAGCCTATCACGAGCGAGAGCATGCCGGCCGAACCCAGTTCGATGCCGTCCACCGCAAAATCGATGGGTTCACACTTCTCATGCATGGCAATGATATAGAGCAGCGGCAGGTAGTGCTCCGGCGTGGGCACGGAAAGCCGCGCATCCTGTCCCATGCTTGAATACGCAATCAGGGACGCGTGATCGTGTTGCGTCAGCAGATCCCGCACCCTGTCATTGAAACGGACCGCCCAATCGAAGGGAGCTGCGCCGGGCGCCCAATTGAGGATGCCCAGGTTGTGGACGACATTGCCACTGCCGACGATGAGCACCCCTTCATCGCGCAGCGGCGCAAGCCGTTTGCCGAGGGCATAGTGAAATTCCGGCGGCTGGATCGCGTCAATGCTCAACTGCACCACCGGTACATCGGCCTTGGGAAAGGCGTGTACCAGCACCGACCACGTACCGTGATCCAACCCCCAGCTGTCATCCAGCCCCACTTCGACAGGCGCCAGCAGATCGCGCACTCGCTCCGCCAGCGCGGGACTGCCCGGCGCGGGGTATTGCACCTCGAACAGTGCCTGCGGGAAACCGCCGAAATCATGAATGGTGCGCGGTGACTCCATCGCGGTTACCGCAGTGCCGCGGGTAGTCCAATGGGCGGACACCATCAGGATCGCCTTCGGTTTCGGGACCGAGATTCCGATCTCCCACCATGCTGCGCTGTAAGGCGTTTCCAACAGAGCGTTCATGGGATTGCCATGCCCGAAAAACACGACCGGCATGCGCAACTTTTCGTCAGGCATGTTCAGCATGTTCAACCAGGCACACTTGGGGGAGTGACAATTTTTTATTCCCCCGATAGACGGCCATGATCTGTTCCCTTACCCATTTGTGAAGCGGTGAGTTAACCGTCCTGCGGTGCTGGATAAGGGTCAGGGTAAACTTGTTTTCCTTGAATTCCGGACAGAATACTGGTGCAACAAACCTGTCCATGATGGACGAATCAAACATGTAGTCCGGCGCAAAGATGACGCCGTCGTTGCCTTGGATGACTTCCACCGCCGTCATCAACTGGGAAGTCAAGAGCACATTTGACGCGATCATTTTCTCCCTCAGCGCTCGTTCCGGCATCCGCAATGCCAAACCCTTGTGTTGCTGGAAGCTGCCCTGGTAGACAATCACGCCAGGATAGGCCATGAAGTCATCAAAACTGTTCACGCGCTTGCGTGTCAACGGGTGCCCATGGCGCACCCAGCCCGCCAGAAAGTGTGCGTCAAGCTGGGTGGTATCAAACATGTCACCGGTTTTCTGGATGACATCGATCGAGAAGTCTATTTCACCGGCCTCAAGCAACTCAAGATGATTCATCGTGGCATCGCTGACCTTGAGCAACAGTCCCGGCGATTGTGCGCGGATAATCCACATCAGATCCGGAATCAACCGCAACGCGAACATTTCCGGGATGGAAATATGCAGCACCCCAGTGACCTTTTGCGGATTGAAAGGCGGTGCGAAGACGGAATCTTCGAGCTGCTCCAGGCTTTTGTTAATGACGAGGCTCAACTCTTCCATGCGCGGAGTTGGCAGCAACCCCTGAGCCGAGCGAAGAAACAATGGGTCGCCAAAAAACACCCGCATGCGCTGCAAAGACTTGCTGACTGCCGACTGGGTCACAAAAAGGCTCTTCGCAGCGCGGGTAACGCTGCGCTGATCCATCAATGTCTGCAAAACGACCAGTTGATTCAGGTCGAGTCGCGAAAGGCGTTTCTCACTTGAGGGCATCTGGAAGTCCCGCGAATCGGCAAAGCAAATCCATATGGCTACTATAGTTCGAAAATCGGGTTAATTAAAAATTCTGTACCTTATTTTCGTGGCCGCCCAACCCATCCGGTCGATTCCCGCACGCACGGCGGGGACAGACAGTAAGGAGCGTCAAGTTTTGGCCTGGTGATTCAGCTGTCATATCTCCCGACCTCTAAAATGCCAACGGCGGGGACCAGAATCTGGTCCCCGCCGTTGTTCCTGGGTATTACAGAACTGTTAAAGCGCGCCGACCAACTCCGGCACCAACTGAAACAGGTCACCGACCAAACCATAGTCGGCAACGGCAAAAATCGGCGCATCGGCATCCTTGTTAATTGCCACAATGACTTTTGAATCCTTCATCCCGGCCAAATGCTGGATCGCACCCGAGATTCCGATGGCCACATAAAGTTCCGGCGCAACCACCTTGCCGGTCTGCCCAACCTGCCAGTCGTTCGGCGCAAAACCCGAATCCACCGCTGCGCGCGAGGCCCCCAGTGCAGCGCCAAGTTTGTCGGCCAGAGGTTCGAGAATCTTGAAATTGTCGGCGGAGCCCATGCCGCGCCCGCCCGACACAACCACCTTGGCGGCGGTCAGTTCCGGACGATCAGACTTGGCCAGATCGCGGCCGACAAAGCTGGAAATTCCCAGACCAGCGACGACGGTAACCGCCTCACGGGCGGCCGTGCCGCCACTTGCAGCAACCGGGTCGAAAGAGGCGATACGAACAGTGATGACTTTCTTTGCATCCAGCGACTGCACCGTCGCCATGCCGTTGCCGGCATAGATCGGACGCACGAAGGTATCGGGCGACTCGATCGATGTGATTTCGGATATCTGCTGCACATCCAGCAGGGCCGCGACCCGAGGCATGATGTTCTTGCCCGAAGCGGTGGCAGGCGCCAGCAAGTGCGTATAGGCGCCGGCGAGAGCAACCAGTTGGGCCGCAACGTTCTCGGCCAGCTCATCGGCAAACTGCGCGGCATCGGCGACGAGAACCTTGGCGACACCGCTGATTGCAGCGGCCGCATCGGCAGCGCCGCCGCAATTGCTGCCAATGACGACGACATGCACATCGCCGCCGCATTGTGCGGCAGCGGCAACGGCCTTCAAGGTCGCAGGTTTGATGCTGTTGTTATCGTGTTCGGCCAGGACAAGAATGCTCATTTCGGAATCCTTCAAATATTGAGGTAGTCGGCGGTCGAGTACTGATTAAATGACTTTGGCTTCGCTGCGCAGCTTGGCGACCAGCGTGGCCACGTCCGGCACCATCACGCCGGCAGTGCGTTTGGGCGGCTCGCTGACCTTGATCGTCTTGAGACGCGGCGTGATGTCGACGCCAAGATCCGCCACCTTGATGATCTCGAAAGGCTTCTTCTTGGCTTTCATGATGTTGGGCAGCGTCGCGTAACGCGGTTCGTTGAGGCGCAGATCGGTGGTGATAACCGCAGGCAGATTGATGCTCAAGGTTTCAAGGCCGCCGTCGACTTCGCGGGTCACCTGGGCCTTGCCGTCGGCGATAGTGACTTTGGAGGCAAAGGTGGCTTGCGGCCAGCCGAGCAATGCGGCGGTCATCTGGCCGGTCTGGTTGCTGTCGTCATCGATGGCCTGCTTGCCAGCGATGATGAGACCGGGGCCTTCCTTGTCGGCGATGGCCTTGAGTATCTTGGCAACCGCCAGCGGCTGCAATTCGGCATCGGTTTCGACCAGAATGGCCCGATCGGCGCCAATGGCCAGCGCGGTACGCAGCGTTTCCTGGCAGGCGGTCACACCACAGGAAATAGCGATGACCTCAGTCGCGATACCCGCTTCCCTCAGGCGTACCGCCTCTTCGATGGCGATTTCATCAAAAGGATTGGCCGACATCTTGACGTTGGCCGTTTCCATGCCGGTCTGGTCGGATTTGACGCGGACCTTGACGTTGTAATCGACGACGCGTTTGACTGGAACAAGTATTTTCATGACGGTTAGCCTAAGCAAATTGACGGCAAGTGGCTACGAATTCCAGCGCATGCTCCTGCACATCAAGTGTTGAAAGTGGGGGGAGTAACAGCAGATTTTCCGTAGCGGAAAACCGCCCGATATTTCCATGCGGATTCTAACATGCCGACCGCAACCGGCACAGTCAGCCAGTTGCCGCCTTTTGTTCCAGTTTTCCGGAAAATACGCTGGCCGTGATGATCATCGCACCGCCAACCCATTCTTTCAGCCCCATCGCCTCGCCGGCGAGCAGCCATGAAGATATTGCTGCCACCACCAGTTCGAACAGAAAGATCACGATGGCCTGATTGGCGGGCAGCCGCATCAGGCCGAACTGCACCACAACATTGACCACCAACAACACGATGCCAATCGCAGCCAGAATCATCCAGTCACCGTTGTCCAATCCGGAAATCGACGACATCGGTTCAAACGGCATCAATATCAGCCCGAGTCCGATGACACCGGAAAATACAGCGATGGACTTGAGTTCAATGGACAAGGCAACCGTCTTGCGAATCAGGACGTTCTGCAAGGCAAAGCACATCCCCGCCGCAAGACCAATCCATTCAGCCGAATTACCCGGCCAGGGAAACCCCAGACGCGGATGCCACAACATGATCACGGCACCGGACAGGGAAAGGGCAATCACCTTCGCTCCATTCCTGTTGAGGTGCTCCTTGAGCAGAACCCCAGACAGGAGCACGGTCCACAGCGGCGACAGATAAAACAACAACAACACGCGCATCACTTCGCCATGCAGGATAGCCAGTACATAGCCGATGTTGCAGCCACCCGCAGCCACTGCAATGGCTGGCAGCCACCACGAAAAACGCGCGGTGCGCAGCGTCGCCTGAAATGCGATCACACCGAAAACAAAGGCCACCAGATAGGTGAGCAGGCTGGCCTGAACGCCGCCCATTCCGGCAGCCTCAATGACCCGATAGGGATACCAGATCAGCCCCCAGACGGTCGACCCGGTCAATAGCGAAGCGATCGCTACGGTCTTCTCTCGTCCGACCATCGCCTATAATTCTCCTTTGACGCGACCCAAACCATTGCCGTGAATCCTCATCTTGCCCGACTGCAGCCCTACCCCTTCGAAAGATTGCGTCAATTGTTTGATGGGGTCACCCCGCCGGCACATCTCAAGGAAATCCGGCTTTCCATTGGAGAGCCTCAGCATCCAACTCCGGAATTCATCAAACAGGCACTGATTGAGGGTCTATCCGGACTCGCGAATTATCCTAGCACGCTGGGCACGGAGGCACTGCGACTCAGCATTGCCGCCTGGGCCACCCGGCGCTATGCCATCCCGACCCTAGATCCGCTGACGCAGGTACTGCCCGTGCTGGGTTCGCGCGAGGCCTTGTTCGCTTTCGCGCAAGTTGTCGTCGATTCTTCCAGATCCGGTGCATTGGTCGCCTGCCCCAATCCGTTCTACCAAATATATGAAGGGGCGGCCTATCTCGCCGGCGCCGAACCGGTGCTTCTCGACACCCGCCCCGAAACCGATTTCGAGATGGACTTCGGTTCACTGACCAAAGAACAATGGCAGCGCGTGCAACTGGCTTATGTTTGCTCACCGGGCAACCCGACCGGCAAGGTCATGAATTTGGACGCATGGAAGACGCTATTCGAGCTATCCGACCGCCACGATTTTGTCATCGCCGCTGATGAGTGTTATTCCGAAATTTACTTCGATGAATCTGCCAGACCTCTGGGCGCGCTGGAAGCTGCGAGCAAGCTCGGACGCAGCGAATACCGCAATCTGGTGGTGTTCTCCAGCCTGTCAAAGCGCTCCAACGTACCCGGCATGCGCTCGGGTTTCGTTGCCGGCGACGCCGCGATACTGAAAAAATTTCTGCTCTACCGGACCTATCAGGGCGGCGCCATGAGCCCGGCAATCCAGCATGCCAGCGTTGCGGCCTGGAATGACGAAGCGCATGTCCGCGAAAACCGGCGTCTCTATGCCGAGAAATTTGCCCGGGTCACACCGATTGTGGCGCCTCATTTGGAGACCCGGATCCCTGACGCCGGTTTCTATCTTTGGGCCTCGATGGCTAAATACGCGTCCATCACCGATACGGAATTCTCCCGTGAGCTGCAACGACAATATAATGTGACGGTATTGCCCGGCAGCTTTCTGGCGCGTGAGGGAGCCGCCGGCAACCCCGGAAAAAACTTTCTTCGCATCGCGCTGGTGGCCGGAGTGGACGAATGTCTGGAGGCGGCGCAGCGCATTGCCGACTTCTGCCGAAAACTGTAACCACTGGAAACGACGACATGCATGAATTGCAAAAAATAATCGAAGACGCCTGGGAAGATCGCGCCAGCCTGAAACCGGGTGAAGCGCCGGCCAAAATTGGCGAAGCCGTGGCACACATCCTTGGCGATCTCGATGCCGGCACATTGCGCGTCGCGGAAAAAATCGACGGTCAATGGATCACTCACCAGTGGATCAAGAAAGCCGTGCTGCTCTCCTTCCGGCTTGAGGACAATCGTTTGATGACTGACGGCGTTAGTAATTATTTCGACAAGGTACCCACCAAGTTTTCCGGCTATGACACGCATCGCTTCCAGGCCGGCGGCTTTCGCGTGGTACCGCCCGCAGTGGCGCGACGCGGCAGCTTCATCGGCAAAAATGTGGTGCTGATGCCTTCTTTCGTCAATATCGGCGCCCATGTCGACGAAGGCGCGATGGTAGATACCTGGGCCACAGTCGGCTCCTGCGCGCAGATCGGCAAGAATGTTCATCTGTCGGGCGGCGTCGGCATCGGTGGCGTGCTCGAACCGTTGCAGGCCAACCCGACCATCATTGAGGACAATTGCTTTATCGGTGCTCGTTCCGAGGTGGTCGAAGGCGTGATTGTCGAAGAGAACTCGGTTATCTCGATGGGCGTTTTCATCGGCCAGAGCACCAAGATCTACGATCGCGCCACCGGCGAGATCATCTATGGCCGGGTACCGGCCGGCTCGGTGGTGGTCAGCGGCAACCTGCCCTCCAGCGATGGCAAGTACAGTCTCTACTGTGCGGTCATCGTCAAGAAGGTGGATGCCAAGACGCGCGCCAAGACCAGTATCAACGAACTGCTGCGCGACTGACAGCGTAAAAAGGGGGCGACATGGGAACGATGGACAGACTGTTTCAACTGATGGCCGAGAAAAAAGCCTCGGACATTTTTGTTTCCGTGGGGTCGCCCATCAACATCAAGATCAACGGCACGGCCGTGCCGATCAACCAGCAGCCGATGGATGCACCGGCCATCACCGGTCTGCTCCACGAGATACTTACCGACATCCAGTATCGGGAATACGAAGAGACGCTGGAACTGAATACCGGCTATGCGTTGCAAGGCATCGGCAATTTCCGCCTCTCGATCTTTCGCCAGAAGGGCACACCAGCCATGGTGGTGCGTTACATCCCGGCGGAAATTCCCCGTTTTGAAACGCTGAACCTGCCCTCCATCCTGGCCGAAGTCATCATGGAAAAGCGCGGCCTGTTCCTGATGGTGGGCGCGACCGGCTCCGGCAAGTCAACCACGCTCACTTCGCTGCTGGATTTGCGCAACGAAAATAAACCGGGCCACATCCTGACGCTGGAAGATCCGATCGAGTTCATCTTCAAGAACAAGAAGTCCATCGTCAACCAGCGCGAAGTCGGCTCGGATACGCGCAGTTTTCAACTTGCCCTCAAGAACGCCTTGCGCCAGGCGCCTGACTGCATTTTCATCGGCGAAATCCGCGACAAGGAAACCATGTCGCAGGCGGTCGCCTACGCTCAGTCGGGCCACCTGTGCCTGGCCACGCTGCACGCCAACAACAGCTACCACGCCCTGTCCCGCATCATCAGCTTCTATCCGCTCGACAATCGCCCCGCCCTGCTTGCCGACCTTGCTGTGTCGCTCAAGTGCATCGTGTCGCAGCGGCTGGTGAATACGCCCGACGGCGGCCGCACACCGGCAGTCGAAGTGATGCTGAATTCGCGTCACGTCGCCGACCTGGTTGAAAAAGGCGACATGGTCGGTATCAAGGAATCCATGGATCAAAGCATGTCGCCCGGCTCTCAGACTTTCGAGCAGTCGCTGTTCAATCTCTATAAATCCGGCGTCATCACGCTTGAGGTCGCCACTGCCCATGCCGACTCCGCCAACAACCTACTGTACCTGATCAACAACTCCGACATGGGTGCCGGGGCGAAGAAGGAAGAGGTCAAGATCGAGGAAGGGGAAGAACAATCCGCCTCGGGCGCCACCTTCTCCGAATTCACGCTGGACATGGGCGAGTAAAAAAATCGGATGACGTCTGTTCAAGCGCTGGCTGAGGCCCTGATTGCGCGCCCTTCCGTTACTCCCGACGATTCCGGCTGCCTTGAGCTGATCTCAGAACGCCTCAGGCAAATCGGCTTTCGCCTGGAACGATTTGATTCAGCCGGCGTTTCAAATCTCTGGGCGCGGCGTGGTACTGCTGCGCCACTGCTCTGCTTTGCCGGCCATACCGATGTGGTACCGACCGGTCCGCTCGACCAATGGCATAGCGATCCGTTCAAGCCGGTAGTCAAAGATGGTTTGTTGTATGGGCGCGGCGCCACAGACATGAAGTCCTCGCTCGCAGCTTTTGTCGTTGCGATCGAGCGTTTCGTCGCCACGACGCCGGAGCACAAAGGTTCCATCGCCCTGATGCTGACCTCGGATGAGGAAGGCGATGCAACCGACGGCACGGTACGTGTCGTTGAGGCACTGAAAGCGAGAAATGAGAAATTGGACTATTGCATCGTCGGCGAACCCAGTTGCGTGGATACACTGGGCGACACCATCAAGAATGGCCGGCGTGGATCTCTTTCGGCGAAGCTGATTGTCAAAGGTATCCAGGGTCATGTTGCCTACCCCGAGAAAGTACGTAATCCCATCCATCTGGCCGCAGCAGCATTGGCTGAACTGGTGGCGGAAAAATGGGATGACGGCAACGAGTACTTCCCGCCAACGAGTTTCCAGATGTCCAACATCCACGCCGGAACCGGGGCCAACAATGTCGTTCCGGGCAGCATGGAAGTTGTCTTCAACTTTCGCTTCTCCACTGCCAGTACTGCCGAAGGCCTGCAATCAAGGGTTCATGCCATTCTCGACCGGCATGGCCTCGAGTATGAAATTCGCTGGATGCTGGGTGGCAAGCCATTCCTGACGCCACACGGAAAACTCGTCGACCTGCTCTCGGTGGTGATCGCCGAAACTACCGGCATCACACCGCAAGTTTCGACAACCGGTGGCACTTCAGATGGCAGGTTCATCGTGGACATCTGTTCCGAATTGGTCGAGTTCGGCCCGGTCAACGCCAGCTTGCACAAGATCGACGAGCACATTGCAGTCGCCGACCTGGAGCCCCTGACGAAAATTTACGCAGGCGCCCTCAAACGCCTGCTGGCCTAGACGCTCGGACCCATGGACAACATGGTCGATGAACTGCATACCGTGCGCGATTGGCTGCGCTGGGCGGTCAGTCGTTTCAACGAGACCGGATTGTTCTTCGGCCATGGCTGCGATAACGCATACGATGAAGCCTCATGGCTGATTCTACATACTCTGCACTTGCCGCTCGATCGTCTCGACCCATTCCTGGATGCCCACCTGACGCACAGCGAAAGACTGGCGGTGCTCAACATCCTGCAGCAGCGCATCACACGCCGGCTCCCCGCCGCCTACCTGACCGGTGAAGCCTGGATCGGCGAGTTCCGCTTTCATGTGGATGAACGAGTGATCGTACCGCGCTCTTATTTTGCGGAACTGCTGGAAGAAGGACTGTCGCCCTGGGTCCAACAACCATCATCCATCGAGTCTGCGCTTGACCTGTGCACCGGATCCGCGTGTCTGGCCATACTCATGGCCCATACTTTCCCCGATGCATTAATCGATGCCGTAGATCTATCAGCAGATGCACTCGCCGTCGCCGAGCGCAATGTCAGCGAATACGGCCTGCAAGATCGCGTCTCTCTGATCGAATCCGATCTGTTCGAAAAACTCGGGAACCGCCGCTACAACTTGATCCTGTCAAATCCACCTTATGTGACCGACAAGTCAATGGCAGAACTTCCTCCCGAATATCAGTATGAACCACAACTCGCCCTGGCAGCCGGCTCGGATGGCCTCGACATCGTGCGACGCATTCTCGCAGTCGCGAAAAATCACCTGACTGACGACGGCCTGCTCATGGTGGAAGTCGGTCACAACGCCGATCTTGTCGAGGCGGCCTATCCGAACGTGCCTTTCACCTGGATAGACGCCACGGGCGGCGAAGCCAGAATATTCCTGCTGACGCGCGAGCAACTGCAATCGTATTGTTGATTGCAAAGGCCCGCCATGCAACATGGCATCCATCGAGCAGATAACAAAAGGCCCGACTCGGCGTCGGGCCTTTTGTGTTCACCGTAAAACCCGGCCCGTCAGTGTCTGCCGATCCAGTCAGTTACGCGGCCTTCTGCAGCTCAGCGGGTGCTTCGTCATCGTCGTGAATGATGACCACTCCCGCGTCGCCGTCGAGCGTGATCGTCGCACCATCCGGAATCAGCCGCAGGGCGCCCTCGATCTGCACGCCGGGCAGGCCGAACTCGCGCGCCAGCAGCGCACCGTGGCTGATAAGACCGCCAGTTTCCAGCACGATGCCCTTGATCAGCATGAACACCGGCGTCCAGCCTGGGTCGGTGGCGTGCACGATGAGAATTTCGCCTTGCTGCACGCGCCCGATCTGCGATAGTTCCAGCACCACGCGTGCGGTGCCGGTGACTTTGCCAACGCTGGTGGTTTTGCCACGCAGCACGCCGTCGCCCGAAAGTTCAGGCTGATCAATCGGCGCGGGGCGACCGTATTGAAGGAAGGGGGCCGGGTGCTTGGCTTTGGTATCGATGGCAATGAAGTTCTTGCCCCGTGCATTGATCTTGGCGCGAGTGAGCTTTTTGTTCTCGGTGCCGGCCAGCACCACATAGAGCTCTTCCATGGTCAGGAAGTAACACTCGCGCATTTCCTTCAAACCACCGCGCTCGACGCAACGCCGACCGACTTCCTCGAAGCCGAGCTTGATGTCATAGGTGGACCAGTCCATCACCTCGCGTTCGTTGTCGCGAAACTCCATGCTGTGGTGCGAAAAGTCGATCAGGAACTTGAACAGCATCGCCTTGAAATTACCGAACTGCGGCTGCCCGGCAAGATTGTCATAGACATGCTTGATCGATACTTCCAGACGCTCACGCGTGCGATGCTCCTGGATGCGCGGGTTGGCAGTACCCATCAAGGATCGGATCACGCGCAAATCCACCATCACATCGTCGGCGCGACGATGGAAGTAAATGTCGCGATCCGGGTGACCGCGATGGCCGCGCTCACGCACATAGTTCTTATACTTTTCCAGGAATGCCGGGCCGTTTACGCACATCGCCGCCTTCTCTTGAAGGAAGCGCTCATCCGGGTACTTCTGGAACATCGACTTCAACTCCGGATCGCGGTGCACCGTATCCGCCAGTTCCCATGCGGCGAATGTTTCTTCGGTGGTGATGGTTTCCTGGCGCGTACCGGTCACCAGATCCATGAAGACATTCGAGCGGTCGCCGGTGTACCAGTTGGCGCAAATCCAGCCGATCCAACCCAGCGATTCACCCATGTACCAGAGTAGCCCGTTCCAGGGCGGATCGTAGGAGGCGATCTCGAGCCGGACCACATCGGCGATGTGGCTCTTGAGTTCATCGTCGGTCATTGCGCCGAATTCTTCACGCGTGCGCGGGCGAGTCTTGGCGCGGTACTCGGGGTTGTTGATGTAATCGTCACGGATCGCCTTCCACCAGTTATAGCCCATGTCGGGACGGTTCTGCTCGACGCGCATGAACATCTCGATGTAGCGATTCCAGTCGAAAGGCGCGTTGAGGATTTCCTCATGCCAGGCCTTGGGCACCTTGTGCATCATGCCGGGGCGCAACTGCGGCGGGATCGACTGCTTGATGCGATCACGATCGGCTTCCGGGTTGTAGTACGAAACACCCTTGTGATAAATCCACAGACGCCGCGTGGTGTAGTCCTGCTCGGGATAACCGTAGGCATGAACGCCCAGACTGTGGCATTGGTTGAGGCCCCAACAACGCCACGAGAACATCAGTGGCGAAATCGCGCCGGTCCACATTTCTTCGGGGAAGACGCGCGACCAGATATTGTCGTAAGGCACCGCGTCATCGTTGCCCTGCACGCTGGCGGTAACGTCGGCGTCCCACGAAAAATCCACAGCGGTGATCGGTCGCGCCTGAAGGACATAGAACTTGCCTTCACGATAGCCCCATTCGATATCCTGCGGAAAGTCCTCGTAGGCGGCCTGGATGCGCAAACCAATTTCGGCCAGGGCGGCGACCTGTTCGTCGTTGAAGGTAAAAGCCGCGCGTTCCACTTCGGGCGTGACCAGATCCACCGTGCCGTTGCCGGTCTGCGCATTGCGAATGATTTTGTGTTCCTTGCTGCCCAGCGTTTGGTTCAGTACCTTGAGGTTACGACTGCTGACGATGTACTCGTCGGGCGTGACGATGCCGGATACCACCGCCTCACCCAGGCCCCAGCTGGCGTTGATCATGATCTGGTCGGTCGCAGCGTTGATCGGATTGCCGGTAAACATTACCCCGGCAACTTCGGATTCGACCATGGTCTGCACCACCACGGCGATGGATGTCTTGAAGTGGTCGAATTTGTTGGTCTTGCGGTAGAACACTGCCCGCGAGGTCCACATCGATGCCCAGCAGCGCTTGACGGCGTCGATCAGATTGCCATTTCCCTTGATATCAAGGTAGGTGTCGTGGAGCCCGGCGAATGACGCGCCTTCGAGATCCTCCGCCGTGCCGGACGAACGAACGGCCACGTAGGAGTCCGCCCCCAGCGTTGCATAAGAGCGTTCGATTTCGGCCGCCAGAGGACCCGGCATCGGCGTCTCCACGATCCACTTGCGGATTTGCGTGACGCACACTTCGAGTTCATCGGCATTGTTGTAGTTGACTCTGGCCAACACGTCGGAAATCCGCTTTCTCAAACCGTCATTGCTTTCAACGTGCGCCGAATAGGCCGTTGTGCCGACCACATATCCGGGCGGCACGACAAAACCAGCTTGCGTCAGCCTGCCAAGATTCGCACCTTTTCCGCCCACCCGCGACAGGTCGGTGGCATCGGCATCGTTGAACCAAACAACGTTTTGTTCATTCATTTTGTCTTCTCCTTGCAAACTGTTAAAGGCAGCCTTTGCTTCACTAGTTTCTTTATTTAGCCGCACCCGGGATATAATTTATAGCATGCTATAAAATGAGAGCATGAACTAATTATTTGCGTTCGTCAACTACGTTTCTGTGGGCCGGAACAAACGTGAAAGAGGGAATATAGAAGAGAAGTGGCCGGAGCCGAAGGACCCAATTATTTGACCTATACTTGCAGCATGACCGGTACATCTCCGGTTTTTCTCTCAATGCAAAATGTCTCTACGTGAAAAACAAACTGCGGCGCGACGGCGGCAGATGCTGGATGCAGCCGAGCTGCTGATTCGCCAAAGCGGTGGCACTGATTTTTCCATGCGCGCACTTGCCAGTGCTGCTGAAGTCAGCCCGGCGACGCCCTACAATTTTTTTGGTTCCAAGGAAGGACTGCTTTTCGAGCTGCTGACGCGCAGCCTGAGGTCTTTCCTGAAGGAAGCGCTGATCTATTCTTCGGCAGACCCGATCGAGCAAGTGATCGAAGCGGCGGAAAACGCCGTTGACATCCTGCTGCGGGATCCCGCATTTCTACGTCCCCTTTATCAAGTGTTACTCGGCCTGACCGATCCGATCCACCACCCGAAATTTCTCAAGGATGCATTCGTGTTTTATCGAACGACCTTGAATGGCGCCATGGAACACAAACTGCTGGCCAATGAACAGGACCGGACCGCCCTCGCCTGTTCGCTCATGGCGCATTTCATGGGCGTGCTGGATCTATGGGTACACGAAGACATCCATGATGACTGGTTCCGCGCCCAGATTGCCTACGGATTCATTCATTCACTCTGGCCGATTGCGCGCGGAAAAAGCCTGAAGATCCTGCGAAAGAGATATGCCGATGCGAAAAAGGTGCTTTCCAATCGACGGATGCAACCATCGTTTATCGGATGACTCCGATTGCGAAGTCGGAATGCTTCTGCTGAAACGCAACTTTGTTCCAGCCTCATAGCTGATCGTGGAACTACCTTACAGCTCATACCCTTCCAGGGCCTTGGCAGCAGCTTCAGGATCAGCAGGCTGCTGCAAGCCGGCACGATTGATGCAGGGCCGCAGAATATGAATGTAACTGTCTACTCTGCCCGGAAGAATTTTAAAGCGGAGTTCCCACAGGCATCCGCATCCACCTTCGAATCCCAAAGCATGAACCGAAGTCTTGACTGGTGATGCTGCTTCACCCGGGACGACATCAATCAGCGTCCATGATCCGATCTGGTTCTGGTCGTGAGTGCACAAAGGGCAAACGATGCGGCTCGAACCGGATGCAGCAATATCGCGAAATCCAACAGTGGTCAACATGGGCAACTCCCCTGATAACTATGCCGGCACCGCAGCCAGCAAAGGACCATCGCCATAAAGCAGCACGACCATGCACATCGCCATCCCGGGTTTGAAGTCATGCCCTTCTCTTGGCACCAGCCGCACTGCGATGCGCAATCCCAAGTTCAAATCAACGATCCCCACTTCGTAAGGCAACTCCGCAGCGAACATCGCCGGACCAGCGTGGATACGGGTCCATGTGTACAGAACACCTTGTGGATCAATTTCAATCCACTCGACCTGATCGGTCCAGCAATGTGGACAAATCGGCTTGGGTGGATAAGTGAGCTTGGCGCAGCTACAGCAGCGAGTGGTTTGCAGATGTCCTTCCCCAAGCGCCAGCCAATAGGGTTCCGTAAATGCAGTGGTGCGTGGTGGATAGGCGCGTGCACTATCGACCTTGATAATTTCCAGCGTCATCGCCTGGCCTCCAGAATGTGCACCAGAGCAGCGTTGTAATTGCCCAATTCGTTGCTGGTCAGCGCGAGCTCGGCATTCGCCACCTGGCGCTGGCCGGCGCGTCCGCGCAACTGGTCCGCCACCTCTACGAAGTTATAGAGCGGTGTGGCATACGAAGGATGTCCGCGCGAAGTCAGCCCGCCCGAGGTGGATACCGGAATCCTGCCCCCCAGACGCGTCTCCCCTTCCTGCGCGGCACGCGCACCGCCGCCGCGCGGCGCAAGACCGAGGGCCTCGCTCACCAGCACTTCGACGATGGTGCACGGTGCATACAGTTCGGCGAAATCGAGATCGGCGGCGGTGATGCCGGCCGCCTTGTAGGCGGTATTGGCCGCAGTCTCGGCGGCGATGAAACGGATCATGTCGTTGGGTACCTCGTTGATCTGGTGCGCACCTTCATGGAAAAAACCGCGGCCGCGAATCAACACATAAGGTCGACCGAGTGCCTTGGCGCGCTCTTCCGAAGCGATGACCAGACAGGCCGCACCATCGCCGCGCGGCGGAACTTCATACAGGCCCAGGGGTTCAACAATGGGACGTTGCGCCATCACTTCTTCGAGCGTGATCAACGTGCGGTATTGCGCCAGTGGATTCATGCTGGCGTGGTAACGATTTTTTACCGCAACGCTGGCCAGTTGTTCGCGCGTGACGCCGTACTCGTGCATGTAACGCATGGCATCCATCGCATACCAGGAGATCGGCGTGAACCCGGCCGGCGAATGGAAATCGACATCGCCGGTGGCGCGCACGCTGTTCTCCATGTGCTCGGCGGCGGTGACCGACATTTCCATGTTCACGCCCAGTGCAAGCGCGACGTCGGAGCGGCCGAGCAGGATTTCGTCGACCGCCTTGTCGAAGGCCAGCGCCGCGGTCATGCCGTTGCCCATGGTCTCCATGACGATGCCCGAGCACGGTAGCCGCAGGTAGTTGGCCATGAAGGTACTGAAGTATTTTTGCTTGGTGTAGGGCCGGGGATGGGCGACGACGATGGAATTGACTTCATGCTTGTCGACGCCGGCATCGGTCATGGCTTCGACCACCAGCTTGGCGACCATCTCGTGCTCGACCACCTGGATCGGATCCTCAACCTTGCGCTGGTATTTCCGTACCGGAATCGCGGCGGTACCGATGATCGCTGCATTGCGCATCTTCAGGTCACTCCGTAGTGTGGGTCGTTCTGCGCTTCGCCCAATTCGGGATAGCGTAGCGCATGGCCTGCATCGACGCGAAACATATCGGCGATCGGCACCGGCAAGGCCGGCATCGAACGTCCTGCGCCGTCTTCGATACGGTACGCGAACAAACCGCGGGCGGTGAAATGCGGGTTCTTCACTGCTTCATCAAGCGTACGCACAAAGTTGACGCACGCGTCGAGACCGGCAAAACGCGCCTCCCAATCTGCGGCATCACGCGTACGCACGATGTCGGTGATGGCGCGACGAATGCCTTGCGGGTCGACCGAATCATCGATCAGATGCGGTGCACCGAGAACACCGAGGAAGTTCTTCCAGAACTTGTCTTCCAGCGGTGCCGCTGCCATGAAGCGATCGTCGCGGGTGCGGTAGATCTGGTAGCGCGGCGAGCCGCCCGTCACCAGATCGCTCCCTGGTCGCGGCCATTGCCCGGCGACGAAACCGTTGCCCAACCCCCAGTACATGGTAGTGAACAAACTATCGGCCATGGCGATGTCGAGGCAGCACCCTCCCCCGCCATCATCGCGGCGGCGCAGCGCCAGCAGAATGTTGATGAGCGCCGGATAGGTGCCACCGGCAATGTCTCCAATCAGGGCCGGCGGCAATTGCGGATTGCCCTGTTCGTCGGCGGTTTGGGAAAGAAGGCCGGCTTCAGCGGCAAAATTGAGGTCGTGTGCCGCAGTGTGCGCCAACGGTCCACTCTGTCCGTAACCGGTAATTGAGCAATAAATCAGGTTCGGCTTCACCACGCGCAACTGCTCGTAGCCCAGCCCAAGCTTTTTCATCACGCCGGGACGGAATTGCTCGATCACCACATCGGCGGTGCGCACCAGTTGCAGCGCGTGTGCGATACCTTCAGGCCTTGTCAGATCAATCGCCAGGGAACGCTTGCCGCGGTTGAGGATTGCGAAATTGATCGCTTCATCACCAAAGCGCGGGACGTAGGAACGCATCATGTCGCCGCTGCCCGGTTTTTCGATCTTGATAACTTCAGCGCCTGCTTCGGCCAGCATCAATGTACACATCGGACCTGGCAGCAGGGTGCTGAAGTCCAGCACACGGATGCCGGCCAGAGGCTGCCTTGCGCCGTCCTGCGTCATCAG